>JBLIOG010000216.1:0-6889 GCA_047639625.1 Gammaproteobacteria bacterium
CGAACCAGGGCTGATGTATCAGAGGCAACCAGCATTTCTTTGTCGCCGATGCCTAGCACAACCGGGCTACCATTTCGGGCGACAACAATTTGTCCTTCGGACTCAGAATCTATCACTGCAAGACCATAGGTTCCTTCAACTTGAGTCAGCGCCTGTCGGACTCTTTCGAGTAAAGTATCGGCTTCAATCGAAGCAATAAGATGAACCAGCACTTCACTATCCGTCTGCGAATGAAATATGTTTCCATGCGCTTCTAATCGAGCGCGTAAGGGTGCGGCATTTTCAATAATGCCATTATGGACAATTGCGAATCGATTATTGTTGCTTAAATGTGGATGAGCGTTTTCATCATTCGGTTCACCGTGTGTTGCCCAGCGGGTATGACCAATACCCGTTTTACCCTTTAAACGCGCAGGCAAAGACGACTCGAGTAATGCTATCTTGCCGGCCTTTCGATGAACCGAAAGACCTTGCTTTACCGTTAAGGCGATTCCTGCTGAGTCATAACCTCGATATTCAAGTTGCTTGAGCCCTTCCATAATGATCGGAACTGCATTTTGCCGTCCTGTGTAACCGGTTATTCCGCACATGTTTACACCTACCCGTAAATGATGCGACGAATTTGCCGCTGTGATAAAGAGGGAGAATTGAAGACTAGCTGACTGATCTCGGTTTCCAGTCGCTGATAAATCTCGGGATTGGAGAGGCCCAGTTCCAACTTGAGTTCGCGATGACGTCGACGCACATAGTCCTCGACTGTTTCTGCGAAATAGGCGAGGACTTCATCGATCAGTTTTTCAGCCGCAGCTCGATCCAAGGAGCTGCTATTACAGAGGTGTTGAATAAGAGGATTTAGATCAGGCTTTGTCGTCATGCGACGGAATGTATTGAATTAAAAATTTAATACAATATTTTTACCCTATATCGGGCAGATAATAACATAAATTGGTTATAAATTCTTACTTCGGCCACGGTCGCTGTCCTTCGGCATCAATCCAGGCCTGAACCCAATCAGGAATTACATGCCCCCAATCACCTTGACCGACCGCTTCCAAAGCTTCAATAGCGGGCACGAGGCCCTGCTTCGAGACAGCTCCGGCTTTGATTAATGCAGACGAACAGATTTTCTCGTCTTTGATAATTTCCTGTAAAAAATAAAACCAGCGCCCGTCATGACAAACAACCCGTGTAGTAACTGAAAAGCGCTGCCAGAATGCCACTCGCCGACGGTATCGAATACTGATACCACCCACGGTCAATCCCCAGCCTTTTTGCTTCAGCAAATTCAGAAAACCCGTACGGTAAGAAAAGTCCCATCGCCCAAGTTCCATATAGATTAGTTGCCGCGCATGATTTAATTCCATGAAAGGATCTATATCGGTGAAACCAACACGGCACTGAATCACACCGAGTTCATCGATTGATAACTTTGATCGTTTAAGTGATCTCAGTAAAGTGATGGCCAGCTTCAAATAGGGATACATGCGCTATTAAACCGCGCCGCTCGCTAACTGTTTATTTGGATCATAAAACGGTTTGGTCACGACCTGTGCCGGCAATTGACCCGATCCGGTATCGACGAATACTTCAGTACCTGAATTAGAATGATCAATATCGACCATCGCCAGGGCTATATTCTTTTTGAGACGTGGTGAATAAACTGCCGAAGTCACCTTCCCTATCTCCAGCTCATTACGACTGATAGACCAGAATCGAGTATTCGGACCAGTGAATGCCGGCGCGTCAATTTCTAGCCCAATCTGCATTTGACTGACACCTGTCTTCTTGATTTTCTGGAGCGCTTCTTTACCCATGAAATCAGCCTCCATATCAAGATCAACCAGACGACCCATACCGAGTTCGTACGGATTGTTCGAGCGGTCCATATCGGCGTGATAGGACAGCATCCCGCCTTCGATTCGGCGAATACTTGATGTGTGACCGGGAAACAATCCGAGCGGTTGGCCAATTTTCATAATCTGTTCCCAGAGTTCATCGCCTTTTGAACCATCGCGCAGATAAATTTCATAACCTAACTCACTCGACCAACCCGTTCGAGAAATAATCAACGGTATGCCGTTTAGATTAAATTCAGTTAGCCAGAAGTATTTAAGTTTTGAGATCTCGCTGCCGAAAACCGCTTCCATTATTTCGCCCGATTTGGGCCCCTGGAGTTGTAATGGAGAGACGTCCGGCTCAGTTATTTGAACATCCATACCTGAGTGCACAGCCAGCCCTTTTGCCCAGAACAAAACGTCGCTGTCAGCCAGTGACAACCAGTAATGGTTTTCTGCCAACCGTAACAATATCGGGTCATTTAAAATACCACCATCTTCATCGGTGATCAGCACGTATTTGCATTGACCAACCGCACAGTTTGCGAGGTTTCGGGGGGTTAAAAGCTGAGTAAATCGACTGGCATCCGGCCCGGTGATTTCAACCTGACGTTCGACTGCTACGTCACATAAGATCGCACTGTTGACAAGATTCCAGAAATTTTGCTCTGGATCACCAAAATCACGAGGGATGTACATGTGGTTGTACACTGAAAAATCGTGAGCACCCCAACGCACGGTTGCATCAAAATAGGGTGATTTTCGAATCTGTGTTCCAAAACCAAAATTGTTCGGGTTGCGGGTTTGCATTACTGTTTTACTCCTGAAGCTTTTGCGTCAATTTAATCCCTAATGATCACCGAAATAAAACATTTGTACTTTTATCAAAACGACAACCGTCTATTCAAAACGATTGCAACAGGTCCAGAATTTTTTCGGTCAGGCTCCCTTTACGTCGCACGCAAGCAACCTCAGCCCCAAGATACTGAGGTAATTCAATCCACTCATTAATTGGTGCAACCAGAACTCCAGAGTCGAGTTCCCCGCGCACCAGGGGTTCATGACCGATTAAAACACCACCGCCATTTATGGCCTCTTGCACGGCCTAACTGTAAAGAGAAAATTCGGGCCCGCTAACATCCATATGACACCCCGGAATGACTTTTCCAATCCAGTTGCTCCAATCGTCTTTCCATTTGGTATCGTGAAGAAAAACAGATCCATCAAGATCCACTGGCGATTTTAATTTGTCGGCCCAATTTGACGAAAAAACAGGAAATATTGGATCACGACATATTTCACTCACGCCCTTGAGCTGATATTTTTCATAAAAGAACAAACTCAAGTCATAAGGTTCGCGTAACAGATTGGGCCGACGATCGAGCGCCGTTATGGAAATCGTCTTAGTTGGATCAATTATCCGTAGCAAAGGTAATCTGGGCGATAGCCATAGCTGCGCAATGCTCGGTAATACCGCAATACGCAACTGTTGAGATTGATGATGGGTACGCAGCTTTGCCGCTGCCGTACCCAATATATCGAATGCTTCACCCAGCTCCGCGACAACATTTTGTCCTATTTCAGTTAACTGTACGCCTTGTGACATGCGTTCAAATGAGGGTGCTGAAGCCCATTGTTCAAGTGTTTTAATAGGTTGCGCAATGGCTCCTGGAGTCACATTTAGCTCAGTCGCAGCAGCGGTAAAACCTCCGAGGCGAGCAGCAGATTCAAAGGCGGTAATTTAGGACGAGGTGGTGTTAACATTTTA
Source organism: Gammaproteobacteria bacterium (assembly GCA_047639625.1). GTDB lineage: Bacteria > Pseudomonadota > Gammaproteobacteria. The sequence continues at coordinate 3,604 of JBLIOG010000216.1, forward strand.
TAGGCATAGCTTTAACAGGAGCCTGTTGGATTTAGGCTATCGTAGCGAGGGAAAGTCATTTTGAATTAGATTTTTTGATCAAATGAGGTGAATAGTTGTTCTATTCAACGAATTGGATCGGAAAATCTGGCCAAAATGACTTTTCCACAATAGATTAATCCTAAGTCCAACAGGCTTCTTGGCCAATAAAATAGCAAATCTCGTTTGCGAGTGACAGCGGGTATTGCTAAATTCACGGCCTAAATTGATCAAGAGAAAAACATGTCTGATTTTTTCAAACAATCTGTCACCCATACTGATCCATTCATTGCGAATGCTTTGAATGGCGAACAGAATCGTCAGCAAAACCAGATAGAACTGATTGCATCTGAAAACATTGTCAGTCGCGCCGTTCTTGATGCCTTAGGTCACGCCATGACCAATAAGACATTGGAAGGTTATCCCGGTAAACGGTTTCACGGTGGCGGAGAATTTGTCGACATCGTAGAACAGGCTGCTATAGATCGTGCGCGCGAATTGTTTGACTGTGAATACGTCAATGCACAACCGCATTCAGGTACTCAGGCCAATCAGGCCGTTTTTTTCGCCTGTCTGAAACCTGGTGACAAAATCCTCAGCTTGAACCTGGCTGCGGGTGGACATCTTAGCCATGGTTCTTCCGCAAATCTTTCTGGTCGATGGTTCGAATCACATCATTACGGCGTCGATCGTGAAACGGGATTAATCGATTACGATGAAGTCGAGAAACTCGCAAAGTCTATCCAGCCATCAATGCTAATTACCGGTGGTTCAGCCTATCCACGTTGCATCGATTTCGAAAGACTCGCATCGATTGCAAAAAGCATTGATGCTATTTTTCTGGTTGATATGGCACATGTTGCAGGATTAGTAGCTGGCGGCGTCCACCCTTCACCCCTGCCTCATGCGGATCTCGTCACCTGTACGACGACGAAAACGATGCGCGGCCCGCGCGGTGGACTCATCCTGTCAAAAAACATGAATCGGGCTAAAAAACTACAATCGGCGATCTTCCCCGGCGTACAAGGTAGTTTGCATAGCCAGATCATAGCGGCAAAAGCTGTTTGTCTCGGTGAAGCGTTAACTGCCGACTTTAAACAGTATGCAAGTCAGATAATTTCAAATGCACAGAGCCTCGCCGACACACTTAAATCTAATGGCATCAAACTGGTAAGTGGTGGAACCGATACGCACATGGTTTTACTCGATTTCAGTGAGATTGGATTAAAGGGTCAGACTGTTCAGGATCAACTCGCCAAGATTAACATCACATCAAATAAAAACCCGGTTCCGTTCGATGCCATGAAACCCGACGATTGGGTCGGGTTACGACTCGGTGTTTCGGCCGCGACGACACGCGGTCTGGGAAAGTCTGAATTTGAGACGATTGGCCGAATAATTTTTGCGACCATTTTGACCTGCCAAAATCCTGATTCGGGACAAGCCGAAAAAAATCGGCAGAAAATTCAGGCAATATGCGACGCATACCCGATCTACTAGAAAATTTATTCGGGCAGATTCTGAACTCGATTTTCAGGATCGTACGGCGAATCATCAATAATTCGAGCTCGATATCGTTGCCCGAGAATTTCAGCCTCCAAATCAACGGGAGAGTTAACAAACTCGACATCGATATAAGCTAAAGCAATGACAATCTTCAGGGTATGCCCATAACCACCCGAGGTGATTCGACCGATCAAACCCGATTGATTGAAAACCGGGGCGTTACTGATCGGTTGCACATCACAGTCCTCAACTTCAAGCGTGACCATTTTTACGCTGACACCATCAGTTTGCTGCTTTAGTAAAGCATCCCTGCCCTGAAACTCGCCCTTACCGAGAGCAATAAAACGCTCCATACTCGACTCGATTGGACTGTATTCACGGCTCAAATCAAGATTCCATCCGCGGTAGGATTTCTCCAGCCGCAGCGAGTCGATTGCGCGCATGCCGATCGGAACAAGTCCGTAATCCGCGCCCTTTTTGAACAGCAAATCGTACAAAGGGAGTTGCTGGTCGATATTATGGTGCAACTCCCATCCCAACTCACCGATATAACTGACCCGAATTGCCAGCATTTTCCCAACACCCGTTATATCAACTGTTTGCGCACTAAACCAGGGAAACGCGAGCTGACTCAAATCATGCGATGTTATCTGCTTCAGTAATTCACGCGATTTAGGACCGGTAATGACAAACGCACCCTTGTCTAAAGTAATATTTTTAACTTGCACCGAACCATCGTCAGAGCAGGATTTTAACAAAAAGTCCTCATCAAACCGTTCAGCCCAGGCGGGTGTCACCACGTAAAAATGTTCGGCATCGAGGCAGGTCACCGTAAATTCACTGCGTATGCCACCGCCGTTCGTGAGCGCATGGGCGAGGCGCACCTTGCCGACGGCTGGCAATCGATTAGCAAGTAAACGGTTTAGAAAATTATAGGCACCTTTTCCAGTGACTTCGAATTTAGCGAAAGGCGTAAAATCGATCAATGCTACCTGACTTCGCGCTACACGGCATTCATTCGAAATGGGTTCAAAGTCGTTACTGCGGCGAAAACTAAGTTCATCTTTTGGATCTACACCCTCGGGTGCAAACCAGTTAGCGCGTTCCCATCCATATTTCTGCCCCCAAACCGCCCCCAAATCGCACATTCGCGAATAACACGGTGAAGTCTTCAAAGGCCGTGTGGCAGGCATTTCGAGATTTGGGTAGTGAATCTCAAATACGTGTCCGTAGGATTCAATATTCTTTTTGATAGTGTAGTCCTGATCGGCATAGGCACCGTAACGCCGGGGATCAACTTCAAACATATCGATACTCGGTTCGCCTTCCATAATCCATTGGGATAAAAATTTTCCGACACCTCCGGCCAGCAAGATCCCAAAGGTATTACCCTCAGCCAGCCAGAAATTAGGTAAACCCCAGGCAGGTCCAACCAGTGGAGAACCATCCGGTGTATGCGCGATCGGGCCATTGATGATTTCCTTGATACCGGCCTTTTGGAGCAACGGTACAACCCGCGAAGCGGCTTCAAACTGATCGATCATTCGATCCATCTCGGGCGGTAATAATTCCTGACCGAACCCTTTAGGAACACCATTTTCGGCCCAGACGGGTGGCTTCGGATCATAAGGCCCGAGGATCAGTCCCTGGCGTTCTTCTCGCAAGTAAAACAGGCTGCGATCTTCGCGTAAAACTGGCAACTCAGGATAACCCTGCTCTTTCCAGGATTGCAGTTCGTCGATGCTATCGGTTACCAGAAACT
>JBLIOG010000217.1:0-6861 GCA_047639625.1 Gammaproteobacteria bacterium
ACGTCAAAGGATTCATGCTGCAGCCAGTGGGCCCTGAGGCACTCGGTTGGTTCCCACATCCGATCAAGTCGATGGATGACTTCCGTAAATTACGCTTCCGTGCACCTCCGGGAATGGTTGGTGCAGCTTACGCTGCAATCGGTGTTCCAGCAGTTGCTATGGGCGGCGGCGACATCCTGCCAGCGCTTGAGAAAGGCACCATAGACGCAGCTGAGTGGTGCTGCCCCAAGCCTGACTCCGTCTTTGGTTTCCACAAAGTGCTAAAGCACTACTACCTGCAAGGTCTGCACCAGGTGACCGTAAACGCGGACATGTATGTGAATGGCGATTTCTACAAGTCGCTGAGCGCGGTTGAGCAGAAAGCACTGGAAGTGGCAGCAAATGCGTCCCTGTCAAAATCCTTGTCCTACAGAATCTATGAGAACGGTAAGGCACTGAAAGATCTGACGGATAATCACGGTGTTATCCTGGAAGATACTCCAGCAGATTACTTCGCAGAGTACATGGCGGCCGCTAAAAAGTTGCTACAAGCCGCTGCGGATGAAAACGAGTTCTTCGCAGAAGTGTGGCAGTCACAAAAGGATTTCGCCGACACAGTGGTACCATTCTGGTCGGGTGCACAAACTTCAAACGCAAGTTTGGGTCGTGCACATGCAGATACACTGAAGTAATAAAAACTTGAAGTAAAAAAGACTTCGTTGCGAGGCCCGTCAAGGCCTCGCTTCGAAGTTTCTGTAAGGGGCTGAGCCCTGTTTAAATAATAAGAGCCCAAAATGGGCACAAACATACAGGGGAGAAGGGTCATGGCTGTAGAAGAGATCAATCCAGAAGATCTTGAGATCGCGGACGAACTGATCGCTGAGCGTCGTGCCGAGGCCCCGGGTGAAACGCCAGAAGATATGACGCCCTGGCAACGCCCTATTACGGCAGCTATTGACGTAATCAATTACCGAGTAGGCCAGATTATTGCCCTGCTCATGGTGCCGCTCATTGTTGCAGTGGTGATAGAAGTCCTTTCACGAAACTCCTTTTCGATCTTACAAAATGCCGGGTTCGAAGACCTCGCCCGAAACCTCGGACTTGGCCCCACGCTCTGGGTGTATGACGCCAGTCGTATGATAGCCGGGGTACTCTTCATGGCGGCCGCGGGTTATGGTTTGATGCGCGGGGTTCATATCCGTGCCGACTTCCTCTACCGAAATTGGTCGGCAAAGACACAGGCGACTGTGGATGCAACACTGTACCTCCTGTTCTTTATGCCTTCGATGATCTTCTTTACCGTAATCGCCTCGGATTTCTGGTGGCTCGCATTTTCAAGAGGTGAAACCATGCAGGTCGACAGTGCCTGGGGACCACTTTTATGGCCCGCGCGCCTGGCGATGCCAGTCGGTGCCTTCCTCTTGATGCTGCAAGGCCTTCCTGAGATTTTCCGGGCATTTCACAAGATGGGTAAAGAGCGAGAGCGTTTGTTTGTACGGGCCTTACCTGTCTATATAATCGCACTGACCTGGCTCGTTATGGCGGTGTTCCATCCGAGTATTGTCCCCGGGGGCGAATCGTTTTCTGATCTCATGTCCGCCCGACCGAACATGGACAAAGCTACCATCGGATTGATCATGCTGGGCGCCATGCTCTTCGTGATTTTTATCGGTTTTCCAATTGCGTTCACGTTGATCTTCCTTGCCTTTGTCTTCGGTATTTGGGGCGCCAACTTCAAGTTAACCACGCTGTTGATGACGCTGAATACAAACTCTACCATGTTGAACGATCAGCTCATGGCCGTACCGCTTTTTGTCCTGATGGGGATCGTGATGGAAGCGGCGGGCTTGATGGACCGGTTGTTTGCATCGATCCAGATGATGATGTCGCGCGTTCGCGGCGCGTTGTTCATCGCCGTACTGATCGTATCCACGATTTTTGCAGCAGCCACTGGCATTGTGGGCGCTTCTGTAACCCTGCTTGGGATCATGGCCGGCGCGACCATGACCAGAGCAGGCTATGACGTCAAGCTTGCGGCCGGAACCATCACCGCAGGCGGCACATTGGGCATTTTGATACCGCCCTCAATTATGCTGATCGTCATGGGACCTGTTCTCGAAGTTTCAACCCTGGACCTTTTCCGTGGAGCCTTTATTCCCGGCGCCATGCTGGCTACCCTTTATCTGATTTACACGCTTGGACGCTGCTGGCTAAATCCCGACCTCGGGCCAATTTTATCAGAAGAGGACCAACCTCAAACGTCCGCTTTTTATGGCGCTGAGGTCGCGCTGATCTGCCTGGGTGTTTTGACCGTTTGCCGAGTCTTTGGCCTTGCCATGGGCGGTGCTTTTGGCGGTGTGATGCCATTTGGCGGCTTAATCGTTTTGGCCATTACCTGTGCCGTCGCCTATGCCGCATACCGCCGTTTGAATATACTCAGGATCGTGCTTCCGTTCACGGTGATCTTCCACCTCTATATGATCTTTGCGAATATGGGCGATGACGGTAATCTGTCGATCTGGTCGATAACCTTTGCTGCATTCACCCTGCTTCTGGCCTATTTGGGACGGCCGATTTATAACGCCGCATCAGACAATGGGTTCCATTTCTCGGATCTCTGGGATGAGTTCTTTGCCGGGCTCATGCCTCCCACGATCCTGATTTCTTTTGCTTTGGGGTCGATTCTCCTTGGCCTGGCAACACCTGCTGAAGCCGCAGCGATGGGCGCCTTTGGTGCCATCTTGTTATCTATCGGTTACGGCAAATTCACCTTTCCTAGTTTCTTTGACAGTCTGGTCAAAGCCCTGGAGATCACGGTTTTGATCATGTTCCTGGTTGCCGCATCGAACTTCTTTGGCGCCGAATTCAGTTATTTGGGCACGCCAAAGATGATGACTGAGCTGCTACTTGGCCTCGACATGTCGCCTTACCTCATTCTGATCGTGATTATGGCACTGATCTTCCTCCTGGGATGGCCACTGGAGTGGGTGCCTATTGTTCTGATCGTTTTGCCAATTTTGCTGCCAACGGTCGAGGCGCTAGACATCCACGGGCTGGATCGCTACGACCTGATGGTCTGGTTTGGCATTCTAGTCGCGGTGAACTTGCAGACCGCATGGCTATCTCCACCTGTGGCTTTGTCAGCCTACTTTCTGAAGGGGGTCGTGCCAGATTGGGATCTCAAGGACATCTACCTGGGCATGATGCAGTTTATGGTGATTCAACTCATTGGTCTCACCCTGCTGTTTATCTTCCCTCAACTGGTGCTTTGGCTACCCAAAGTAATGTCTGGCGGGTAAATCATGATGCACTTACTTCGATCTGCCATGTCATGGGCAAGTGTTCGACAGGCTGATTTCTGTTCAGGCAAAGGCCGGCACGAATGAAACGCGAACGCGGCTCTACGATTGAACGGGTGCTCGATATTCTCGACACTGTAGCCGCATCGACGAAGCCGCTTAGCGCAACCGAGATCAACGAGGTGCTGAACTTGCCCAAGGCAACCGCGCACCGGCTCTGCGCAAAGCTCGAAGCGCGGGGATACCTGCTCATGAGAATCGATGGTAAAAGTTATCAGGCCGGCAAGCGCCTTTTCAATGTTGCTGTCGGAGTCCTGGCCAACTCTCGTTTCAGTGCCACACGCCACGCAATACTGACAGAACTGTCAGAGAAGGTCGGTGAAACCTGCAATATCGCCTACCCCGATGGTCTGTACATGGCTTATTCTGATCGCGTTGAAACCGTGGCACCATTGCGGCTGCATTTTCCAATCGGTATGCGGGTGCCACTTTACTGCACCGCGAGCGGCAAACTTTACCTGAGTACGCTGCCAAAATCCCGGCGCAACGCGGTAGTCAATAAGCTAACGCTTGAGGCTCGCGCAAAAAACACGATTACCGATCCCGACATATTGCTAGCCGAACTCGATAGTATCGAACGGCAACAGTTCTCGGTCGACAACCAGGAATTTTATAATGATGTTGTCGCCATCGCGGTACCTATCAAGGACAAGCAAGGCAGATTTTATAGTTCGCTCGCGATCCAGGCACCGGCGTCGCGTATCTCCATCAATCAAAGTGAACGTTACCTGCCTTTGTTGCGTGAGGCTGCCAACGATTTAGCGATGCTGGCTGGAGACGAGTAACAGGGAAAAACCCAGACAAGGCCGGTTTCCAACTGGAGTTTAAGGAAAATAAAATTACACGGTACAAATTCGGCTCTGTCAACTTAGCCATATGAAAGTCAAATGTCGTCCTAGAGGTTCGACAAATAGTTCCCTTGGTTCAATTTACACGAACCAATCCACTAACCTTATTTAACTCATTAAAACCGATATTTCTTAATGTACGATAGGAACTAGCTGATAAGAGAAGACGATCTTGGCGCGAGAGATTATTAATAGCTCGGTGAACGGAAGAATATGTAGGGTCACCCATTAGGCAAAAAGTCAAACGAAGGCACAAAAATATTCTCCTGTAGTTCAGTAATTCTGATCTTCAAGTTAAACAAAGATCCGCATCCGTACTTTCATTTGGTTCGGTGTCACAAATAAATCCGCACCAATCATCGTGTGTTGCTCCTGCACACAGCTATACACCGCTTCCATGCTGATAACCCATCGGGATCAAGCAATAATATTATTGCCCTGGCTTTCACCCCAGAAAAATATCGGTTCCAATTACCGTCCAATCGTATAACAGATCTTGGGCCTGTTTCGACCAACCTTTGTGTGGCTCAGTAGTTGCGCACATCATCTCTAACTCGGTTAAATTGAAAGAACAGGACCAATCAGGTCTGGTGGGTTGTAGCCAACCCTCAAGCTGGTTTCCCGTTCTTTCAAACTCATTAAAATAGTTTCGACAACTGGAATGGCTCTCAATTTTTTATCACCCAGTAACAAGCCCTGGATAATTTGTGTGCCAGTGCTTTACGTGCAACGATACTGTTCCTGGCATTGGTTTTTTTCTCCACGAATCGCTTCGCTTACTCACAATGCCAGACGCTAAGGTTTGCTGCTTCGATGAAGGCCCAGGCTAAATATTTATCGCCTAAAGCGCCCCTTAGTAGGGTTACCTTAGCGGGGTCCTGAAATTAGGTTATTTTTAAAACGATAGTAACTCATCGGATCGATATACATTCCGATAATATCGTGACAACGATTATTTATACTCAATATCACGCTGAATCACAAAAGTGTCACTATTCCTTGGATTGGATGCAGGGGGAGTTAGTTTTAACAAACATTTAATTATTATGACCTGGGATGTTCAACATCTGATTTATGACGAAATTTTGGAATTTATTCCAACTCAGGTTGAGGTGCCAACAAATGCCGATCAGAAGTGAACCGAAACTTTTCGTCTGAGGGTACTAATCCGATGGCCGCTTTCTGAAAATTTCTATCCATCCAAAATCTGCACCCCCCTCCCCCACCCCACCCCACCCCACCCGGCGAGTTCACCAACCATTCGAGGGGGCACAGTCCCAAGGTCGGTCCGACAGGCCTCCGGATTGCCAGCCTCCGGCAAAATTTCGGCCTCTGCATCCCTACCCCCATGCCGCCCGAAACCGCCCCACTCCGTACGAATCTCGAGTAACCGGCCGCGCAACGACTTCTCAGCTTTCGGGGTGGTGGGGGTGGCGCGGAAAACGGCGCTTCGAGATATTATCTGCGGTTGGTCAAACGGCCACCCTCGAACTGAATCCGAGATCCAATCTCACTAACAGTTCGGGATAACTTAACGAACGTTCTTGCTCGGTTCGGGCTCGGATTTCGTTCGGGGGCGGTTAAGCGGTTGAGCCCAATAGGTTTTTTACATGCTTTAGCGAAAAAGAGAGTCAATACAGGAAAATTAAGGCTAACGATGTTCGGGATAGGGTCGGACGGCGCCCTGATCTGAGAAATACAAAAATAAAGAGCTTAAGTATCTTCAACTTAGGAACATAATCGACCTCGGTTCAACTTCCTGTTAATGGGTCGGTTGATGTCGATGCAACGACTCTTCCCATAAAAAATTCCGTCATTTCCGATGGTAATTAATGAGTTATCCCGTGATCGACGGCCAGTTTTGGTGTCCGTGAATAATCACCGCATATTTTCACGGCTTGATTGATCGACTCATAATCCATTGGTCACACATGATTTGTGGGCCGATTTGCTTGGTCGCGGCAATTGAAAATCCTCTCGGCTGTTGGGTGATTGCACCCCCGGTCACTGATTCCAATTTAAACCGATCACCCATTCTCTCCAGGTGTTCAACGTCGCCGGAATACGCTGATATTAAGATGATCAGGAAACCCACCTTTCAATTCTTTGAATGAAGCATCCGTGTTTGACAATAAGCTTTACTACTGCCTGTACTAACCTCCCTTTTCCGTAGATATCACCTTCAAACTGGTACTTTGAATAGTTTCTAGCCTGTTGTGGCGCAGTTAGTGGTGTGTTAACTCTGCAATACATTGAGAGTCAAAGAAGTCCTATAGACGCGCAATAACACTGTCGGGAGTTTCAAAACCTTTAGCATAAACCCCTAAACAATCATATGCTTCGTCATTAATTTTGATGGGTTTTGTTATTTATTACCTTTCTCAACGACCTGCCTGCTATAACTGGGGTTAATGAGACCATTGTCTTTTTATAAATCGGATTTAACCGATAGCAGAACAATAAATATCGATCTATTTGGTTTGACTATTTAATTCGAGGTCAGAATCAATCACTGTGATATTGATTCCAGAATACCAGGAGGAAACATTTTCGATATCTTGTTTAGTTAACATTTTTGCCACCAATGACATTTGCGGGTGCTGGATTGCGCCAGACTGGTAACCTTTAAGCCGGGCAATCATGTACTCTTTTTGCTGTGCCGTCAGGTTTGGAAT
>JBLIOG010000218.1:0-6856 GCA_047639625.1 Gammaproteobacteria bacterium
CATGTGCGCCAGGTAAGTCTTCACGTTGGTGAAATGATTTAAACGCGGACTGCGCCAACAATTCACGCCCTAGCTTCAGACCTTCGCGCATGACGAACCAATCCTTTTCGGTCGCCAAATAATTGGGATCAATCAGCGGCGCTTCACTGGGGTCGGCGGAGGCTAGCCGCACCGTGCCCCTGCTTTCAGGTCGCATTGGACCAGCACCTAATCGGTAGCCATTTTTGGCCGGATCGGGAATCCAGTTCGGGCCAAAGAGGATCGGGAAAAAATGAAACTGAATATCAGGATGTGTGGTTTCGGGTGTCGAGCGCAGGAATGCTCCGACATGGCACTGGTTCAAAGCCGCAACGCCGCCTTTCCAGCCAAACCACTGTATACCCGCCCAAAGCATCAGATGCGGTTTAAGGTATCTGTTCAGGGACACCGGTTTGTTGGTTTCGACCTGAACATGTGCTTCCAGATGGTCTTGCAAGTTCTCGCCGACATTGAATGCGTCCAGAATAACGGGGATGCCATGGCTCTTCAGCTGTGCCTCTGGACCAAGACCGGACAGCATCAACAATTGTGGCGTGCCAAAAGCACCTGCTGACAGGATCACTTCCCGGTTGGCGCGTACCTGTTGAGTGTCTCGGCCTTTTGCAAATTCCACACCTACGGCGCGACCCTTTTCGACCAACACCCGTAAAACCTTAACGCCGGTCTTGATCTCAAGATTGCTACGCTTGGGTTGCGAATGGATATAGGCACGCGCAGATGTACTGCGATAGCCGCCTTCTACCGACATTTCGAACCGGCTCACACCTTCCTGGCTAAATCCGTTCACGTCGTCGGTCAGCGCATGACCAACCTCTTGACCTGCCAAAAGAAACGCGGTGTTCAAAGGGTTCAGGGGGCCTTGCGCCTTAACACCGACCATGCCTAAATTATTACGATAGTCATTGGCCACACCATGGTAACGCTCAAATTTCTTGAAATAGGGCAGACAGTCTGCAAACGACCAGCCCTCGCACCCTTCCAGATCGGCCCAATCGTCGTAGTCTCGTGGATTGCCGCGCAAAAAGGTCATACCGTTGATCGCCGAAGACCCACCCAATGCTTTACCGCGCGGCTGGTCAATCTCGCGACTGTTCAGCTGCTTTTGCGGTGTCGACTTGAACCAGTAATTGAACTTGCTGGTCGGCTTGAATGCAGAACGCAGCCCGGCCGGCATTTGGATAATCCAGTTACGATCATCGCCGCCATGCTCCAGCAACAAGACGGAGAATTGCCCGCCTTCGCTGAGCCGATGCGCGAGTACGCAACCGGCAGTACCAGCGCCAACGATCACATAATCATAGCCTTGCGTCACAGGTAGTTTTCCTCGAACGGCGAGTAGGACCAGTAATCCTAATCGAATTTATATAAAGCAAAATCCGAACAAAATCGGAAGTTACCAACCAAATATAGCATTACTTCCAGAAGTAAGATTCCGCTATTTACCGGGGTGAAGTTGACTATCCTTCATGTTGTTTCAGGATATACATGTGGATGCAGAATTAACGAATGAATTCTTAATGTCAGCAAAGTGCCGTGAAGAGTCAATTCCCTAAATTATCTGGCCATCGATAACCTAGTTCGTGTCACCACTATGCCTGTTAGTGGATTCTATCGTCGAGAAGGCTACCTGCATCGTCTTATCTTCCCGGCCTCGCGATGTCTAGAAACAAATAGGGTCACCTATCAGAAGTTTCCGGTCAAGCAGGCAAAGCAAATTCTTTTGGCTAATATCAACCAAATTATTTTAGCCTATAAGGCCATGTTGTTTCTTTCACTAATTTATGCACCTAAAAATCTCATGGTTTGGCGTCACACTAACACGCACCAGTCACCCATCTGAATGAAGACATTTGTCAGTGGCGACGAATCGATACTGACAGTCCCTGGCTTAAAGCCTCAGAAATTATTTAGTGCCGTGCACTTGTCCAAGTCCAAGTCCATAGGTGACAGAATTTCCTGACACGATAACAAATCTGTGGTTTATACCAACGGTATTACCAGACCACGATGGTTCAAGGCACGGGCATACTAGCTTTTAACAAACAACTTTTAGATGGTTAAATGAGTGGTTCAATCAGGTCTCATGGTTTTACCAACCCCAAATCCGAACTCACTCACTTAACCCGTACTCGGATTATCGGGTCATCATTTTGAATACCCAAATGCTTTATTAACATCAAACTCAACCTGATCACGCAATACTTAAAAGCACGCTCTGGCGAGTTTATGTGCGACTGTTTTTCTCGCGACCACCACTTTTGTTTTGGCGAGCTTCTTTTGATAGTAACGTTTGACCGTATCGTTATAGCGAATGGCAAATTTCGCCGATTCTATGAATGCCCAGGCCAAATATTTATTTCCATTCTTGGTATTTGTACTGCCTTTCTTCTTCCCATTACTGTATCTCGCGCCACTCACACAGCGACAGTATGAGGCAAAATTCCCAACCTGGTTAAAGCGTCTTATATCGCCGGTTTCCAGCATGATCGTCAGCGCCAGAATTAACCCGATGCCATCAATGCTGGTGAGTTGTATGAATTCCGGTGATAGTTTAAGTTGCTGCTTTAACGAGGCCTCGGTGGTTTTGATTTGTTGTGTTAAGTACTTGAGAGTCCCGAGTTCTCCTCTCATTTATTCGATTTATCGAGTTGAATTAGCTAAGCGTTAAACCCGCAACATTTCTTAAATTTCATCTTGCTACCGCAGTTACATAATTCGTTGCGTCCCATTTTCGTGGTTGCGCGCAGGATCGGTGGATTGAGCTTTCTTTCCAGATCTGTTAAATCTTCCACTTCGTCCGGTTCAATTCCCAGGATAAAGTGCCAACCCCTTTCGTCACAAATAGTAACAATTTCATCGGCTTTCGAATCATCCGTCAGCCGTAAAATCAAGGGATTTTTTTCACTACCCAATTTCGCCATTATGCCTGCCTGATTTCACGGTTGTCACTTTACTTGTGCCTGAGTTTCATTAATAGCTTTGAGTGTACAATACTGAGCTTTACCCACGCGGCGGTAAGTTTTTTGAAACGCTTATAATTTACTATCTGTTTACGAATGTCGCCAACACATTCCTTGCGAACATACTCTGTTCGACTTTTCATTTCCTGTGTATAGCAGATTTGATAATAAGCGCCTACCTGGTCTTGTGAATGTTTGTATTGTCGGGTCAATGACCCGGGCCGCATGTTCTCAATCAAGTTTTTTTGTAACTACTCAGCGTAAATTAAAGGAAAAACATCTTGACAGGCTTTTGGTGTGTATTTTGTAAAATCCATGTCCGCTACCAACCCCACCTTATCGGATGGATCTGACTCGTTAAGCTGGCCGAGAAGCAGTTTCATTACTGGCAATGACCCCGATTAAGACTGCTTTATTTTAACGTCTTACACAGCCCTACAAAGCGAAAAAAACGGCTCTGAAAACCCGTGCGATAATACCCCGGTCGTTAAGCGCATAGGTACACTGAGTGAAAATAGATTCGATTGATGTGGAGGCCGCCATCAATAATGCCAGAGAATTAATCAATAGTGAGTTAGATTTATCGCCTGCACTGAGACCTTCTATGGAGGTGCTTTTATTGGTGATTACACTGCTGTTTAATCGCACCACACTCAATAGTAAAAACAGGTGCAAGCCACCCGCCAGCGATCCCAACCGATTGAAATCAAGCCGTGCAAAGTCAAGCAAACCTTCGGGTGCACAGTTAGGGCATGTGGGTAAAACCCTGGTGAAAATAGACGACCCTGATGAAGTTGAAGTCCTGAGCATTGATCGGCGCGCTTTGCCCAAAGGAGACTACCATTCAGTGGGGGTCGAGACCTGACAGGTTTTCGACATTGATATCTCTCGCGTCGTGACCGAATATCAGGCCGAGGTGCTGGAAAATGCACAGGGTCAACGCTTCGTTGCTCAGTTCCCGGAGGGTGTTACGAAGGCGGTGCAATATGGCACTCAGATCAAAGCTCATGCGGTTTATTTGTCACAGCATCAGCTATTACCTTACAACCGCATACAGACGTATTTTTCTGACCAATGTCAAATCCCGATCAGTGAGGGAACCCTGTTTAATTTCAATCTTCAGGCGTTCAAACAACTAGCTGATTTTGAACAGTTGAGCAAAGATCAGCTTTCCCAGGCGAGCATCGCACATGCCGACGAGACGGGCATTAATATTAATGGCAAACGACACTGGTTACATTGCGCCTCAAATGCCAGTTGGACCCATTTTTATCCGCATCAAAAACGCGGGACCGAAGCTATGAACGATATCGGCATTCTGCCTCGCTACCAGGGCATCCTATGTCATGACCACTGGACAGGTTTTTGCTCCTGCAAAACCTGCATTTCCACCATCCATGGCGGTCAAACCCTATTATCGTTATGACTTTACCCATGCGTTATGTAATGCCCATCATCTGCGAGAATTGGAGCGTGCCTGGGGGCAGGATCAACAGTCATGGGCTAAGGAAATGCAGCAGTGGTTAAAAACCATCAACCAGGCTGTGGATGATGCCGGTGGCGCCGTAACGAAGAAGAAGGCTGATATTTATCGGCAACAATACCGTCATAGTTTGAAACAAGCCGATATCGAATGTCCGCCACCAGATGTCCCACCTGGAAAGGCAAAACGGGGTCGTATTAAACGAAGCAAAGCCAGAAACTTATTGGAACGATTAACCCGCTATGAAGAGGATGTCCTGCGTTTCATGGAAAACCCGTTGGTGCCTTTCACTAATAATCGGGGTGAAAACGATATCTGCATGACTAAAGTGCAGCAAAAAATATCAGGCTGCTTTCGGAGCGAAGAAGGCGCTAAAATATTTTGCCGTGTTCGGGGTTATCTTTCGACCTGTCGCAAACAAAAGATCAATGCATCACAGGCTTTGAGGCTTGTTTTTGAGGGCAAGTTGCCTAACTTTGTTCAGTAAAATTTTGCTATCCTTCGGTTTTTACGCTGAGTAGTTACACTGATTTTATCGATGCATGACCCCTTGACCCCCTTGACTACGCTTACTTCTCTATTTAGGTGTTGATACTGTGTCATCGGTGCGATTCCTTTGGTATGGGATAAGATTTTTCTGCAAATTAATCCTAACTCATTATTTTCAAAGGAATTGCACTTATTATATGAATCCAAGATTAAACATAGCTCACAAAAAACTACCATGTGTCTTTCACGAGACGTTTACGATTTAACGGCCTATTGACGCCAGTTTTTTGATCGCGCGACCGCTTCCCCAAAGCGTTCGAAATGATGACTCATGTCGGTAGTCGGTTGATAGCGCAGCACTGTAGTATCATTCGGTGCCAGGTTTATCTGCCCAGCGCCAGCAAGCTGGGCAGTACCGATGGCGGTCAGCTCGGCCATAGGTTTGACCAAAACTTGACGCCCGAGCACGTTGGCGAGAAACTGGCAGAAATACGGATTGGTTGATACTCCACCATCAATCGAAATCTGGTCGCTTATTGCGACAAATCCACTCATCGCCTGAATTACTTCAGCCGAACGCAACGCAACGCCTTCCAGTAGCGCCTGAATCAGGTCCCGGGCATCGGTTTCCAGCGACAAACCCAACCAGATCCCAGCCGCACTTCGATCCCAATGCGGGCACGCTAGACCCGACAGAGCCGGTACAAATACAATATCTCGCTCGATTGCACTGGCTCTGTCGAATTGATTGATTTCGGCATATTCCTTAAACAGACCCAGATTACGCCCCCAGTCGACTGCCGAGCCGGCACAGTAAACGCCACCATCAAGCGCGTACGTGGGTGCACTCGACTCCAATTGCCAGGCGACGGTTGGCAACAGCCCCTGCTCGGGTGAACGCAACGGCTGGTTGCCGGTTAGGGCAAGCGCAAAAGCACCGCTGCCAAAGGTGATTTTGGCCTCTCCTACCTCACGGCAGCCATGTCCAAAGAGCGAGGCCTGCTGATCCACCACGCTCGCCCTGATCGATATACTCCGACCCTGTCTGACGATAGATCCCAGATCTCCCGTGGTCGAGACAATTTCAGGTAAACATTCAAGCGGAACACCAAACAAATCACAAAGTTCCTGATCCCATTGCCCGGTCTGCAAATCCATTAACGATGTTCTTGAGGCAGTGGTGATATCTGTAATAAAGCGATTGGCTAGTCGGTCGAGAAAGAAGGCATCGGTCGTGCCCATTCTTAATGTCCCCTGCGCCAACAGAGCAGGTGCCTCGCTAACGTTCTGTAAAATCCACGCCAGTTTGCTCGCAGAAAAATACGGATCGAGTGGCAAGCCAGATATCGCTAATACACGCGCTTCGTGCCCATCACGTTTGAGTTGATCGATCATCGTGCGGGTCCGGTTGTCCTGCCAGACTATGACTGGGCACAGGGCCTGCTTGCTGTGCGCGTGCCATGCCAGGCAACTTTCGCCCTGATTATCGATGCCGAGCACATCTATTTCAGGACTGGCCTCGATGCAGGTATTGATGTTGGTCATCAGTTCTTCAGGATCGTGCTCGACCCAGCCGGGATTCGGAAAATATTGCTGATGTTTAAGTACACAGGTGATTTTAACCTGTCCTTCGGAATCAACACTCAGTGCCCGGGTGCTTGAGGTTCCCTGGTCGATGGCAAGAACAGTCATGAAGTTAGCTCCGGGATGGCATGAATACGAAAAACATTGTCGATACCGAGTCCTGTGGTTCGTTTTGGAGATCAATAATAATGAACCCGGCTGATGGCATTTTCAACACCTGCACCGCCTGCCCTGTTCGTGGATATTCTACACGCTGCTGTATCGGGTCAAGGTACGTTCGGCATAAGTCATACGCCAGGAC
>JBLIOG010000219.1:0-6792 GCA_047639625.1 Gammaproteobacteria bacterium
GGTGCAGGAACGAGCTGCTCATAATCTTGACTTCTTTCTGTAATTTGTCTTCCCTAAAGTAACTTTTGTGCTTCCAGAATGATCCAGTCTCTTACCTGCTCTGCCGCAGAAGATAGCGTATTTTTATCCGACCAGATCAGGTGAAACTCTTCTTCGGTTTTCCAGCTTTCTAACGTTAGAGACACCAACAACTTTTTTTCCAGTAGAGGTTCGACAACATGACGCCATCCGAGCGCCACCCCCTCACCAGCCATTGCTGCCTGGATTACCAGCGCGTAATCATTAAGACGCAATCCTTCTCCGGAATCGCGATAGGTTAAATCAAAAGCTTCGAACCAGTCTTTCCAGGTTGGCCTTGGTCGAAACGGTTCTTCGAGGTGAATAAAATGATGTTTTAGTAATGCCTGTGGGGATTCAGCTAATCCGTGTTTATCCAGATAACCTGGGCTTGCGATCGCTAAAAGATCTTCATTCGCGATTTTTACTGAACAATACCCTGCCCAGTTTCCGCGTCCACGCCGGATACCCAATGACACATTCTCATTCTCCAGATTTAGATCTCGATCAACAACCTGGAGGCGTAAATCTATATCAGGATGTTGCCTACGTAGTGCCGAAAGCCTGGGCATGATCCAGTAGTTCGCGAAAGCGGTCGAGATCGATAAAGTAACCAGATCGGGCGTTCTGGATTGTTGAATTGTTTGCGCGCCCCTGAGGATTTTATGGAGTCCGATGCTAACTTCACGATGAAACTGTTCTCCAGCGACTGAAAGCTTAATTCTACGGTGTATACGATCAAATAAAGGTTGGCCAATGGCTGATTCCATTTGTCGTATTGCCAGACTGACTGCGGGTTGCGAAACTCCCAGCTCTTCAGCAGCTCGAGTAAACGATAAAAGTCTTCCACACACCTCAAACACAAATAGGTGATGGGGAGAGTGGACGATTTTACGAAGCTCCTGCATTAGTTACGCTGCCGGTAAGATTGAGTCAATTTTCTTATTTATCTTTCATACTAAGCCGATAAATGCCGATATTTCGTATGCTTATGCATAAGTTGAAATTATGCAACCAGTTATTTTTTTGCAGGGTCACAAATAAATCAACGATTGTTATACTTCGGGCAGTCTATTACCTGGGGAATTCTGTGGCTGAGTCATCTCAATCTGAAGGCCGTTCCGGTCGGCGACGCGGTGGTCGGTCTCGAAATCGGGTGCGCGCAACGGTTGCGGCTCCACCCTATATAACACGGCAAATTCCATATTATGCGTTTCTTGATGAAGAGAACCTGGTCAAACTCGAGGATCAGGCTGACTGGTTGATTCAGGAAGTTGGTATTGAATTTCGGGATGACAAAGAGGCGCTTAAAATCTGGAAAGAGGCCGGAGCTGATATAAAAGGCACACGGGTCCGACTGGATCGAGGATTAGCTCGAGAGTTGTGTAAAACCGCACCTGCTGAATTTGCACAGTATTCTCGAAACCCTGCTCGGACTGTTCGAATCGGAGGTCGTTCGCAGGTATTCGCGCCGGTATACGGTCCGCCGTTTGTGCGTGATCAAAAAGGCGGACGAAGATATGGCTCTTATGCAGACTTTGTCAATCTGGTCAAAATTACCTCTCAACTACCCAGCTTGCATCATTCTGGACTGGTTATTGTAGAACCCTGTGACTTACCCGTTTCAAAGCGCCATCTCGATATGGTCTACGCGCATATGAAGTTTAGCGATAAACCTCATTTGGGAGCCATTACTGAAAAGTCACGTGCTCAGGATTCAGTCGACATGGCTCGAATTCTTCATGGCAAAGATTTCATGGAAGAACATTGCGTCATCATGGGGAATGTTAATACAAACTCTCCATTAATGGTCGACCGTGTTGTGACCGAAGCAGCACGCGTTTATTGTGGCGCTAATCAGGGGCTGGTCGTCGCACCGTTTATTTTAGGTGGTGCAATGGGGCCTGTCACTACGGCCGCTTCTATCGCCCAGGCATTTGCAGAAGCAATGATGGTTGGGGCTTTTACTCAGTTGGTTCGCCCCGGTGCTCCATTCGTAATGGGAAATTTTCTGTCATCGATGAGTTTGAAAACTGGCGCGCCAACCTTCGGGATGCCGGAGCCGGTAATGTCCAATTTGGTTATTGGTCAATTGGCTCGTCGGCTTGGGGTACCTTTACGAAGTGGTGGTTCGCTCACAGCTTCAAAGTTACCTGATGCGCAAGCAGCTTACGAGAGTGCCGATTCGATGTTTTCAACCGCATTGGGTGGTGCAAATTTTGTCCTCCATGCGGCGGGTTGGTTAGAGGGGGGGTTATGCACCGGATATGAAAAGCTGGTGATGGATGCTGACCGTCTCGGTGCTTACCAGGTCATGTTGTCCGGGATGCCGATGGATGAAAATGCACTCGCTCGTAGTGCCTACGCAGAAGTTGAACCTGCCGAGCACTTCCTGGGTTGTAGTCACACGATGGCGAATTACGAGACCGCTTATTACGATGCAAAACTATCTGATAGTAATAACGTTGAGCAGTGGGAAGAGGACGGTAGTTTAGATACTGCCAGCAGCGCCTATGAACGCTGGAATCAACTGCTACGCGATCATCAGGTTCCCAAGCTTGATCAGGCGAAAGATGAAGAATTGTGCGATTACATAAAGAAACGCAAGGCAGAAATCCCGGACGCCTGGTATTAGCTCCTGTTACTAAACCCCAAATTATTAAACTGCCGGAAATAGTCTGAGACAAATATTATGGAATCACAAGCAAGAGTCGTCATCATTGGAGGAGGGGTTGTGGGTTGTTCGATCCTTTTTCATCTTGCCAAATATGGCTGGAAAGATTGTGTTTTACTCGAGCGAAACGAATTGACTTCGGGTTCTTCCTGGCATGCTGCGGGCCAGATACATACCATTTCATCTGACCCTAATATTTCAAGATTACAGGGTTATACGATTAATCTGTACAAAGAACTGGAAGCGTTATCAGGGCAATCGGTTGGTTTACACAGCACGGGCGGTTTTTATCTGGCTTCCAATAAAGACTGGTATGACTTCCTCAAACGGGAGCGCTCAAAGGCGCGTTATATGGGTCTGGATCAGGAGTTTATCTCACTCGAAGAAGTGGCTCGATTACATCCGTTAATTGACCCCAGTCGTTATATCGCCGCGTTATGGGATCCGCTCGACGGTGATGTAGATCCGTCCGGCGTAACTTATGCCTATGCCAAAGCGGCTCGTGCCCTGGGTGCCAGTTACCATACACACTCAGCTGTGACTGAAACCCGACAACGTAAAGATGGAAGTTGGGATGTTGTAACAGACAAAGGAACCATTCACGCAGAGCACATTGTTAATGCCGGTGGGTTGTGGGCGCGGGAAGTGGGCAAGTTATCGGGTCTCAATCTCCCGGTTCAACCGATGGAACACCATTATTTGATTACCGAGTCCATTCCTGAAATTGAGGAACGTGAAGAAAGATTGCCAGCGGGTATTGATTACGAAGGAAATATGTATTTCCGACAGGAAGGGCAGGGAATGCTGTTGGGGACCTATGAGCAAATCGCGACGCCCTGGTCGGTGAATGGTACTCCACAGAACTTTAGTCATGAATTATTAGATCCGAAGCTGGATAATATTGCCGAGCGTCTCGAACTGGGGTTTCAACGGATTCCAGCACTCGAAAAAGCGGGCATTAAAGATATTATCAATGGTCCTTTCACCTTTGGACCTGATGGTAATCCAATGATCGGGCCAGTACCTGGAATGCGAAATTACTGGACCGCTGTCGGGGTCATGGCCGGTTTCTGTCAAGCCGGTGGAGTCGGCAAGTGTATAGCCGAATGGATGATCGACGGTGAGCCCGAAATCGATGTCTGGGCGATGGATATAGCGCGTTTTGGTGATTATGCCTCACCTGACTATGGCACTATTAAATCAACCGAGAATTACGAACGTCGGTTTATCATGACGTTCCCGAATGAAACGCTGCCTAAAGGACGCTGCCAACGTACGACTTCAATCTATGATCGATTGACCGCGAAAGGCGCTGTCTGGGCTGATGGTTTCGGCCTCGAGCATGCGCTCTGGTTCGCTGATAGTCCGGATGATGCCCATGAGGAACCAACATTTCGTCGATCTCGCGCACATGATTATATTGCTCGTGAAGTCCAGGCGGTTCGCGAAAAAGTGGGTATGATTGAGATTGCCAACTTTGCCAAGCACTCAATTCGTGGTCCTGACGCTAGATCATTTCTTAATTATGTTATGGCGGGGACCGTTCCTAAGATCGGTCGTATTACGCTCAGCCCAATGTTAACGCCCAAAGGGAAGCTCTATGGTGATTTGACCATAGCTTGTCTGGGTGAAGATGATTTCATGATATTTGGATCGGGTGCTGTCCAGGAAATGCACCGGCGCTGGTTTGAACAATATATTTCGAGTTACGACTGTCACTATCAAAATGAATCTCGACGCTATCATGGTATTAGTCTTTCTGGCCCGAATGCCAGGGAACTTCTGTCCCGTGTTTGCCGTGAGGATGTGTCATCAGACGGATTAAAATTCCGAGATATTAAACGCAGCTTCGTGGGCGGTGTACCGGCTATTTTGAGTCGCCTGTCGTTTTCCGGAGAACTTGGATTTGAGATTTATGTTGAACCGGAATACCAACTCAAACTCTATCAGTCCTTGTCTGACGCGGGTCAGGATCTCGGACTCCAACTGTATGGTGCACGAGCATTAATGAGTCTGCGGCTGGAGAAAAACTGGGGCGTCTGGACACTGGACTTGCGACCTGACTTTACGGCGGAGGAGTCGGGTCTGGCTTCTTTCATTAACTGGGATAAAGATTTTATTGGTAAAGAAGCAGCCTTGGCCGAGCGGCAACGGGGCCCTCAAAAACAACTGGTGACAATGACCATAGAAACAGACGATATAGATGTCTCGAATGACGAAGCGATTTTGCACAACGGAGAATGTGTTGGCTATGTGACTTCGGGTGGTTATGCCCATACGGTGAAACAGTCCATGGCGATGGGCTACTTACCTCCAGCATTGATTGCTGATGGTACTCAGGTTGGCATCGAAATTAATGGTGAAATGTATCCGGCTACCGTGATCGGAGCACCTTTATACGATCCGGGCGGCGAGAAAATGCGGAGCTAAGAGTCTGTTGCCAGTGTGTTCAGGTGATAACTTTCATGATTGTCTTAACTGGCTAATAACAGGTCGAGTATCGGGTCTTGTCCCTCGCCAGATGAAAAATGATTCGGCTGCTTGCTCGATTAACATACCAAGACCGTCGAAAGTTCGGGATGCTCCGAGATTAACAGCCCAATCAACAAAATCGGTATTGCCTTCAATGTTATACATCATGTCGTAGCAAATTGAATTAATCCCAAGTACCGCATCGGGAACGGGAGCAACCTGATGGGTTAATCCAGCGGCAGTCCCATTAATAATTAAATCGAATTTTTGTTCTCCCAGATCATCATAGCGACAGGCCAATACCTGGCTATCGGGTCGACCAAAGTCCTCCTCCAGTTTTTCGGCTTTTTCGAGGGTCCGATTGGCAATCGTGATCGACGCAGGCTCGAGTATTTGCAAGGGTGCAATAACCCCTCTTACCGCGCCACCAGCACCCAGAATTAAAACTTTGCGCCGCTGTATTAAGACACGATGGTTAGTGATGAGGTCTCGAGTTAATCCAACGCCATCGGTATTATCGCCAGCGATTGTTCCATCGTCCTGAAATATTAGAGTATTTACGGCGCCGGCATCGTTGGCTCTGGGGCTGCGTTCATCACAGATTTCGTAGGCCTGCTGCTTAAAAGGTACGGTGACATTCAATCCCCGATAACCGGCTTCCTGTAGTTTTCGAACCTGACCCTCAAAATCTTTCAGAAATAATTCTTTGGCCTGATATTCAAGTTGTTGTTCGGTTTGTTCGGCAAACAAGGTATGGATTCGAGGCGATAGACTATGTTTTACCGGATGCCCGACTACACCATATTGATCAGTCGGATTTACGGGCGTTGGTTTCACTTGTTGTCGCACAACCATTTTGATGCCTGTATGGCGTAATAAGTTAGAATGCCGTCGGCACCGGCTCTTTTTATCGACATTAGAGCTTCGAGGGCGCAAGCTTTTTCGTCAATCCAACCTTCCTTGCCCGCTGCTTTTAACATTGCATATTCACCACTAACCTGATAAACGAAAGTTGGAAATTGAAGTTCCTCGGTAATACGACGAACTATATCAAGATAAGGCATGCCAGGTTTGATCATTACCATGTCGGCGCCTTCTTCAATATCCAGTGCGACTTCGTGTATTGCTTCGTTAGAATTGGCCGGATCCATCTGGTAGGAATATTTGTTACCGCCCGCCAGATTTCCGCTGGAGCCGACTGCATCTCGAAAGGGGCCATAAAAACTCGAAGCATATTTGGCCGAGTAAGCAAGAATTCGTGTATTGATGTAGCCATTCGATTCGAGCGCATTTCGAATAGATCCAATACGTCCGTCCATCATGTCAGAAGGCGCTACGATATCTGCACCGGCTTGCGCATGCGATACAGCTTGTTTAACCAGCGTTTCGACAGTTTTATCGTTAGTGACGTATCCCGATTCATCCAGTAGGCCGTCCTGGCCGTGGCTTGTGTAAGGGTCGAGGGCGACATCGGTAATGACACCTAAATCAGGGAGTTGACTCTTTAACGCCCGGATTGACCGTTGCACCAGACCATCGGGATTCCAGGCTGCAGCTGCATCATCAGACTTTGCATCAGTACCTACAAC
>JBLIOG010000220.1:0-6777 GCA_047639625.1 Gammaproteobacteria bacterium
GCTACATGATATTTCGACCAAAGTCACGTCGTCGGCCTGAACAGTGTTACCGCAGAAGTTATCGAGTGAGCTGAGTATATGGTCGAATATTTTTCCATCCTTTGCTCGGGCGATTGTATCGATCAGTCGATCATCGCCGTATTCTTCGTCTTCGGCATTGCGAGCTTCGATAAGACCATCGCTGTACATAAGTACCCGATCACCGGGATTTATAGGTACATACTGGCCCATTTCTTTAGTATCCAGTGTATCTATAATTCCCAGCGGGAGCCCCGCAGATTTAATCGTATGTTTTATGACGCCTGTTTCAGGATCTACAATAAGTGTTGATGGCATTCCAGCATTAAAAATACGGACGTACTCCATATCATGATTAAGTAGAACAAGTTGCACACCAAAAAATATTCCAACAGGTAATAGTGACTTCAATTTCTTATTGATTGCAGACAATATATTTTCGGGGCTAAAACCCTTTGTGGTCATAGCTCTGAAAATTTCTGAGACAGGTAATGCGCCCAGAGCTGCTGCAAGGCCGTGTCCGGTAAAGTCACCGACCAGGAACAATAGATCGAGGGTCGGGTTATAGGCTGATAAAATCATATCGCCGCTAAAGGTCCCCGCCGGGCGAATGATCTGTCGCAGATTTGGATTTGATATATTGGTACCTTGAATCGCATTTATGAACACAGTTTCCGCGATCTCCTGCTCACGTCTAATCATGCTGTACATACCCTGTACTTCCCGATTTAGCTTCGAAATGCGTTCCATGGATTTTATTTTTGACTGGAGCAGAAATTTGTCATAAGGCTTAACCAGAAAATCATCACCGCCGGCTTCAATGCAGCGTGAAAGCGACTCTTGATCGGTCATTGCGGTCAGGAAAATGATCGGTATAAACTTGTTTCCTGCACTTTCCTTAATTAGGCGAGTGGCTTCGTAACCATCCATTTCAGGCATCATGACGTCCATGAATATGATTGAAGGTGAATGTTCACCAAACATTTGAACGGCTTCGACACCGTTGGTGGCTTCCATTGTGGTATAGCCCTGCTTTTTTAGCAGAGATTTCAGAATGAGTCGGTTGGTCAATTCGTCGTCAACGATGAGAGCGGATGAGTTGTTACTATTGGTCATAGAATGCCTGGTCAAGCTATCGCAGTTTGAACAAAAGGATATTTTTTATTTCTCCCTATTTGTTTAGTACAAATGGGAACAGAATCAAGCCGGTTGGTGTCAGCTACAGGAGTTCTGCTTGTTTTAATGGAAATAAATGTTAAATAAGGCGTCATTTTGCCATTTTGCCTGGAACCTCATAAAACCCAACCGAGTTTCCCGGCGAGTCCTGACTGGCGACTGGTTGTACGCATACAGGCCAGTGCGAGACTCGAAATACTAGATTGAATTCTAAAATTTTGTCGTGTGCGTGTAATCGCGGTATAGATCAACGATCGGTTTAATAATGCCGAATCGTTAGTTGGCGGAAGCAATAACAAAATATTGTCAAACTCTGACCCCTGTGATTTATGTACTGTCATTGCCCAGGCCGTGTTTATTTTCGGAATAATCGAAAGTGAAAGTGATCTTAACGACTGATCTCGAGCTCTAAACCAGGCACGCAAATGACCGTTTTCATCGGGCCAGACTAAACCGGTATCACCATTAAACAAATCTAGATCATGGTAATTTTGTGTAATAAGTAGCGGTTGGCCTCGAAAATTATCAGGATTATTGATCAGGCCTGCGCGTAAAAAATGATCAGTTAACAATTGATTAACCGCCTCGACACCAAGGGCACCGGAGTGTTGCGCGCAAAGTACACGGAATGACTCGTAATTCGATAAAGCCTCTTCTAAGTTGTTCGCGTTAAACACCTGTTGATAGTGTTTGATTGCCCATTCCATCGCTAAGGTGTCAAGTTTATCAGTATCACTGCGGTACCAGTTTAATGACTCGTTTTCGGACTTGAGTAAATGATAAACATCATCTGTATTACCGGCGTTAACCGCTGCTGCTAGCCTGCCAATGTGGCTTTCATCATCAAACCTAAAACTGGTATCAAGAAATGCAATTGAATCCCTGAATGTAATCGAAGCAGAGACAGGATTGTGTCCCTGACCCGTAATGTCAGCCAGAACGTTCCCAGCAGCAACGGAAGCGAGCTGGTCACGATCTCCCAGGAGGATTAGTCGCGCATGATCGGGTAATGCCTCAAGAACCCGGCGAGTCATGGAAATATCAAGCATCGAGGCTTCGTCGATGATCAGGCAGTCTGTATTGATCGGGTTTTCCTGATTAAATTGGTATCCTCCACGACCGGCACCGAGGAGTCGATGTAAGGTCGAAGCTTTATCTGGAAGCGCTTCTAGTAGAGTGTGGCTCAGGGGTTGTTCGAGAGAACGCGTTCTTATTGACTCGAGCATGTGGGCCGCCGCTTTACCGGTGGGGGCTGCTAGAGATATCCGCATATCAGAATTTTGATCGAGTAACAGGCTGAGAATTTTAACTATTGTGGTGGTTTTACCCGTTCCCGGACCGCCAGATACCACTGCAAACGAGTGGCGACAACATAGAGCCGCCGCCTTACGTTGTGATTCAGATCGGTCACTATCGGAAAACAGTCGTTCTAACATCGATTCGAGGCGGGGTTCATCGAGATTTACGGTTTGTTTCGAACGATTGAGCAGTTGTTTTGCGACACACAATTCGTCATTCCAGAACTGATAAAGGTAGAGCCGGTTCTGATCAATGATAACGGGTTGTTGTTCACCTGGAATACCGACACAACCGGTGTCCAGAAGCTGCTGAATCCAGACCTTGAGATCAGGTGCTGTTGTGTCCATTGGAACTGTTTCGGAGTCAAATAACGGTTTACCGGAAAGACTACCCAAATCGATGCAGACATCACCAGAAATATTTCGTTCTGCAAGCAGGGCCAGAGTCAACAGTATGATTTGATTGACCTCTCCTTCGATTTTTCCGGCCATGAATTTGGAAAACTGCAAAGCCAGGGGAGACAGAGCATTGGATCCATTCTGTTTTGGTAGCAGAGTAGTCATCATCAAACGAATACCCCGTCATGGCCAAAAATCCGATCCAGTTCATGAATCACAGTTTTTTCAGGCCGATCGATATAAACGCCATAACTGTTGCCACTATTAATTCGCATGGCTCTTAAAAAGAGATAATAGGAACCACCGAAATGAGTGTCGTAATCGTAATCTGTAATCCGTGTTGCAAGATAGCGATGGACTGCAAGCGAGTAGATCAATGACTGTAGATCATAACGCCGATCTACAATTGCCTGTTCCAGTTTGTCTTCGGTATAATCCTGCAACCGACTGCCAAGAAAATTACTTTTATAGTCAGCCAGATAATAACGCCCGTTATTTACGAAAACGAGATCTATAACCCCGCTGATTAGTCCCTTAAAATTATCCAACTCTATGGGCTCAGGTTGTGTCTTTTTAAGCCGACTGCAGAGCTCATTTAGCTGTGAAAACCGAAGTTCGTTGAAGGCGAAATCGAAAGGTAATTCGTTTAACCGTGAATCGGGCGATAGATGCTTTAGGGACAGACCGTTATCGTCGAGTGGGCAGCCCACGATTTCGATCAGCCATTGCAATACCAGGGTTGAGATTTGATCTACTATAAATCCGTAAGCGGGTGCGAGTACAGGTAACCAGATCTTACACTGGGATTTGAGATCGACAGTAAAATCGATATTTTCGAGTAATTCGTGAAGAAACAGGCCGACTCGACTACCCGCGACAAAATCAAGAATTGGATCACCACCTGGTTCTATTTGACCGCCATGAGGGCGTTGATGAATATTCCGGGTCAGACTGGAAAAGCTGGCTATGCGCCAATTGATCAGCGACATTTTCTGAACACGGTCCAGAGTTATTTGTGTGTGCTGGTTTTTTGTCGTTGCAGATGGCTCGATGGTTGAAATACTGCGAGGTTGTATTATTTCGATATCACTTCCTTGAAGTGATACGAGATCGGGAAGTACATCAAAATCAGATTCAAACTTTATGATAACCCGATTAATTTGATCGTAACCTGTCGTCGTAGGATGGATAAGTCGTGAGAGAGCCGCATCAGATGAAGATAACCCCTGATTTCTGACATTACCCCAACTTAAATAGAGTTTACTGCGTGCACGCGTCAAGGCGACATAGAGGATACGCATATCCTCAGACATAGACTCCAGTCTTTCACGAAAACTATGTTCGTCCAGTTCGCTAGATCCAATGTCCGCCACAAGCTGGTGGTTTTGATCATGACAGAAGACGATTCGAGATGAGTCCTTTCGGCCACCGCTAGATGACCAGGGGTAAGGTAGAAAAACAATCGGATACTCAAGTCCTTTGCTGTTGTGAATAGTAGAGATTACAACTAGATCGGAATCCGATTCGAGCCTGAGTCGTGTTTCTTCTTCTTCGTTACTGTCGATTTGCTTTTTGAACCAGACCATCAAATGATCGATACTACTGGTGAGCCGGGATTGCTTTTGTAAAATCTCGCCGAGATGCAGATAGTTTGTTAGTCGGCGTTCGCAGTGATCAGCTTCTGCGATCCGCATCATCGGACTCAGAATGTTCTGTGCTTGTTGGAACATCTGAATAAAACCACGTTGAGACCAGATCTGGTTTAATGATTTCAACTGATCGAGCCAATGTTGCCAGCAATGATCGTCATTTAGTATTGACTGAATTTGAGCAGTATCATGATTTAATAATGAACTGGTTAAACCTTTACGTGCCATCAAAGCAGAAAAATATTGCTGTATGGCTTCGAGAAGATGATAGAGCCCTGTGGCCTCATCACTTTCAAACACCGAGACACGTGATTTAATAACGGATGCTATACCGTTTTCAGAAAGAGTATCCTGTAGTATCGTGGCTTCCGCAGATTTACGAACCAGTACGGCAATATCCCCTGCCTGTACGGGTTCTTTATTAACATTGACTCTGTTATTTTCCTTGTCGAGTAAAACACTAATTTCAGCAGCAACCCATTGACTGACTTCAGTTAGCGCAAGACGCTGTGAGATGCCCTTACCCTTATCATCCAGTGGAATAGGCCAGATAGTGATTGCCTTCTGGAGCTGGCCGTTGATTTCAAGTCCTTGCGTCGGGTTTTGGGATGCTCCAACGGGTTCGAACTGGATGCTATCTTCCGTTTCCCCAGCTTGAAAGGCGAATTGATTGCGTAAAAAAAGAGTGTTCACTGCTGAAACTAATTCATGCGATGATCGCCAGTTAGTCGCCAGCGAAAAACGGTCAAGGTCTAGTGCGGATCTGGCATCGATGTAACTATAAATATCACCGCCTCTAAAACTATAAATCGCCTGTTTTGGGTCACCGATTAAAATTAGACTGGTGTCTCTATTTGCAGGGTATATGGTGCTAAAAATTCGATATTGTAGTGCGTCGGTGTCCTGAAACTCATCGATTAATGCAACCGGAAATTTCTTTCGTAAAAGCTCCGCGAGTTTAGCGCCCGAATCACCTTGTAGGGCCTGATCAAGTCGAACCAGCAAGTCATGAAACGCCAGTTGTCCAGACCGATTTTTTATGTGATTAAGGCTGTCGTTAATAAATCTATTAGATTCAATCAGCGCACGGTAATTAAGACTGATAAATAGTGTGCCTATGGTCTGTTTTAGCCGATCAGTTTCGTCAAAAAATTCCGACGATAATGTTGGATCCTCGCCCTTAGCTTTAGGCATAAGCTCATCGGTTAGAATTGACCGCGCTAGAAAGCCCGGTCCTTTTTCGAAATTAGCAAGAACCGGATAACTAAAAAACTGATCGATCTCCGAAAAGAAATTATCCAGATTGTCTTTCTTATAGGGGTTAGATTGTTTTCGACTTAACTTTTTCGAATCAGTAATTTGCTGGACAACTTCTACTCGGTATTTAGCCCAGGACAGTGCAAGGGTTTTGAAACTAATCAGGATTTCAGACTGTTGACTCAATAAATCATCAAAAGATTGATCGGTATGTGGAATAATTTGAACATTCGGTTTTTGCCGAATCTGTTGTAATCGAGTCATCAGCGTCTTTATACCACCGGTTGACCTTTCTACCAGTTGCCAGCTGGCTGAATCAAGTAAATAGGTTTTCTGACGCCACCAGTCTAATAGAGCGCGTTCCCATAGTTCATTGTCATTTCCAGATAAGCTAACACTAAAAGATTGGCCCGTTAACAGTGCTTGTTCGGTCAATATGCGTTGGCAAAAACCATGGATAGTGTAAACCGCGGCGTCATCCATGCTACGTATAGCGAGCTGTAGTTTTAAACGGCAAAGCTCAATGTGAGCATCATCTGAATTTTTAAGTAATGCAGATAAATAAGGGTCGGATATACTGAGGTCACCAGATAAGTAATTAAAAGCCTGATTCAAACGCTCTCGTATTCGACCTCTTAATTCTTCAGTAGCGGCATTTGTGAAAGTGACAACAAGAATACAGTCAACTCGGTAATTATCGAGAATATATCTTAGGTAAAGGTTTGCGAGGGTGTAGGTTTTACCCGTACCAGCACTGGCTTCAATTATTTTCCTTCCAGTCAGTGTAATTTTTTGACTGGTTGGTTCATCAAGAATTTGGTTGTTGTCAGGCATCTAATTTACTCGTTTTTAGCAGTTCGAGAAAACGCTTGTAGAGCTGATGACTCATAAAATCAAAATGTTCAAATTGCCAGGGATGCTGCTCCTGTCTATTGCGTATTGATACTTCGATATAGGGGTCAGCGATATCACCTCCGTCT
>JBLIOG010000221.1:0-6757 GCA_047639625.1 Gammaproteobacteria bacterium
GTATCAATTTTATATATCGCAAAACGCGAATAGAAAGTGCTCAACGGAATTGAATTGTTTGACCAGATTCGTGTTTTTATCAAATTGAGCTTACTCGCAACCGATGGAACAATTCTTGTTTTCTAATCCATTGTATTCATGCCTAAACGTTCGTAGAATTCGGTATGTTTCGACCTGAAGTTCGTATGTAAAAAGAGTGTGCTTTATTGAGAAAATTGGTGAATCAGGTAGTTACGACTCATTTACATTACAATCTGGGGATAGTCGGTCAATGGTTAGTAGCAACAAGATAACACAGGGTTTCCTGGATTCATCGCAGTATCAAGTCGATACCATTTTGGAGTACGAGAAAATTTATGGTGAAGATTTTGTAAGTCCCGGAGGTCATAATCTGGCGGTTGAATTGATTTCACGACTAGATCTTAATAGCGGAGTCAGAGTGCTTGATGTCGGTTGTGGGCTCGGTGGTAGTGCCTTCGTTATGGCACGCGAGTTTAATCTACAGGTTGACGGAATTGATCTTTCAAAAAATATGCTCTCGATTGCCAATCATAAACTTGCGGTTAACGGATTGTCGAACAAAGTCAATTTTTTCTGGGGGGACTGTCTCGAACTGTCGGGAGATACCCCATACGATGTTATTTACAGTCGTGATGTATTTCTGCATATCCACGATAAAAAGCGTCTGTTTACAGTTTTATATAACCTGTTGCCCAGCGGTGGACAGTTATTGTTTACGGACTATTGTGCTGCTGCGAAACCATGGAGCGACGAGTTTAAGGATTATGTAGAAACAAGAGGCTATGATTTGCATACTATCGACGATTATGCTGAATTGATTTCTGCTGCCGGATTCGAACAGGTTGTCTGTGAAAATGCTACCTCAAGGTTTGCGGAGATTCTGAAAACAGAAAAACAACGCATTAAAGGTCTTGACATTGAACCCGAGAAACGGAGTAAGTTGGAGCAAAGTTGGCAACAAAAATATTTGCGTGCACAGGCAGGCGAACAATGTTGGGGCATTTTCACTGCTCGTAAGCTTTGAGTGAATTCAGACAATTGATAATGAGGGTGATACGTTGAGCGAATTTCAAATACAGGTAGATGCAGCGCTGAAAACTGTTCCCGGTTTCCAGCGGATGTCGACGGATGGTTATCATTTCGAGCGTCTTAATGGACTAACCAACCTAGTGTTTCGGATTGACACTGATTCCGACCGTTTTGTATTGCGAATTCCGGGTAAGGGCACCGAGGCGTATATCGATCGTGAAGTAGAAATCCATAATGCTCGCATTGCCGCAGATGCTGGCGTCTCGGCTGAAGTGATATATGCAGATACAAAATCAGGTGTTATGTTTTCTCGGTATATCGATGATAGTGTGACCATGTCACCCGATGAATTTTCACGTCGAAAAGGTTCAGCCGCACGAGCCGGAGCTGCGTTGCGGAAAATGCATGATTTTTCAGAGTCGTTCGAGTTTCGATTTGAGCTATTTACGATGATTGACGATTACCTTGCTATCCTCGACGAGCGCAAAGCCGAGCTGCCACAAGGCTATGCAGAAGTTGTTCAGGCTGCTCAGCCTGTGCGTGATGCTCTGAATCGTAATCCGATGCCTTTAACGCCTTGTCATTGTGATCCATTGTGTGAGAACTTTCTCGATACTGGAGAAAGAATGTGGATAGTCGACTGGGAATACTCGGGTATGAATGATCCCATGTGGGATCTTGGTGATCTGTCAGTAGAGGCTGGATTTACATCCGAGCAGGACAGTGAGTTGATGCGAGCTTATTGCGTAGGTGATCCCTCGGCCTCGCAGATGGGCCGGATGATGATATATAAAGCCATGTGCGATTTGTTGTGGACATTATGGGGTCTGATACAGCACAGCGATAGTAATCCTGCCGAGGATTTTTGGGCTTATTCGATGGGTCGGTTCGAACGTTGTAAGCTGCTGATGAACTCCGCTGAATTTGGCGGATACATTCAGGCGATCGACTCTGACTGATGGACTGAAGTATAGGTTTTGATCGGTTCGATCTTTTTGAAACATAATTGGTGGAGGTGCCAATATGGCTAATTCGAATAAGGTAGCGTTGATTACGGGTGGCACGCTAGGCATAGGCGCCACAATTGCAAATGTCTTGAATGCATCCGGTGTGGCTTGCTCCGTAACCGGACGGGCGCAGAACCGACCCGCGAGTATTCCAGAGGACATCGGGCATATTCCGGTTGATTTTCTTGATGAAGATTCGGTGAGACATTTTGTTAACGAATGTAGCGAGCTGGTTCGACCTGACATTCTGGTCAATAATGCCGGTATAAACAATAAAGGACGTACTGTTGATTTTTCGTTTAAAGACTTTAGTGATATTTTATCGGTCAACTTGAGTAGTACCTACCGGGTTACACAGGCCTGCTTGCCCAGCATGACGGAAAAACGCTGGGGACGGATTATTAATATCACCTCAGTCTGGAGCATTTTAGGAAATGCCAACAATAGTGCATATTGCGCCTCAAAGTTTGCTGTCGATGGCTTCACCGCATCTCTTGCAGCTTAAGTCGCGCACTACGGAATTCTTGTCAATGCTATTGCGCCAGGGTACGTGCTAACAGAACAAGTGAAAAAAAAGTACTCTGATGCTAAAATTAAGAAAGCGGCTTCCTTTATTCCGGCAGGCAGTTTGGCTGAACCTTCTGAAATCGGCGAACTAGCCGCATGGCTATCGAGTGAAAAAAACACATATATTTCTGGGCAAAATATATGCGTTGATGGTAGCTTAACCCGAACAGCTCACCCCCGTCCGGTGGAGACTTGAACTATGACATCCCCCGGTTCGTGAAATAGGTTAAAACTTAAGTTGTCAGTCTAAAAAGTTAGGGGTCTAGCCTTTAGACTGAATTAATTCCAATCACTGCTTTACTGCGAATTATGGTGCTCGGGTACTATTTCACTTGTTCGCGTTTGGAACCGACAGGGGGGCTTTTCAATTTCCAAACTGGATCTGGAACATATACTCCGTCATCAGAAGGGGCCAAAAGCCATAAAGTCAATGGTTCCCGAAGGGACTACGACGTGGACGATTACCCCGAACAGATAATTGTGCCTCTCCGGCCGAGACGTGAAGCCATTGATTCAACAACAATTATGAGGCAAAAAAAAGCCACCCCGGGATATCTCGTGAGCGGCTTTCGTTTTATTTGGCTCCCCGACCCGGGCTCGAACCAGGGACCCATTGATTAACAGAAAGCGATACTCTGAAAATTCTCGCAGTAAGTGGAAGATTTCTAAGTTATTTTTCTTTGTCCCCTTCGCATGTCCCCGAACCCGAGCCTATCCCGAACTTGCACTCACCTAGGTTGCCCGAACACGATACCGATTTTGCAGCTATTTGAACGCTGAGAGCCAGGTAAAACAACAATTTTGATCCGCCCGAACCCCGACCGAACCCGAACTGAGTCCGAACGTTCCCTGAAATTTTGGTTTCAGTCGTTTGCGGTCCGAGTTGCTCCTCACTGCTGCCGCCGGGACCGGGATGGGGGCAGCCATGGGCCAGCTGGGATTTTGCCGGAGTGGGCGAATCTGGATGACTCTGAGTGGGGCCGGGGTCGCTGGTCGTGGCCATTTTGATCCCTCCGGCCGGGCATAGCCCGATCGTCAGTCGGAATTCCGCGACAATTTCCCGACCCGGCCCGGGTAAAGGTGGTAAAGCAGGGAAAGGGGCACCACTTTCGCCACCTTCACCGGCTTCAATTCACCGCAGCGCGAAAAATGTCGGTGGCGGTGAATTCCCCGAAGAACATCATTGGAACAGATCTCCAAGCCTGGATAATTCACGAGGACGTGCGATGGGCGTTTTGAAATGTTGCCAGAGCGAACCTTCGCCAGTCATAGGAGCAGACGTTCATTTTGCGACTGAGATCAAGTGCAGTCTCTAAAAGAATCGGCAGGTAATCGTCATGTCTGGTGGCTGAAATTCGACCGAAATGACCGAGGGGCAGAGGGGCAATATTGGGTTTGACGGCGGAAATTAGTCAGATTTCGGGTGTTCCAGGGCTAGGCGGCTTCGCGAATCTCTTTCTTTATCTTGGTGGAATAAGGAAAATAGGGTGTTAATATTTCCTATACTCTCCGGGCGAGCCTGTGGTATCGCGTATCCAGCCTGCAAGTGATGGAAACAAGCCGATTCGGAGATAGTAACAAGCTTTCTATTTTTCCCAACTCGATTTCAATTAGTTGGGCGCCCGCTTTCCACGGCATCTTCATAATCAACAATAAGTATCTTGATTGAAACAATACCTCTCGGTCTCCTTCTAATAATCTATACTAATGAGCAACCGGCAGCGTAATGGTGAATCGGGCACCATCATCGATATTCTCTGCACGGATGGCACCATCCATATCCCGGATAATACCGTAACTTACCGACAGTCCTAAGCCGGTACCTTTGCCCATTTCTTTGGTTGTGTAGAACGGCTCGAAGATGCGCGGCAGAACAGCTTCGGGAATACCCCCGCCAGTGTCCTCAGATGTAATGTGGACACCTTTGTCGTCTCTAAATACCCGTAATATAACCCTCATCTCCCCATCGTTTTCAGCCATGGCATCTCTGGCATTGGTGAGCAGGTTCAAGATCACTTGTTCCAGTTGAATGACATGGCCCAAAATAGAGGGACAGTCTTCGGCAAGCTCGGTCACAATTTCAATTCCAGCCAATCGTAATTGCTCTCCCATCAAATCAAGCGCATTCGAAACAATATTTCGAGGGTCAATGGGTTCAGGATGTTCCTTCGCCTCGCGCCCGAACATCCTCATATGATCGATGATTACAGCTGCGCGTGCAGTCTGCTTTTCAATGCGTTCGAGTTTGTCCTTAAGATATTCGGGGTCAGCAGTACCATTAGAAAGCTTCCGACGGCTATTCCCCGCAGCCATGCGAATCACGTTCAATGGTTGGTTTAATTCATGCGCGACTGATGTCGCCATTTCTCCCAGTGTTGCCAGTTTAGATGATTGAATGATTTGGGCCGCGGCTTCTTTGCGTTCGACCTCCTGTTCAACTCGTATTTTATTGAGTTCTGTAATGTCCTGACCTACGCCAATCACACCTATGGTCGTACCCGAGGAATTACGCCGTGTTGTCGAATTAAGTAACACATCAATGCGATCTCCTGACTTGGTGAACAGCGGGAATTCAAAGTTTACAGTTTCTTCGCCGCCAAGAGCTTTTGCCAGAACCTCGCCTACGGAATCTCTATAATTCTCTGTAATTAAATCAGCCAAAAGGTTCCGGCCGATCACTTCGGTCTTACTAAATCCGGTGATTATTTCTGACTTCTGGTTCCATTCGTTAATATTTCCTTGCGCATCGATACCGAAGATTGGGGCGTTCACGGTATCAATCAACTGCGTCATATCCTTTGCAATTCTCACATTATCGGCGAGTGATATATCGAGTTGTTGAGATTTAAAAAGCAAAGCATTGACTAGACGCTGGACCAGGTACGACGCAGAGCCCCCAAAGAACAATAGCCCAAGTACGCCAAGGCTCCATTTGGTATGGGGCAACAGGTATGGTTGTAGACCGGTACTAATTATTGGCTCGAGCATGACAGCGATATGGGGTGCTAACAGTATGGATATAGTGATACAGACCGAGATCATAAGCCCTATGTAGCCAAAGCCGATTGTCGTTATGACCATGGCCACGACGAAGGCAGATTCTGATCCCGCAGCGAATCCAAACTGCAAGACGCCAATTGTGCCCACCATCATGAAAAACGCTATGACGAAAATCAGGCTAAATCGGTGTAGCTTAGGCACAAATGTAAAGCACAGCAAGACCGAGTACAAGATGAGTTGCAGCGTGTAGAGGGGCAGCCAGCCGGTATCGAAGTATCTTGAAATACTTAGTAGTACCAAAAGCGAGCATGCCCCAGACAACAAAAAGAGGTATCCGCCCAAAACTGGGCTTAGCACGTCTCGTGTGGATTTGAGGCTAGTAGTCTTTAATAATATCTCATAGCCGACATTTAAGCCGCGCCAAGACCATTTCTTCATGAATAACCTCATGATTAAAGTATGAAGTATAGTAAAGTATAAATGCCCTATTTTCCTTAATTTCACTAAGACAAAGAAAGATATTAACGACTCAGCCCAGCCTTGGGGCATCCGAAATCTGATTGATTTCCATCGACACGCTCAATATTGCGCCTTCCAGCCGGTTGATCCTGCCAAATTTTAACCACCCGGCATGCCAGTTACATACCGCTACTTTTGCTCGCAGCAGATTTAGAGAGTTGACTGAGTCAAGCTGATCTCGTCGGCTAACCGAACAAACTACCTTGCGGCGGTGCCCTGCTCTCGGGCAACAGGTTGAATGCTTTCGATTCAGCTTTTCTCTCCAGGTGTGCAAGTATCTGTTTGATCACCGCTGGCATCACTAGTGCCCAAACCGAGAGTCAACCTCACGCGGTTTCACGGTGTTTTTGTCGGAATGCCGCACCATCCAAACAGTAAGTACCGGCTAACAGTCACACCAGCAAAGCGAGGGAAAGGTAAACAAAGGGGTGATTTAAAAGAAGACAAAATGCCTGATGAACGACGAACGGCCATGACCTGGGCTCAGCGGTTAAAAAGAGTGTTTACCAACAGTAGGCGTATATGGACTCCACCTATTTTACAACGTTAATTTCACATAAAAATGTAAACTGCGTGCGTATATGCGGCTTCTTGTTGAGGAAGCTATCCTCTAG
>JBLIOG010000222.1:0-6754 GCA_047639625.1 Gammaproteobacteria bacterium
ACTTTCGTTAGAGCCGCAGTGAGCGTCGTCTTACCGTGATCAACGTGACCTATCGTGCCCACGTTAACATGCGGTTTGGTTCTTTGAAATTTCTCTTTTGCCATCAGGTTTTCTCTCTACAATTCGGCCTATCAAAGCCTTCGAACATTTTATAAATTTGGAGCTCATAACCGGATTTGAACCGGTGACCTCTTCCTTACCAAGGAAGTGCTCTACCGACTGAGCTATATGAGCTTGAAATCATACAAGCTCTACCTATTATTGGAGCGGGTGGCGGGAATCGGACCCGCGTCATCAGCTTGGAAGGCTGAGGTAATACCATTATACGACACCCGCAAACTCATTCTTTAACACTCCAGAGGGTTCTTATAGAGAACCCTACAGAAATATGGTGGAGGGAGGTGGATTCGAACCACCGAAGGCTGAGCCAGCAGATTTACAGTCTGCCCCCTTTGGCCACTCGGGAACCCCTCCAGCAAGCTGCGTATTCTCTACATGGGTACCTATCATGTCAATAGAGAAAACCGCGTTTCGGCTAATTTAATCAATGGTTTAGCGAAACAAATGAGATTTAACTCAAACTGAACCGATAAACCGGATGATAAATCGCTATTTAGCCGCCTTACGCTCCTTAACTTCTTTTATGACCTCTTCAGAAACATTCCTGGGACAAGGCATATAGTGCTCGAACTCCATTGAAAACTGACCACGACCTGAAGTCATAGTACGCAAGTCTCCGATGTAACCAAACATTTCAGATAAAGGAACATTCGCCTTTACACGAACACCGGTTGGCGCGGGCTCCTGTGATTTTATCATTCCACGTCGGCGATTTAAATCGCCAATAACATCGCCAACATGATCTTCAGGTACAAACACATCAACTTTCATTATCGGCTCCATTAACTGGGGCTTTGCCGTAGGGATTGTCTGGCGATAGGCGCCACGCGCTGCTATTTCGAAGGCAACAGCCGATGAATCAACTGCATGGTAGGCACCATCTGTCAGGGTTACCTTAACATCAAGCAAAGGAAAGCCTGCCAGCACCCCTTCAATCATACAACTGCCAAAGCCCTTCTCAACAGCCGGCCAAAATTCACGAGGAACATTACCACCAGTCACTTTCGATTCGAACTGATACCCACTGCCTGGCTCTCCGGGCTCAACAATATAATCAATCTTGCCAAATTGCCCCGATCCACCTGTTTGCTTCTTATGCGTATAACTATCTTCGACACGCTGCGTAATAGTCTCTCGATAAGCAACCTGCGGCTTACCAACCTCGACGTCAACCATATGCGTGCGCCGCAAAATATCGACCTTGATGTCAAGATGAAGCTCGCCCATACCTTTAATAATCGTCTCACCACTCTCTTCATCTGTTTCCACATAAAAAGACGGATCCTCCTTAACCATTTTACCAATAGCAACACCCATTTTTTCTGAGGCCGCCTGGTCTTTCGGTCTAATCGCAACAGAAATAACCGGATCAGGAAATACCATGGGCTCGAGGGTAGCTGGATTCTTCGGATCTGCCAACGTATGCCCGGTTTGAACATTCTTCAATCCAACCAACGCTACTATATCGCCTGCCTGGGCGGAATCTAGCTCGATACGATCATCGGCATGCATTTCAACAATTCGACCTATTCGCTCAGTCTTACCCGTAAATGTATTTAATACAGTATCGCCTTTTGCCAACTTGCCCGAATAAATACGGGTAAAAGTTAGAGCTCCAAAACGATCATCCATAATTTTGAATGCCAGCGCTCGCAAAGGTCTCGAAGCATCGACAATCGCAAATTCACCCGTTTCTTTACCTTCAAGATCAACCTCAGGCTGAGGCTTTACATCCGTTGGATTTGGCAAATAATCGACAACCGCATTAAGCACCAACTGAATGCCTTTATTTTTAAATGCAGAACCACAATAAGTTGGGAAAAAATCTAGTGCTATCGTTCCGGCCCGAATACAACGCTGAATATCTTCAATCGCCGGCTCCTCACCTTCTAAATACATCTCAAGCAAGTCATCATCCTGCTCTAAAGCAGTTTCGATCATTTTCTCGCGATATTCTTCAACTATGTCAGCCATATCATCAGGAACATCACCAATCAGATAACTAGTTGGGTCACCCGAATCATCCCAAATCCAGCTTTTGCGAGTCAACAAATCGACAACTCCACAGAAATCATCCTCAGTACCAACGGGAAGAGTCATGATCAATGGATTAGCGCCCAGAACATCTTCAACCTGCTTGGTAACCCGATAAAAATCAGCACCAAGGCGATCCATCTTATTAACAAAAATAATACGAGCCACTTCTGAATCATTAGCATAACGCCAGTTTGTTTCAGACTGTGGCTCTACTCCGCCAGAACCACAAAACACACCGACTCCGCCATCAAGAACCTTTAAAGAACGATAGACTTCAATCGTGAAATCAACGTGTCCAGGTGTATCAATGATATTAAGTCGATGACCATTCCATTCACAGCTAGTAGCAGCCGATTGAATCGTAATTCCACGTTCCTGCTCCTGGTCCATGAAGTCGGTTGTAGCGGCACCATCGTGCACTTCGCCAATCTTATGAATCTTACCGGTAAGCTTTAATATACGCTCGGTGGTCGTAGTCTTACCGGCGTCAACGTGGGCAAATATGCCGATATTCCGATAATTGTTCAGGTTAGCCATTATGGGTTCCAGTCAATTTAGTATTAAATATCGGCGCCGATAATTTGACGAACGATATTTCGAAAACAAAAACAAAGGCCCCGCCTAATTTATTCAGGCGAGAATTGTCGTATTTTGTTGATTTGCAAAGAATTTTTAGAGGCCGAAATTCTACCGGCGCATATTCTAACATACTCTATTAAAACTAATAGCGCCCTTATGAAATTAGTTTGAAAATAATATAGACCGCAGGTTTATACCTGTATTATCGGTTTTTAAAATCTGGCTTACGTTTCTCGGCAAAGGCAGTCATACCCTCGGTTTGATCATCAAGTGCAAAGGTTGATTTAAACATATCCTGCTCGGATTTGAGTCCCTGAGCCAGTGGAGTTTCAAGCGATAAATCAACGGCATCTTTAATTAAGCCGACTACTGGTCGAGAAAAATGTGCGATCGTTTTTGCTGCAGAAATGGCTTCTAGACGATATTGCGCTAGCGGAAGAACCCTGGAGGCCAGACCACTACGTTCGGCTTCTGCTGCATCCATCATACGGCCGGTCAGACACATATCCATTGCTTTTGATTTACCGACAATACTGGTTAATCGTTGTGACCCACCAAAACCAGGCATGGTTCCGATTGTAACTTCGGGTTGCCCGAATTTCGCATTATCAGCAGCAATAATAAAATCACACATCATTGCCAATTCACATCCACCGCCTAATGCGTATCCTGCGACAGCGGCAATAATTGGAGTGCGGCAACTGGAAATACTGTCACAATATCGAGTTAGCCCACCGTCGGTCAACATGTGCTGAAATGTGGCATCTTTTATTTCGGTTATATCAGCACCCGCAGCAAAAGCCCTATCATCGCCGGTTAATACGATAGCTCCAATCGCTTCATTTTCGTCCAGTTCTTTCAAGGCCATAGACAGTTCTTCCATTAATTGGTGACATAAAGCATTTAAAGCCTTAGGTCGGTTGAACTGAACAATTGCAATCGGCTCATCTATTTCGACAATAATGTCTCGGTAAGTCATATCTGGCCCTTTTTTCCTATGTCGACGTTAATTAAAAATTTTCAGGTGAAATAGCGAGGATGCTTTGCGACCCGGATTGAACCGTGATTGCCAGCGATTCTGCTCTGGGTAGCACATGCTCACAGAAAAAAATCGCTGTTTTTATTTTGTTTCGATAGAACTCCTCGCTGCTACCTGCATCAATATGCCTTTTAGCGGCCAACGCCGAAAGTGCCATAAGCCAACCCGCTACAATATTGCCACTCATCATCAGAAAATCGACACCGATTGAACCCGCTAAATCAGGGTCATCCGAGACGCTACTTTTAAACCAGGCAACACTCGCTTCTAATGCAACGACTGATTGCTTAAATCGAACGGCCATAGAACCAAAACAATCATCCTGAAGTGCAGGGTCATTGCCAAACTCTACCAATTCATCGATCAATCGTTGCAACGCAGCGCCTTTGTCACGAATAATTTTTCGCCCCATTAAA
Source organism: Gammaproteobacteria bacterium (assembly GCA_047639625.1). Lineage (GTDB taxonomy): Bacteria > Pseudomonadota > Gammaproteobacteria. The sequence continues at coordinate 4,192 of JBLIOG010000222.1, forward strand.
TCGAGCGCCTGTATACCAGTCGTGCCCTCATAGATGGTTAATATACGAGCATCTCGCATATGTTGAGCGGCGCCGGTTTCCTCTATAAAACCCATTCCTCCATGAACCTGTACACCCAAATAAGAAACTTCCTGGGACATTTCGGTACACCAGCCTTTCACAATCGGAATTAACAAATCAACTCGCGACTGATGAAGTCGCCCTACATCCGTATTAGCCAGCTTGTCAGCCAGGTCAGTTTCGGCAGAAGCAACATAAGAAATAGCCCGACTGGCTTCGGTAATTGAGCGCATTTGCATTAACATACGCCGAACATCGGGATGATGAATGATGGTGCTACGTTCAGTATGGCCACGAGCGACTCCCTGCACGCGTTCTTTAGCAAAGGAAACGGCCTGTTGATAGGCCCTTTCTGAAATAGCGACCCCCTGCATTCCCACTTCCAGCCTCGCGTTGTTCATCATCGTAAACATGCAGGTCAGTCCATTGTGCTCCTCACCAATCAGGTAACCAATGGCCCCTTCATTATCGCCATACGACATGACGCAGGTAGGTGATGAATGAATTCCAAGTTTTGATTCTACTGACACGACACGCAAGTCATTTCGATCCCCAGGATTGCCGTCACCATCCGGCAAAAATTTGGGAACCAGAAACAACGATATGCCTTTAACGCCCTCGGGTGCATCGGGCAACTTTGCCAGAACCAGGTGAATAATATTCTCCCTTATTTCGTGCTCTCCCCAGGTAATATAAATCTTCTGCCCTTTGATACGATAATGATCACCTTCTCGTTCGGCTCTAGTGCGAATCGCTGCCAAATCAGTACCCGCCTGTGGCTCGGTAAGATTCATGGTGCCGGTCCACTCTCCTGCAACTAATTTGTGCAAATAAGTTTGTTGAATAGCATGGGTAGCATGAGATTCAAGTGCTTCGATCGCACCTGAGGTTAGTAATGGACAAAGCGCCAGCGCCATATTGGATGAATACCACATTTCAGAGGTTGCTGAATGCACTAAAAATGGCAATCCCTGCCCGCCAAATTCTGCAGACTTACCAATCCCCTGCCAGCCATTTTCTGCAAATTGTCGAATGGCATCGGCATACCCATCTGGACTAACAACCCGACCATCTTTTATATAAGTTCCGTGTTCATCACCGGGATGATTGAGTGGCGCAAACACTTCCTGCGCGAGAATTGATGCCTGTTCAAGCACAGCCTCAACCAAATCGGGAGTTGCCTCTTCAAAATCCGGGAGTTTGGCAATAGCGTCCAGGTGGGCTAGGTCGTTCATTACAAACTGCATATCTTTAAGCGGAGCGTTGTAATCAGTCATCTTTTTGTACCATTCATTTAACGGTGGAAATGGGTGTTTTCTTCAAGTCGGGCCCGATCGGGAACAATCCGGTTTTCGGGGCGTAACATGTCAGCGTATCCAAACGATATACCAAACAATAATTTATATTCAGGTCCAATATTGAATGCCTCGCGAACAACTTCCGAATTGTAACCCAGTATAGTTTGCGGACAGCTTGCGGCCCCATGAGCTTCTATCGATAACATCAGGTTTTGTGCGTACATCCCAACATCGGCTGCTTCGCGGAGCCCACCCCAGTCTGACATAAATAAAAAGGCAACATGCGGGGCATCGAACAGCTCAAGATTGCGTAACCAGGCCCGCTTTTTTCCTTCGGTATCCTCTCGAGTAACGCCAAGTGCCTTGTAAAGTAAAATACCAACATCGAGCTGCCGACGTCGATACTCTTCAACATATTTATAATCGTAAGGAAAATCCAGCACGTTATTTCCCTGCCCTATAGTATCGATCAAACGACGGCTTATCTGATCCCGTAAATCACCCGAGGCAATAAAAGCGTGCCAGGGCTGAGTATTTGCATTAGAGGGCGCCTGATTAGCGGATACAAATATCGATTCTAGCGTTTCCTGATCAATTTCCTGTGGCAAGAATGCCCGAATAGATCTCCTTTTCGCAGTTAATGCCTTAAACCCCTCTCTAAGTAGATCAACAGGTACAGCGGTCGATACGGTCATGTTCTTCCTCTGGTGGCTGGCCTGGCAGCCGGTAATAATACGCGCATGGTCATTTTTAACTGATCGTGTAAAAGACTGATCTCATCTGATTTATTCGATTTTATCAACCATTGGTAAACTATCCCGAACATGGTCGTGAGAAAATATCGGGCGACCGACTCCGCTTCAATGTTCGACTGCAGCTGCGCTGTTTCGACAGCCTGCTTTATCCATTGCGTTACATCGCAAAGCCGACGCTGGTGAATAGCGATAACAACATCACGCATGTCATTTTCCTCACCGATTGACTCAAACCAGAGAATATAGAAAGCTTGAAATGACTTAGGCGTTTTTTGACAAAATTGATGATGCGCGTCAATAGCAGCAATGATTGCCGGGTACCCTATTTTCCCAGCAGTCGATTTTTCCATTTCGATTCGCCACTGATCTGCAACCTGTCTCATCACAAAACAAAAAAGTCCAGTTTTCGATTTAAATCGTGCACCGGCTAATCCTCGGCTATATCCGGCT
>JBLIOG010000223.1:0-6750 GCA_047639625.1 Gammaproteobacteria bacterium
CATCGATAAAAAGCTTCCCATATTCGATATCTAAACTAAGACTATTAGGACCAATAACAGCCTCAGGGAGGCTTTTATTGTTTTAAAAAGTATAAGTAACTCCCATTGCTTAATTCTACGAAGTTAAGTTTTTGCCAAGTTGAATACCCTTGTTGCTGTTCAATCTGTTTTTATCTTATATAATTTACGGATTAAACTTTAACCCTTCAGGCAGCAACCGTAATGATTCTAGATCGAGTAAGTAGCGGCACTAACGTGCCAAATGACATAAATGTTGTTATCGAAATTCCTTCGCACAGTGACCCGGTCAAATATGAAGTTGACAAGGAAACGGGTGCTATGTTTGTCGACCGATTCATGGGAACTGCTATGCATTATCCCTGTAACTACGGGTACATCCCTCAAACTCTGTCGGAAGACGGTGACCCCGCAGACGTACTGGTTGTAACACCTATCCCTGTCATCAGTGGGTCTGTGATTCGCGTTCGACCTCTCGGCATGCTAGAAATGACCGACGAAGCTGGCAAAGATTCAAAGATTGTTGCAGTTCCTATCGATAAGTTAAGCAGTCTCTACTCCAGCATGAATTCAGTACGTGATTTACCAAAAGGGCTACTTGATTCAATTTCGCATTTCTTCGAACACTACAAAGACCTCGAGCCTGGAAAATGGGTGAAGATTGACGGTTGGGTAGATGTCGACGATGCCAAACGCGAAATACTCAATAGTATTGAAAGATACAATGCCAATGCATAATTTCGAAACAAGCCACCAATAACGGATCGAAAATTGGGACTTGGGGAGTTTAGGCTGTCTTTTGTTAATTTTGTGATTTAAGCAAATTTTGCTCAAGATTAAATAACATAGCGCGTTCATCGACGCTTACTTCGGTAACTTTTCTGAGGTCTGAAAAATCGATATGACAAATACAATTTCGACCCGACTGTTTTGCCTCATAAAGATATTGATCCGCTGAATCGATAAACTCCTCAATTGAGATAATACTGGTTTTTAGATAGACACTGGCACCCATACTTGCCGTCAAATGTATTTTATTTTCACCGATCTCGAGAATAGAATAATCGATCGTTTCTCGAATTCGATCGGCAACCTTAACAGCCATATTTAAGTGTGTTTCTGGAAAGATAATCGTGAATTCCTCACCCCCGTAACGACAGACCACATCGGTAGTTCTCACTTCTGCCGCCAGGATATCAGACACAAATTTAAGTGCCTGATTGCCTACTTCATGGCCATATTCATCATTAACCTTTTTGAAATAATCGATATCAACCATGACCAGACTGGTCGGAATACCCGACCGTTTGGAACGATCCATCTCGGCTTGTAAAACTTTATTAAAATGGCGGAAGTTGTATAGTCCGGTCAATGCATCGATCGAAACTAGCTCTGAGAGCTCTTCGACCTGATCTCGAAGATCTTTAATCTCCGCAATCCATTTACAGGCGTTTTCACCACCCGGACATTTCATATCTGTATTATTGGCATCATCCATATTTTGAAGCTTTGGTAAATTTGATAACTTAGTTGAGTATAGCAGTAGATTATAGAGAAGCGATGGGGCCTTGCTAATGATTATTTACGCTTGAATTATTCCTCTGTTTCAAAGCTCAAATTCAACTCGTCAAGTCGATTACGAAGCTCCTCATTCGCACCGGGCCCTGGCACTATTTGAATATCTCGAGGTCTTAAAACCTTACCTTGGCTAGACATGACACGCATCCGACCAATTGGCTCGGCCAACGCTCTATCCTCAAATACAAAAGGCTCCCTGCCTTCACCGAAGATCCATTTGTCGCCCCATTGGGTTAGGGAAATCAGTAACGGCATCAACTCCTTTCCTTTGCTAGTCAACAAATACTCATGACGCTTGGCCCCTTCTTTAATAGGCACTCTTTCCAAAATTTCATTTTTACAAAGTTGACGTAATCGAGCCGTTAGAATGTTTCGTGCAATACCAAGTTGACGTTGAAACTCTTCGAATCGACGGGTACCAAGGAAAGCCTCTCGAATGATGAGCATTGACCAACCCTCACCAATGATTTCGAGGACATGCCCAACAGACCGTTTTAACGGATCAAACTTATCAGTTTTGGAAACTTTATCTATCAAGACACTACCTGTTAACTCAATCGTGAGGCCATTACGGCTAAATAGGAATACTTATGGGTCTGAATGAGCCCTGACTTCAGATAGGGAGCTAACAATCTGAGTTAAGATCGAATAGTGGCTTATTAAAACCGTTTTAGCAAACCAACTGATTCAAGAAATATACTTTAGATCGATTATTTTAATAAACTCAGGGATTACCCCAAAGCGCCGGCACTGCCTTTCACAAAAACAGGGAGCCCTGTAGAAACATCATAATAGCCGCCTTTTTCCCCGACAAAGATATGACCAATAATGGTCAGATCATCGCTATTGTCGAGAGATCCCGCTGAAACCGATAATTTCCCACCATCATCATTCGCATCCCAAAAAAGACTTGCCCCGCAATCACCACAAAACCCTCTAAAAGTATCGGGGCCTTTATCATGATACCAACGCAAACTATCATCCGATTGCTGTATATCTATGTCTTTTTTGTCGGCGCAGGTATAGGCAGCAACATGTCCATGGCTGCGTCGGCAATTTTCACAATGACAAACAATGATATTTCTTCGTGGCCCGCTGATTATGTAACGTAATTTTCCGCACAAACAACCTCCCTGCACACTTGCTTTCGAATTATTTGAAACCTTCATTATGTAAATACGATGACGTTTAGAACAGACCTCATCATAATATTAATCTGCCAGTAATGTATGCCATATTATTATCCACACACTACTTCATAAATTAAATAATAAGGGAATAAAAAATGTCGAAAATAATGCTTAGCAGCTTAATGTTTCTGTGCTTAATACCGCCTGTTCAAGCGGATCTCTATTATGAAGCAGCTATAGAGAGTGGGGGTGAAACCTTTGCCAGTACCTCGGACGGCAATGATCTTAATATTGCCGGTGGAGTCAAGCTAGCCATTGGTGTGCAAAGTTATTTGAACGAATTTAATGACGACTCTGTATCAATCTCTGTGGGTTACCTATTCGACAGCTTGAGTGCGTCTAATGGAGAAGCTGAATTCGACACAATGACGTTCGACGCTTTATATCATAATGCTTACGGCCGACATCGATTTTCAATCGGTATGACCTATCACCTGGATCCCGTTTACAAAGACTATATTACGGGCGAGGCTGTCACTATTGATTTCAACTCTGCTCTCGGCAGCACCTTCCAATACAGTCAGAAATTGAGCGCTCTAACATCACTCGGTATCCGGTTTACGAAAATGGATTACGAGATCAACGGGCTCAAAGTCGACGCGGACAGTCTGGGAATTTTTATTTCTAATGAGTTCTGACTTTATCTAGAACCGACATCGGATCGGCATAATATCCTCAAAAGAATGTAGTGCTTCAAATTCGTCTACTGCCATTGCTGGAGCCTGTGAATCAGGCTTATGGATAGCGACAAGTTGTTCGATTCCATATTTGCGAGCAGATCTCAAAGCGGTGAGATTATCGTCGATCAAGACGGCGGCTTTCGGGTTAAATGGGTGACGTTGATTAACCTCAGCCCAGCATTCTGAATTTTCTTTTGGCAAAGAGAACTCATGAACCGTGATTAGACAATCGAACTTTGCCGAAATACCAGTCAGCGTCATTTTTAAATTCAGGCTGTCCTGGTGGGCGTTTGTGACCAGTACTATATCTTTTCCAGCCTCTCGCAACGCGTCGAGGAAATCGACACAATAGGGACGCAAAGACACTTTATGACTAACTTCATGTTTTAGCTCTACGACATCAATCTCTAAAATCTGGCTCCAGTAGTCAGTCGAATACCAATTCAGGGTACCGCGAATGGAATTGGTTTTATTGTGAATTTCAAGTTTGCAATCTTCTAGATTGAGCTGTTTTAATTGGGCGTATCGCAGTGGGAGATATTCCTGCCAGAAGTAATTATCAAAATGTAGATCAAGCAACGTGCCATCCATGTCGAGCAACACGGTTTCGACTGAAGACCAGTTAATTATTTTTTTCAAGGATGCGGTACGCACATTGGATAATTAACAAATCCTGCCCATCTAGGGATCGCGAGCAACTCGTATTCCGACATTGTATTGACCCTTGTTACTTTTAAATTGCTCCCTGTTTTCTACCCGCATTGAACTCGAAGGGCTCTGGTAGGCACCACCCCGAACGACTCGAACCTGGCAATCTCCACCTTCCCAAACCGAACCGTCAATGGGTGCACCCGTATAATTTCGATGATAGCAATCATGTACCCATTCGAATAAGTTACCGGCAGTGTCGTAGAGACCAAAATTATTGGGTTTATAGGTCCCTATTTTAGCCGGTTTACTGGTACTAAAATCCGTTTTACAGTCAAAGCAATGCGCATTACCTGAACCGGTTGTTGTACCCCACCAATACGAAGTTGAAGTACCGGCCCTGGCAACATATTCCCATTCTGATTCAGACAACAAGCGATATTTTTCCCCCGTCTGTACCGACAACCAACGAGTATAGGCAAGTGCATCATTCCAGGAAACATCAGAGACCGGATGCACTTTCCTATCCCAGCCCTTAGACGCGGGTTTACTCCGACCTGTGGCTGACGCAAATCTGTCGTATTCGGCATAGGTAACTTCATAAACCGATACCATTAACGACTGAATTGTAACTTCATGGCGAGGCACTTCATCAGCGGCAATAATGGAGGAAGCACCACCCATTCGATAGTTATTACCCGCCACCAGAATCATAAGAGGACCCCGACCACCCGATTTCAAACTATCCCGAAACGCATCTGCTTTATCAGTAAATACAGGTTCTGGCTTAGGTTCGGGAACTGGCTCGGGTTGTTTAACGGGTACAGGAACTGCTTCAGGCTCAGGGACTGGATCAGGGGTCAGTTGTTCTTCGATTGTTTGATTAGCGGCGTTCAGCCATTGATCGACCAACCCCTTAGACCAGGCTAAATAACCACCCGCTGCAATTCCACCGAGTAGTACAACCCAAACTAACCATTTATATGATCGGGGTTCACGATATTCATCAAACGCCTGTACATCCGCAACTCGACTGACATTTTGTTTAGCGGCAACTTGCCCCGTCTCCGTTTGGATGGCCGGCTTCCTTTCCTTGATATCAACCACGATCAATGTGGTGTTATCCTGGTTTATTTTACTTGCATCTTCCACCGCTTTGAGCAGAGCGTATACGCATTCCTTAGCCGTCGATGACCAAGAAGAATATTGAATAATCGCTCCCGCACCCAGAGTATCCAGACCATCACTCGCAACGATAATCCGATCGCCAGCTCGAACCTTTATAGGCTCGCCGGATACATCAATACTGCTAATTTCTTCGCCGGTCATGGCGCTCATTAACATATTACGTGACATGCCTGCCTGTTCGTCAACGTCCATGCCCTGTTCCTTCATCATATCCAGATAGGCACCATAACTATGATCGGCATTTTGCTTGATCAACTCACGATCGCGAACTAGATAAAGATGACTATCTCCAACACTGACCCAAAACAGTTTATTGTTCTGGAGGTACGCGCTCACCATGGTACAACCCATTCCACGCAGTGCTGGTGTTTCGGTTACAGAGGCACGAATTTGATCATTCGAACGATTTAAACTTTCGGTTAATGTCACGGGTATTTCAGTGCTTGGAAATTTAGACTGAAAAGTTTTATTGAAAGTGGCAATAACCATGTTGCTGGCAACATTTCCGGCAGCATGACCACCCATACCGTCGGCCATGATGATTAACGAGCAAATATCACCATTATCAGCTTCTCCGAGCTGATTAACCATGTACGCATCTTCCTGATAGTCACGTGCACCATCAATCTGATCGCTTGCAATTTCAAACTCAAGACTCATTGTATGATTTTTTATCCTGATGGCCTGCTACCGAATATAGCGGGCACCCTAAACCCGCCTCTAGTTTAACGATCTTAAATCCGTAATAACACTGTTTATTGTTTAAAATGAGATACATAGAACGGATTTTCGACTTGAAAATGGACGATATCTGGAATCAATCAGTAATTTTAGCGGTAAAAAAATATTTCCCTCAACATTTTGCCAATCTATCCAGTGCCAGCTTTCACATTTGTCAAATTCTCGTACGGCTAAGTCAGCAGGATTCTGGCACTCTCCTTTAAAAAAAAGCGTAATTGAATGAGTGCCATCAGGGAAAATATTATTGGTTATGGCATCAAGGTCAGGGTTATCAAATTTTAAATTCGTTTCTTCATACAATTCTCTATTTACGGCTACGATCGGAGACTCACCCGAATGCATCCAGCCACCGGGTAACTGCCAGCAAGACTCTCCCTGCCCGATAATACGCCGTCCAGCTAACACTCTTTGTCCTTTTGTAACTATCGCAGCGACAGATACTCGTGGCGTATTATTATCGAAAGCGTTACCCATATGGGATTAATACCATCAGACGTTAATTCATTCAACCGGATAGGCTTAGGTTAAATTCAGGAACCCTTAGAAAAAATGGGCTTCTGTAGCCATTTTTAGACAGATATTTTCTAGTTGCATAATCCAGGGAAATTTGGCAATCAATAGAACCGGAGGTTTTAGCGATGTTTGAAGAAGCTTTACTGCTACTCAGATCGGAATATGAAAACCCTGACAGTAGCTGATGTTTAGGT
>JBLIOG010000224.1:0-6652 GCA_047639625.1 Gammaproteobacteria bacterium
TTCGTGGTCTTCTCAGTAGGCGCAATGGAAGCGTGACCTCGCGGATGAACTTTGTTATCGCATTCTGGTGTTCCTCTAGTTCAGACATTTTTGTTTTTATTGAATCGGAATGCTCGATATATGCCTGATAGTTATTGACGAGCGATCGAATTGAATCATCGGTGAATGGCCTGGTTTCGATTAGCTTGTTTATCTGTTCCCCGAGAAAATCGAATTCGATTTTACTAAGATCCGGCTGATTTGAAATAACCTGCTGGCGACGAATAACCATATCGAAAAATAGCCTGACAGGATGCGATGATTGTTTTAACACCTGATAATCGGGCATGATCAATATCATTATCGGAATTTGTAACCGGGCAATCAAGTGTTTTAGAACCTGACTTATATCGTTGTCTTCAAATATGAAGTTGAAAATAAAGTTGAGATACTGAATTGTATCGTTATAGGTTGAAATGGAAGATTGATTGAGTCGATCTCTAATCAGATCCAGTATCGGTTCGTCTGGATTAGACTGATGTTTATTTTGATCCCAAATATTATGCAAAATTTGCAGTGTTTCGAGTTGGTTGCTAATTTTAGTGTCCGAGATAGCTTGAATACTGCTGGATTCTATACTACCTCTCCAATTAATGGCCTTGCGTTTTAATCCATTACTGTCAATTACTGGATTGATGTATTGCTCAACGGTGCGAACTAATGGCCCGAGTAGCATCAGATACTGTTCGGTAAAAAGGCGATACAGTGCTAGCTTGTACGGAATATCTAAACTTAAGCTATCAATGCTGTATCGGTAAGCATCCAGTAACAGAGTGATATCAAAGGGAGAATATACTGTCTCAAACCCGTGAATCTCATTCAGACGTGATTCAATGCTCAAATTAATATCACTAAAAATGGGCTCAATCGTTAATACGATCGATTCGAGTTCCTGGGTTTCTGCCAGGGATTGCCGATCCTGACGTTGATAACGGTTAGTCAATACATTCGATGCCGAATTATAAAGCGAATCGGGTGGTGAATTTATGACTAAACCAAGCTTTTTCAGTCTAAATCGGAAAGAGGTGATTATCAGGTTTTTACGAGCCGACAATAGTCTAATTAATCGGCTTTCATCGCCTGAGGGGAGTCCCCAATTCGTAAATTGTTCTGAATTGTCGATTAACCTGACTAGCAAGCCTTCCAATTCTAGCTGGTAGAACTTAAACAGGCGATCAAGATCAGGTTCTTCTGTCTCTTCGATCGTGATGTTAGACTTTGATTGTGGAATCATCCTTCTGATTGCAGGTGAACGGGTATAAAATATAGATTAGAATTGGCTGATAGTCCTGCGACTATTTTCATATAACTGCGCCCTGAAGCCAGTTTTATGCTGAAGATGTGAATTTGGGCACATGTCGTGTACTAAAATCATCTCGCTATTGATAGTTCTCATTGTGTTTTATTACCTGGTTGAATCATTTGCGCCATCCACGCCATCCCACTGATTACAGGACTTTCATCCAGATATGCCTGAAATCGGCTATTACTGTGCTTCGCATGGCCTTCACAATCGTTCTCCTAACTTTAAGTACAGCCTCTCTGGCGGAACTCGATTCTGGACTGAGTGATCGGCTTGTCGAAACCGACAGAGTCATCAGCGAAACTGAAAGACGGCTTAAAACGACTGGAATTGGAATTGATGAACTTAAGAAATATCAGGGTATTGCGGCCGACAGTAAAGTTATTATTACCGATTGTATCGCGATCAATGAGGATGGAATTAATAAAATCGATAGTGATACTCAAAGTCTTGGAGATTTAATCGAAGAGGAAAATACCCGGGTTACTGAAAAACGGATTAGCTTAAACAAACTCAGAATCGAACACGATAAGCAGCTCGCGACCTGTCGATTGCTCAATTTACGCGTGGTTCAGATAATTGAAAATGCCCAGAATTTAACTCGAACACTTGTTGCCACGCAGTTACTGACCCGGCATCACTCGGTTCTAGAGAATATTCGACTCACGCTTGATAATCCCGGTGATGGCTTCAATGCCTTGTTAGAGTTTTCCGTTTCCAAAGCGGGGTTTGAATTAGTTTATAAAGAGCGATTAGGTCTGGGGTTCATTATTATTTTATCGCTGGTATTAACTTTTGGTATTCGTTTTATATTACGAAAATTAATTTCAAATTCTGAAAACCTGGAGCATCGAAGTTTCGCTCGATTATTGTCGATTTCAATATTTAGCAGTCTTTCGCATTATCTGTTATCCATGTTGCTTAGTGGCAGCGTTACGATGTTGTTTCTGCTTAAAGGCTTTGAAGGCAAAAACTTTCCATTTTTTATCCAGTTGATTACTGGATTGTTTCTCTACAGCATACTGATATTTATTATTCGCGTGGTTCTCGACCCGATAGCCCCGGCAATCGGAATTACAAATTTACCACCTAAATTGGAACAACGATTAGCGCGTCGGTTGCGGTTGCTGGCAAAAGTATTATTGGTTGGTTTTCTGGTCTTTTCGGCTGGCCATGCGCACGAATTCCCGATTGCGTTAAGCGGTTTATTTCGAAACGTCTACGTCACTCTGGTAGTGTTAAATCTGTGCTGGGCATTCTGGTTACTCGGCGCTATTGAGAGTCTCGCAAATTCGAGGATTATTCGCTCATTAATCATTCTGGTGTTGTTGTCGAGTATGGTCGTGGAGTGGATCGGATACTCCAATTTATCGACCTTTATTCTAATCGGAATATCGGGGTCAATATTAGCCTGGGTTCTGGCTGAATCACTCGCTAATCTGTGGACAGATTTTCTCGATAGCTTTGATGATGGCGAGTTTGCCTGGCAACAATTTTTTCGAAATAAAATTGGTGTACAGCCCGGAGAATATATTCCGGGTTCGATCTGGTTTCGATTTATTTTCAGCGTTGTTTTATGGTCGGCCTTCACGATCACCATACTTAAGATCTGGGGCCTTTCTGATCAGGGTTTACTGTTTATTCGAAACCTCGTTATTGAGGGGTTTAATGCCGGACCTGTGCATATTGTTCCATCAAAAGTTCTGACGGCAATTTTATTATTCGCTGTCATGTTGTCACTATTGGGTTGGCTAAAACGGCGACTTGAGCGAAGTTGGTTGAATCGTTCGCGGATGGATCGGAGCAGTAAAGAGTCGTTGATTTAGCTAACCGGATATATTGGCGTCATATTTGCCTTTTTGATCGGTTTATCGGTTGCAGGTGTGGAACTGTCAAATTTAGCGTTGATCGCCGGTGCTTTATCAGTGGGTATCGGCTTTGGTTTACAAAATGTAGTTAATAATTTTGTATCGGGTATTGTTCTTTTATTCGATCGACCGGTGAAGACCGGGGACTGGATTGTTGTCGGCGAAACCCAGGGATACGTTAAAAAGATCAAACTACGATCGACCATCGTACAAACTTTCGATCGAGCTGATGTGATCGTCCCGAATTCTGAGTTTATAGCCAGTCAGGTTACTAACTGGATGCACAACGACTCGATGGGTCGAGTGAAAGTGCCTATTAGAGTTAGTTTTGGTACTGATCCGAAGCAGGTCGAAAAACTATTACTTGATATTGCTCAGCAACACCCGATGGTCATTAGTCAAAGTTTATCAGTCGATCCTCCTCGCGTATTATTTTTGAAGTTTGATGATAGTGCGCTTGGTTTTGAGTTACGCTGTTTTATTACCGATATTGATTATTGTATGTTGGTATTAAGCGATATCAATTTTTCTATATTTGAAAAATTTGCTGAAGCTGGTATTGAGATACCATTTCCACAATCTGATTTACACATTAAATCTGGTATAAGTGAAGATCCCGTAAATGATCCTGATTAGCCAGGCTTACTAGATTAAATAACAATACGAAATGCCCCGTACTTCATTAAAAGGGCAGATTGTAATTCCTTGAATTAGAGAAATTTGAATAATTGATGTCGACACTAAATTTATTTGTGACTGGATATAAAGGTTTTGAAACACTGTTGTTTCATGAAATCCGCGATATTCTGGCTGGCCAACCAGCGACTATTAAAAAACAGTATGGTGGTATCAGTGTCATCGGAGGAATCGAACAGGTTTACCAAATTTGTCTGTACTCGAGACTGGCGAACCGATTGTTTTGCGAGTTAAAACAATTTCAGGTCACATCTGAGCAGGAACTTTATCAAACGGTCTATGACTACGATTGGTCGCAACATATCACCTCACGCAGTAGTTTTGCTGTTAGTGCGACGCTCTCGCGTTCTAATCTTGATCACAGTCATTACGTTGCGCTTAAAACCAAAGATGCCATTGTGGATCAATTTCGCGATAAGACTCATAGCCGACCGACCATCGACAAACAGCAACCCGATATTCGTATCCATATCAATATTCACAAAAATCAGGCGAGCCTGAGCCTTGATTTATCGGGAGAAAGTTTACACCGTCGTGGTTATAGAATTGAGCATTCAGGTGCACCGCTTAAGGAACATCTGGGCGCCTGCATTTTGACCTATGCCGGATGGAATGCTGATTCTTTCAATAGTCATTGTTTGATCGATCCAATGTGTGGTTCAGGTACCTTTGCAATAGAAGCTGCAATGATGGCAGCGAATATTGCACCAGGTCTAAACCGTGATTATTTTGGATTTACAGGCTGGTTACAGCACGACCGAAGTAAATGGCAAACAGAACTGGATGCCGCTGAAACTCGGGTGAACAGTGATATCGATACACAAATTCTGGCTTGTGACTATGACAAAAAGGCGCTCGATATAGCGCGTAACAATGCTTCGCGCGCGGGTGTCGAACATTTAATTCGCTTTCAGCACCAGGACATTGCTGAACTTGAACTGGATTCGGATAAACCAGTCATTATTGTCTGTAATCCACCTTATGGTGAACGGTTGCAGGCAGAGCAGGGGATAGGGCGTCTATATTCAGAGATGGGTAACGCATTTAAACGTTGCGGATCCGGAGCGGCATTTATAATTTCTGCGCATCCAGGGTTATTACATCGATTGGGCCTGAATCGAGTTAATAAAAAAGCCGTGAAAAATGGCCCAATAGACTGTGTATTAGCCGGCTATGAACTTGTTGAAAGAACACAAGATAGCAAAGTAAAGGTGTCTGATACATCGGCGGTGCAGGAAGTCAGCGCGGATGAAACGGTCTCTATATCGCTTCTCAACCGTTTGAAAAAAAATCAAAAACATCTAGGTCGATGGGCACGAAAAAACAATGTCAGTTGCTTCAGGTTGTATGATGCCGATTTACCTGAATTTTCGTTTGCGCTTGATTATTACCAAAGTTCGATAGACTACCAGCGTTTCTGGTTCCACTTGCAGGAATATCAAGCTCCTAAGACTATAGAAGAAAATATAGCGGCCGAAAGAATTGATCTGGCGGTGAGCACCATCTGTAAATTGTATTCAACTACGGCGGATCGGATTTACTGTAAAACTCGGCGTAAGCAACGTGGTAAACAACAATCTCAGAAACAGGGGGAGCTGTTTCAAATTCAGGAAGGTCGAGCGCTACTGCTGGTAAATTTTTCAGACTATCTAGATACCGGATTATTTCTAGATCACCGTATGACCCGTGACCGAGTTGCGAGAATGTCCGAAGGTAAAACAGTCTTAAATCTATTTTGTTACACCGCTTCGGTCAGCGTCCAAGCGGCACTAGGTGGTGCTCATTCAGTCGCTAATGTTGATTTATCGAGTAACTCTCTAGCCTGGGCTCGTGAAAATTTTGAGATCAATGATCTGGTTGATGAACAGGATTATCAATTTATTAAAGCCGATATTCTCGATTTACTGGAGAATCCAACGCGTTATCCTCTCAGTGCAGACTACGATCTTATTTTCCTGAGTCCACCTTCTTTTTCGAATTCCAGGAACATGCGTGAAGTACTCGACGTGGAACAGGATCATGAACATTTAATCAATCAGACAATCAAGTTGTTAGCGGACGATGGACTTCTGATATTTTCAACCAGCAAAAAAGGTTTTAAACTTAATCGTTCATTATTGCCCATTTATGATATTAAAAATGTCAGCCTGGAAACCATCCCTGAAGACTTCAAGCGCAGACCGGGGATTCATCATTGTTTCGAAATTAGAAAAAAAGTATCAGTTTGAGATGTATACAGGCATTCTAATGGAATCCGTTCATAAAGTTTTTAAAACCTCGGTTTTACGGACCTATTACGTTTTTGCCAGGTAGTTGACTGTGAAATCGAATAATTCAGTGACCGATTACCGGGCAATATTCCTGGAAGGTGAGCCTTTGATGGATGTACGTGCTCCGGTTGAATTTAACCGAGGCGCTTTTCCATCCTCTGTCAACATTCCGCTTCTCGATAACGATCAGCGAGAGATAATCGGTATAGAATATAAAAATGCCGGAGAGCAGGCTGCGATTTTGCTGGGGCAAAAAATGGCAACTCCAGAAATCAGGCAGCAGCGCCTTGTTGATTGGGTCGCGCATTGTCGTGCAAACCCGAGTGGGTACCTGTATTGTTTTCGAGGGGGGTTAAGGTCAAGAATTACTCAAAGCTGGATTGCTGAATCAGGCGTTAACTATCCGATTATTGGTGGTGGTTACAAAGCGATGCGACGATTCCTGATCGACGAGCTCGAACAGTGTGTAAGCAAAC
>JBLIOG010000225.1:0-6643 GCA_047639625.1 Gammaproteobacteria bacterium
CAAAGTATGGTTCGAGTTTTTTGCGGCGTTTCTAACTGGTCGCCTTTTTTTGGGGCCATGGCGGTGGTATTAACCTATGTTGAGAACGCATCCTTAAGCTGGATTATTATCGCCGGTCTGCCATTCACGCTGATTGGTTTTATCCTGGTTTATCTAGAAGCCCGCATTCGATACAAATCACAGGTAGAGAATTTTGTGGGATATCCGATGCAATACAACGCGTTAAAGGTCCCAGTGGTATTAATTATGACCGTTACCCTTGGAACGACATTATTCCCGTCGCTTCCTGTTCTTCTTGTCATTTCGGCTTCGGCGTTATTGGTCACATTGGCAACCTTAATCATTCGTGAAGGTACGACGAGGGCTTTCAACCTTCTTAGGGTTCATGTGGTGCAAGGCCTTCCACGTATGGTAAATGAGCTCAACTTATTTCTGGTAGCGGGAATTCTCGCCGTAGGTATTTCAGGTTTACTGGTAACGGGTATACTGGAAAATCCGTTCAATACCTTTGATGTTATAACCGCTATAGAGCTTCTCCTGCTTATCTGGTTGGTTGGGATCATTGGTATTCATCCGGTTATCATGATATCAGGACTTTCGCCGATGATTCTCAGTCTTAATCCCGATCCAAATTTACTCGCTATTACTTACTTGATTGGCTGGCATCTGGGTACCTGCTCAAATCCATTGTCGGGGACCAACCTGGTTTTTCAGGGCCGATATGGCATTCCAGGATGGAAAATTGCGTTCTGGAACTGGCCCTATGCCCTGGTCATGTTTTTGATAGCAACTCTGTGGCTATCGTTTGTAGCCGGATGGTTTCCCAAAATGTAGCAACCCGTTTCGATCAACCTAACTTATTCTGAAACCAGCAAACTAGTCGGATCCGGGCAGTTAGTCCGGTAAAAATCAAGGTCCACCTTTCTAACCACACCGGGATAATCATTAACCAAACCTTGCATATCGGCTATTAACTGAAAGTGCAGATGCGGTGACCAATTGCCGTTTCCCGGTCGCCCACCAATCCGTGCAATCAATTCACCCGAGGCAAATTTCTTTCCGGGGCTTAAACCAACCAGTGACTGTTCGCTCAAATGTCCATAAAGGCTATAAAAACGACAACCCGACAGCTCATGCTCCATTATAATTACGGGGCCATAGTCGCCAGATACATTTCGATGACAACAACTTTGCACTTGACCGTCCAGTGGTAAAAATACTTCAGTACCGTCACCGATAAACACATCAACCCCTATATGGATACATCGCTCACTATCACCATCAAACAAGTCAGTTGCTGCGTAAACTGATCTATTCTCGAGATAGCCACCCACTGCGGCAATGCAACCGGACTGATATATCTTCGATTCAATAGCTTTATCGAGGTCAACTCCCTGCTTTCCAGCGAATTCAAGGTTAGCCGCTGACAGGTCCATTTTTATGGTGTTGCTGCTATTGAGAGCCGGCCTGAAAACAGGCATAAATTGATCAATATATTGTGCAATTATAGTTTGGAGTGTCATCGTCTCACACGTTCAATTAATTATTTCCAGGCAAAATAAGGTTGTTCGAAATGCGCGACCCGTGTAGGTCTGGCATAAAGGGCTATTTCACGAAATTGATAAGCAATAGCCGCACTGGGTGCCGCAAACCAGTCATCGCCAATGGGCATTTTCAACACGGGCTGATCACTCTCGGGGATTACTTGCAGAATGGGAGCGTCTTCACGAATCAACTCGTTTAGCGGAATTCGATGCATTGCAGCCACCTCATCAGGCCCAGCGATAAGAACAGGATCGCTTCCCGCCCAGATGACAAATGGTGAAATTATGTATCCTGATCGGGTCGGGTAGTCATCTAGTCGGCCCAGTATCGCACTGTCGTCAACCGCCAAACCAACTTCTTCCCGAAGTTCACGAACGGCCGCCTGCAACGCACTTTCTCCCGGATCAACTCGTCCTCCGGGGTAGGCTCTTTGCCCCCCATGACTCGAAAGTCCCTTTGCCCGTGTTGTCAGTAAAAAAGCCGCCATATTTTTGTTATCTGGGACAAATTGAATATTAGCGATGTCGGCAGGTTCAGAGCAATTCATCAGCGTGAAAGCAACAGCTGCATGCCTACTGTGGCTGCGATCCAGTTTGATCGGCTCAAACGATTGGAGCCTTGAACGAATAAGCTCCTTTAACGCTTCAGAATAGTTTAGATTCATCGATAATCGGGCATTCTTAAAGATGGCTCCTGTAAGGCAGTCAGAGTTTCTTTCAATTCCAGGATATGTTCTGACCAGAAGCGTTCAGTATTAAACCAGGGAAAACATAACGGGAAAGCAGGATCATCCCAACGTTTTGCTAACCAGCTATTAAAGTGCAATACCCGCATCGCCCGCAATGGTTCGATCAAATTAAGCTCTGCAAGATCAAAGTCAGCAAACATATTATATCCATCAATGATTTCAATCAGCTGACGTTGCTGGTTTAGCGAGTCGCCCGACAACATCATCCAGAGATCCTGAATGGCAGGGCCAGTGATTGCATCGTCGAAATCAACAAAATGTGGCCGATCATCTCGCCACAAAACATTGCCCCGATGACAATCACCATGAAGACTTATCTGTTGATAATGATCCTGCTCGGGTTTTCGCTGATCTATTAATGCCAAAATTTCAATCGTGACCGACTCATAAGCGGCTCGTATCTCATGCGGAATAAACTGATGTTCAATCAGAAATCCAACATTCTTATGCGCATCAGTCGATGACAGATGAACTCGATGCTGAAACGGAAATGATTTTCCGGCAACATGAATTCGCCCGATAAACTCTCCAAGCTGATTTAGATGATCCAGATTATCCAGCTCCGGCGCTCGACCACCCTGTCTAGTATAAATCGCGAATTGAAATCCCTCGTATGACGATAAAGTTCGATCGGACCCCTCCTCTCCGATCAGCAACGGTGGGACCACTGGAATATCCTGTTGATAAAGATAATCGGTAAATCGATGTTCCTCCAGAATTTGTTCATCAGACCATCGATTCGGTCGATAAAACTTGGTAATAACAGGGTCTTCATCGTCGATCCCTACTTGATAAACCCGATTTTCATAACTATTCAAAGCGAGAATACGGGCATCCGAAAATCGCCCTGTTGACTCCACGGCAGCAACCACGACATCCGGTGTCAAACGGGCGTAAGGATGGGCACTTTCGGACAGCACAGGTGAATCTGAGGTATCTTCGGTTGCCTCCAGCCGATTCCCAATATTGTCTTCGAAATCATCGTCGTTATCGGAATCATCTATTTCGACTTCAATTACCAACTAACTGCCCCTGAAATATGTTAAACACCACCTTTTAGTCATTTGACAGAAAGGACAAAACCAGACCGCTAGCATAGTCGATATTGAGTTCACTGTCGCAATTGAGAAGGACTAAAGGCCCTGTTTATTGAGAGCGAAAATTTGTCTCCCGGGGCGATCTGCCTTATCATAATTTACTAATTATACGGGTTCTAACGCCATGTCTGAAAAAAAGCCACCGCATGAAAAAGTTCATAACGCTTTGAGCCTCGATGGTAGGCCCGAATCGATCAAGCAATATTACGCTAACTGGGCAGAAACCTATGACCAGGACGTCGATAGTAAATACTCAGGACCTGACTTTATTGCCGAAATATTAGCAAATTACATTGAGAGCAATCATAACCAACTGGACCCAGATCGTTCGAAAATCCTTGTTGCTGATATCGGTTGCGGTAGCGGACTGGTAGGCGTTGGATTATCCAGTCGGGGATTTGTAACGCTCGATGGTATGGATATTTCAAGCGAGATGGTTGAACTGGCTGCCCAACGAAGTATTTATCGTGATCTCTATTTCGGTGACGATATTAACAAACCTTTACGACCTGAATGGCGTAATGCTTACGATGTATCAATTAGTTGCGGGGTCTTTACCCTCGGGCACGTTGATCCCGAAGCACTCTACCCGCTTATCGATATTACACGTCAGGGAGGTCTCCTGATTACCAGTACTCGGACCGCTTATTATGATGCGACCGACTATCAGAAAGTCAGCGACAAAATCGAAGAAGAAGGGCTGGTTCAATTAAAACAATGTCTGAAGGACGCCCCCTATACCGAGGATGGTGATGCCCACTACTGGGTTTATGAAATTTGCTGATCGCCAAGAAAAAACGTTAGCCTGATTGAAGTTTAATGCCCGGAGGTCAGCTAGAAAACGCTTGCGCTTGATTCGCTAACTGGCCTCAGGTGTTCTATTTAACATCAGTAGCAGACAATAGCAGGCTATGGCAGGCTCAATATTTCAGGCTGTGCCCCACTAATCTGCCTCTGAAAGAATTCAAATAATTTGGCCCATCCATAACCAACAGGAGCCATTAAAAGGTATCGACTCTGAACCGACGCAGGTTTAAACAACAGGATTAGAATCACAATAACGCAGGGTAGCATCGGATCGGTCTTCGACAGCTGATTACAGCCTAATGTTGCCTTGCGTTCAGCGCTCGATTTCAAGTCACTGTAAGACCCATTTAATCGTAATTCATCAATCAACGATTCGGAATTGACACTTGAGATATCAGATAATATTGTTTGCATTTCGATTACAGATTTCAGTAATGATTCGAGCTGTATAGAATCAACTCTATTTGCCAGCATCCAATCATCCAGATCTGATCGACTGAATAATTGATGACTGTCTCTTAACCGTTTTAGCGAGCGGATCAAATCAACACGCTCCACTCCCACTCTTCTACGAGCAGATTCCACCAACGCCAGTTGTTTACGCTGAACTCGAACCAGACAGGATTTAAACAATTCAGGGTTTAACCTCAACTCATCGATAATCTGCAGATCAAGGTTTACTAAACCCGTTTCACTGTTTATCTTCCTTTGATAAACATAATCCCACATTACAATCCATTCAAAATGAAATTCTGGTGTCGTCAATTCAGGTTGAGTTGAATCAAGATCACCCAAAACTTCGAGTAAACTTGCAGCATCAACTTTCTTCATATCAATGTAATGATCAAGCATTAATTTTTTCAAATGTTCATTTTCTAATGCAACTAACTCATCGCACTTTCCAATCACTTCAAAAATATGTGACCAGGTACGTTGCTGATAAAATATTGATTTAATGACCCTGGTTAAAATATCAGCCAAATCTGTATTGATTAAATCGTCACGTTTGAGGTGATCTAAGGTCGCCCGTGTATTCACCATAGGAATAGATAACGCCTTAAAATTCAGCTCACCGGGTGCAAGCAATACAGCGACCTCATCGCCATCTTCCAGCACACCATCACGATACTGTTGGTATATCCACCCTATCCCGATCATGCCGAACGAATCGAGTTCAGCATCGCGAAGTGCTCCCATACTACTCGCACCAAACACTTTAATTCCTTTTGTTAAGGCCCAAAGAACTTCCTTATGCCAGACCGAAGGTACGCCGTCAAAGTAGCCGTCTATAATGGCAATTGCATCCGGTCGCTCATCGACGGCACGCAGTAAATCGCCCTGCGCTACCGGAGGTCTCCATTCAAATCCGGGGAATTTTTCTACGTTCTCACGATCTATACTGGGACCGGAAAACACGATTACTTTCGAATGATTCATGCCTGCATAGCCGTCGCACGTAATCCAGCCACGTACTCATCATCGTCATGTGGCCCTTCCAGACCGGGTATAACGACCCTGACAACATCAATATTCATCGGCGAACGGCTTAAATTCACACATAAAACCTGATCAATATCAAAGGCGTCAAGTCGCGCTACTAGCCAGTTGACATCTTCATCGAAAGTACCGAAGGTCTGACTCTGTAAATCTGCAAAGTCTACCCAACCCGAACCTTCACCGATCAGTTCATTAAAGGCTTCCAGACGCTCACTATGGCCCTGAGTAGAGTATTCATCATTCGATAAATCATCACGCGACCCGGCGATGTAGGCAGTTCGAACCTGCACGGCTTCGGTAATTGCACGAAGTAAAGCGATGTTTTTATCTGGATGACAACCTGCCCCCTGTCCAATATGTGAAATCACTTGTCTCTGATCGAGCAAAACGCATTCGAAACAAACAACATCAAGATCTGACTGAGTATCCCAGAGGGTTATTTCCAGACCGGCTGAATCGAGCATTTTCAGTAGCGACACACATTCAACGCATTCAATTGTTTTCAAATCCAGCTTAGTTGCATCTCTTTCTGACTGCGGAAGCTGATGCCATAAACTCGATGCATCACGTTCTATACATTCACAAATAGCATGTGACACGGCTTCAAGGTAATGATTACCCGACGCTAAACCATTACTACTTTGAATAAAACAACCACTACCAGATGGCGAGGGCAGCGAATAATTGGTATGGACGATTTCATAGTGAATCCAGTGGTTTTGTTTGTCCTTCAGATTTAACGCCTCAATCCATAGGATCGGTAAATTCGGATTAAACTGGCTCGTGCGCATTACCGGTAATCGTTCAATATCAAGCACCGCATGGTTTGGTCTAAGATCAGCAAAACTACTGAGTTTTAGAGGATGCTCTATTCGTTCGGCATGCCAGGACTCAACCGACTCCATCAATCCCGATGCCTTTGCAGCATCAAGCGTTAACCCCTTTCCCT
>JBLIOG010000226.1:0-6638 GCA_047639625.1 Gammaproteobacteria bacterium
GATACCGATACCGTTAGAGCTTTCTTAATATTAAACCGCGCTGCACATCTTCTTCCGGCTCAAATAGCTCAGATCGATTAAGATCATCAAACAACAGATCAATTTTGAAAAAGGAGATTTGCTCGAGATAACGAGGAATATACGCAATGGTTCCCGTGTCTAGCAGATAAAACCAGCCAGAATCAAGATGATCTAATTCTGAACTATTCGCTACACCTTTATAACTGGGTGGCAAAATTTGATACTCCGCCAGAAACACAAAGGGGTTACCGCCCGCTAATAAATAGAGCTTTTTCAACTGACCTTTGACCGCGTAGGTCGCGAATACCACGGCCAAAGAACTGGTAATAACTTTAGTGGTTTGAATAATAGAAGTTCGTTCAATTTCCTTTTGTGATTCATCGAGTTTGAGGAAAAAAACAACTATGAACAGAAGAATCAAAATAACCATCACGGCTAATCGGTAGTTAATTGCCCCCGGATTCGAGCTTATATACTTCACCTACCCGCCAGTTGCGCGATATCCCACATGGGTACAAAGATACCCAGTGCCAGAATCAATACCATCACCCCCACGGCGACATATATGAGCGGTTCAATCTTGTCTGACAACGTCTTAACATCATAATCGACTTCTTCTTCGTAAAAGTCGGCGATAAACGTCATCATTTCATCGAGATTGCCGGCCTCTTCACCGACCGCAAACATTTGCATAACAATCGGTGTAAACATGCCCGTTTGCTGGGCAGTACGAGTCAGCGCTTCACCGCGCTCAATGCCCTCACGCATACCCTTCACATGCGAAGCGATATACTCATTACCAATAGACCGCGCGATGACGCTCATGGCCTGCACGATAGGAACACCGGCACTATAGGCCATCGCAAATGATCGGGAAAAACGAGCCATAAAAGAGCGGTGCAA
Organism: Gammaproteobacteria bacterium; assembly: GCA_047639625.1. GTDB lineage: Bacteria > Pseudomonadota > Gammaproteobacteria. The sequence continues at coordinate 925 of JBLIOG010000226.1, forward strand.
TATATCGCCAATTAAAGGCGCGTGAACAATAAACTTATGCCATTTCAATTCACCCTCAACGGTTCCGATATATCGCTTAAAACCGAAAAAAGCAAACGCCAGGACGGCAAGGACAAGCCACCAGTAATTGACCATAAAACCAGATGTAGCTAGTAAAAACTGGGTTTGCCAGGGCAATTCCATATTGTTTGCCTCAAAAAACAGGGCGAACTTTGGAATGACGAATAAATTAACGATTCCCATCGCAATCGATATGGCTATGATAACCGTCGTCGGATAACGCATAGCAGTTTTGATGTTATTGGTGATTCGTCGATTACGGTCGATATAGTCAGCCATCAGGGCAAATGACTCTTCTAGCCGACCCGTATTTTCACCCACCTGAATCATACTAACATATAAATTATTGAAGACTCTGGGATGGCGAGCAAACGAAATCGACAGGCTTCGCCCTGATTCGAGCTGTTCCAGAATATCGCGCAATGAACTAATCATCAGCGGGTTATCAATCGATTCGAGAATTCCGGAGATTGCACGGGTAATGGGAATACCCGACTTCATCAAAGCACCCATTTGGCGGGTAAACATCAATAATTCTTCGATGTTGACTTTGTACAAATCAAATTTTCGATAAATCTGATCGATAACATCAACCTTGACCTTTTTCTCAACGATGGAGATCGGTGTTACGCCGCGAGCCATCAATAAGGTCGCTACCGCGCTACTATTGGCGCCTTCAACCTGACCATCGACCAGTTGGCCACTGTTACTACGCGCTTTGAATTCGAATTGTGGCATCAGATATCCAGGGTCAATGGCGCTTCTTCGAGAATATCATCACGGACCTGACCGGCCAGTTTTAGAATTTCATCAATACTGGTCAAACCGAGTGCCGCATGATGGTGGGCAACCTGCACCAGTGGTTGATATCCCGGTGCGCGCGCAGCTGCTTCAACAAAACCCTGGGTATCGTCATTTCGTAATTTTTCAGCCAGCTCAGGATTCATGTCGAGTAGCTCGTATACACCCATTCGCCCTGAATATCCGGTTGATCCACATTGTTTACAGCCCCGGCCTTTTTTGTATTGATGCTGCCCGACATCAACCTTCATGGCATCGCGTAGCCAGCCACTTTCGAAGGCATCGGGTTCATGCAGCTCGGCACAACTGACACATATCTTTCTAATGAGTCGTTGAGCAATAATGGTCCGCAGCGTCGTCGCTACCATATAACCCTCAACCCCCATTTCAAGCAACCTTGTTGCGGTTGAAATCGTGTCATTGGTATGCAATGTCGATAACACCAGATGGCCTGTCATTGCGGCACTCACGCCTATTTCTACAGTCTCAGCATCGCGCATCTCACCAACCATGATGATGTCGGGATCCTGACGTAGTCCGGCTCTTAAAATACTCGCAAAAGTAAGTCCAATTTTAGGATTAACCTGCACTTGATTAATCCGTTCAATCCTGTATTCAACCGGATCTTCTACCGTGATTATTTTCGTTTCAGGATGATTTAGTTCGCTTAACGCGGCATACAATGTTGTGGTTTTACCACTACCCGTTGGACCGGTAACCAGTATCATGCCATTCGGTAAATGAAAATTCTTACGAAAACGAGACAGCATTTTGGGAGGCATACCCAGTTTTTCCAGCTCTAATGCGCCCTGGGTTTGGTCGAGCAAACGCATAACGATCGACTCACCATGCTGTACCGGCATGGTTGATAATCGAACGTCTATTTCTCGTTTGTTAACCACCATATTGAAACGGCCATCCTGCGGCAGGCGTTTCTCGGATATGTTCAAACCACACATCAACTTCAGTCGGACTACAATGGCGGGCGCGATTTGGGTTTCCTTCATGATCTGTTCAGAGAGAACCCCATCGATCCGCTGTCGAACACGGATGACGTGTTGGTCCGGTTCAATGTGAATATCCGATGCACCAACCTGAACTGCATCTTCAAATATCGACTGCAATAGTTTAGCGACTGGTGCATCCGTCATTTCCGTTCGAAGAGGATCGCCTATATCAGCACCACTGTCGCTTAAATCGTGCCCCAACTCTTCGGCCAGAGCACTAATCTCTTCTGTTCTACGATAGACCAGATCAAAGTTTTCAAGCAAAGCTGCTTCGCGAACTATGGCCTGACTAATCGGTTTATTTAACTTGCCCTGAATTTCGTCAAGGGCATAAATATCCGTTGGATCAGCCATGCCAACCAGATAATCCTGATCACGGTCTTCGAGCACAATGGCTCGATATCGACGTGCGATCGTCTCTGGTAACAATTTGGCAACATCATCGCTATAGTCATAATTATTAAGATCAATCAATGGAATATTAAGCTGGTTAGACAACAGCGTGAGCAAGCTGTTTTCTTCGATCATTCCCAACTCGATGAGTGTGCCACCGAGCTTGCGTCCGAGCTTTTTTTGCTCGCTGAGGGCATACTTTAATTGATCATCGGTTATCAACCCTTTTTCCACGAGTAAATCCCCGATGCGAATCTTTTTAGCAAATGCCATTAGTTGATTACCTTTTCCAATGCTCGACTACGTTTATCAACAAACTCGCTGAGTCGCACACTTAAATGACCCAATTTAGCGGCAGCTCGATAAGCATTCAAAGCCTCTTTAAGTTCACTTACATGCTCCAGTGAAATACCCAGCCCGACCCAGTTTCGAACTTGCCGGGGTTTCAATTTTAACGAGGCTCGATAATATTCAATGGCCTTCGAATATAAATCTAGCCGTTGATAACTGGCCGCAATTATTGACAGTTGATCTGCATTGGTATCAGCCGTCTCGAGTAATTGATCTATCGCAGACTGATAGGAACCGAGCTGGTATAAGGACCGAGCATAAGCGCTAACAAAATGATGCGCTTGAGGATACAACGCCATCGACTCATTAATTAGCTGAGAAAATTTTTCGGTTTGTTTTGATCGATCATAAATCGTAATTAAATGCCTGCGAGCCTCTTTATCCTCTTCGCCATTGAGGAGAGATTGAAGTAACCCTTCGGCCTGATTCCAACGTTTTTTCCGAATGAGTTCAGCGGCGCGTTGCAATTCAAGACTCTCGTTCGACTTTCGGCTCGAACTTATTTCAAGCTTCACCTTTGGTTTAGGCTTTACGACTTCGACTTCAACCGGTACCTCTGTTTTAACGGCGTTACCTTGCACCTGGTTGACGGCTATCGGTGTGACCGGCTCACTGACAACGGGCCCTTCGATTGCCGGTCGCTCAGCAATTTCTCGAATTTCGATTGACCAGATGTAATCATCTCCATTCTGCGATTGTCCTGTTTCGACCAGAACTGCAGCTTCTGTTTCGAAATCAATATCAACACCCTCATTCCTGGAAACTAGCTGTAATCTCTTTATCCAACGACTATCCTGGATTTTTGGCGCTAATATTTCACTGGTAATATCTTTTAGGTGATAAACAAATCGTTGGTTACTGCGTTCTTTAACATAAGCCACCACCCGATTAGCCAATGAAAACTCCAGACGGATTAGCGAATCAGATTCTTGAATTTGCAACCCTATAATCTGATTTTGAAGCAACTCTGGAATAACTTTGACTACATCTGTAACAAGGGGCCCTGGTTTAAGCGGGACCTCAATGACAGGCAGGCTATCGGGGGGTTCTGAGAATAGCTCCGAACCGTCCAGAAGACGCATCCCACCGACGCCCACTACCATTAAAACGGCAATAATTACGACCGGTATTAACCAGGGCGCACGCGCGTCATTCAATTCAGGACCGCCAACAGCTGCCACTTCAATGGGGATAAAGGCACTATCACGCGACTCAAGATCTTTTAAGACCCGATTGATAATGCTCATTGTTACTGGCCTACCAACAACAGTAATAGAATGACCATTAGTCCGATCATCATCAGTTGGAGGTTATTATTTTTTGATCGACTGGTCTTATTGACTTCGAGGTTACTATCGAGAGCCGCCTGCTCTACATGTTTTGAGCCGACATAAAAATCACCACTCGAGTAAGAAAGCATCAATGCTTTGTTAGAAATCACATTAATCAATCGTGGGATTCCTCTGGTCACCCGGAACAACATCTGCCGGGCCGAACGTTCAAACAAGGGTGGACCCACATATCCAGCCGATTGAATCCGATGCTGCAAATAGGCATTCATAGCCAACTCGTCTAGGGGCCTTAAGCGGTAGGCATGCATTATCCTTTGCTGCAATTGCCGAATGCTACTTTTCGCGAGAATATCGTCAAGCTCGGGTTGGCCAAACAGAATTATTTGCACCAGCTTCTTCTTTTCGGTTTCAAGATTACTGAGCAGTCGAATTGCTTCGAGACTTTCCTCAGGTAATGACTGGGCTTCATCCAGAATTATGACCGTACTCCTGGATTGTCGGGCAGACTCGATTAAATGCTGATTTATACAGGCGAGGTAATTTTCTTTAACCAGCTTATCTTCGATGCCCATTTCAGCGATAACCGCGTCAAGTAACGAGTTACAACTCATATAAGGGTTTGGTATGTATACAGTATTGTAATCACACTCCAGCGCATCTAGTAACATACGACACAGCAATGTTTTCCCGGTCCCGACTTCTCCGGTAACTTTGATAAAACCATCGCCGCCCTGAACGGCGACGATGAGCACATTCAAGGCTTCCTGATGCGTCAAGCTCTGATAAAAGAACTCAGTATCCGGGGTCAGACTAAATGGTTTTTCCTTAAGGCCGTAATAATGTTCGTACATTATTCACCTTCAGAAGGGGCTCTCAACTCTTCGATTCTGGACTGACTATCTTTGATATAACTAGTCCATGTTTTGTTGGAGTTGACAACAATTGGTCTGAGTAAAATAACCAGCTCACTACGAGTATTTACTTTCTTTTGTTGTTTGAAAAGACTACCTATAATCGGGATATCACCAAGCCCCGGTAATCCCGCATCGTCATTAGCGGAACTATTCTGCATTAGCCCACCAATAACCACGACCTGACCGTTTCTGGCTTTAACAATGGAATCAGACTCCCGAATACTACTGAAGGCCAATGGCAATTGTTGAGTTTGACCACCCACTGTAATATTTTTGGTTTGATCAGTAATCTCACTGACACTTGGATGAATATGTAATATAACCTCGTCCTCGGAACTAATCTGCGGAGTAACATCGAGCGCTATACCCGAGAAAAATGGGGTTAATGTAATTTCCGGATTGGATGTCGTGCTTGTACCCGAGGAAGTGGTACTCGATGAAACTTCCGTTACAAAGAATTCATCAGACCCGACCTTGATAACCGCTTTTTGATTATTAACGGTTGAAACTCTCGGACTCGACAGTACCTGAACTTCACCCTGACTGCTTAATAACTGAATTAACGCATTAAAATTATTTGATGTTCCAGACGCAGTAAATAAATTGGCGAAGCCGGTACCATCTATAACATTGCCCGGTGAGTTTCCATTAACCACACTATTCGAACCAATAAGCGTATTACCATCATTTGACAATGCAGACCAGTCAATGCCTGACTGAAAGCTATCACTTAAGGTTACTTCAATAATTTTTGTCTCGAGGATGACCTGCCTTTGCATGCTTTCCTGTGCATCCCTGAGATAATTCTCAACGTCTCGCAGTTCACCCGGCATAGCTCGAACTATAACGAGTCCGGCATGCCGATCAACCACAATGGAGCGACCCTCAGACGACCC
>JBLIOG010000227.1:0-6637 GCA_047639625.1 Gammaproteobacteria bacterium
ATTGAGTTCATAGTCTACCTTAGCGGATAATTGTTTCACTCGCTACACGAGAAAACATTAGTAACATAGTAGTCTAAATTTCTAACAATTTTGGAAAAATTAGATGAAAGTGGGGGAAATTAATAGGATAAAATAGGTTGCCGATTACTTATAGTGCCTACTGCGAGTTTCGCGAAATGCCATTAGACTTTTCTGAAAACTGTTTCTTTCGGTAACCATTTTTTCATGATTTGCGGTTAGTACCGATAGGATGGTGCAGGCTACTGTTATGGGTTTCTAAGGGTTTTTGGCTCAAAATAATCAACTGTTTGCACGAACGGTGGATGAATTATTCAGGCATTACAGTCAATATCGGGGAAAGCGATATATTCTGGACTGTATTTCGCGAATTGGTATTGGCAGATAAGCCTTTTATACCTCATATATTTTGAGAATTAGCTTATGAAATATGTACCATCAGAAGCCGAACTGAAACAGGCCTTTAATTTTATTAAGGGAGTAGAAATTCCAAAAATACCGGATATTGTTCTAGCTCTCCAGCAGGAAATCACAAAAAGAGAACCGGATGTATCAAAAATAGGGGGGTTACTAGCCACTGATATAGCACTCTCAGGGATAGTATTAAAAACAATAAATTCTGTAAGTTTTGGATTATCACGCAAGATCGAATCTATCCCCCAGGCCTGTGTTCTTCTTGGGCTAAATACTATAAATGAAGTTATCCTAGGTGCTGCTCTAAAGCAATCTGTAGGTGAAGGTAATCCGTTTCAAACAAAAATTTGGCGAGCTGCACAGGGTTGTGCGCTCGGTGCGAAAGCAATGTCACTCAATGTGGAGGGGGTGTCTCCAGAGGAAGCATATTTAGCCGGACTTTTTCACGATGCGGGCGCTCTATTAATGGAGAAGAAGCATCCCGAGTATGCCGAGCTCTATAGGAAAGAGCAGGCTTATCCAATATCGTTGTTAGCGAAGGAGACTGAATGCTATGGCACTAACCATGTGGTCATAGGTTTTTTACTGGCGAATCATTGGAAATTACCTGAGAAAGTATCCGTTGCAATTTACAATAGTCACATCAAGCGCTGCTCAATGATTGATGACCCAGAAATTCGAGCACTCATTGCAATTTTGAAAATAACCGATAGCAGTGCAGCACACTTAGTTTCCCCAGGCATGCCATTTAGTGATGAGGCTAGCAGATCTATTGCCGACGCGTATATGGAGCTTTTAGTAGATAGCGATATGCTGCTGGAAATGAAGGAGAAAATAGAGGCGAGTGTATTGTGAGTTATCCATAGTAAAATTTACAAAGGAACATTAAAGTTGCAACCTACTGGGAATATACGGGCTGCGCGGATGTAGTGGATAATCGTGTTAACAGCCGATCGCGACAAATTATGGTTTGATCGGTTTCATCCGGCAGACGGGCGTTCATAAAGTCAGAGGCGAGGGTGCTCATACGGCCATGTCCGCCAAGACGCTAGCAGGTGGCAGTTTGAGCTTCCTCTTTTTTCCATTTTCAGGCTAAATTTTACACTGCGGTTGAACGAGGGAGTGCCAAAGCGATGGAATACTCACTCATGTAATTCTACTGTCGCCTGTTAAAGAGCATTCAACTTGAACGTTTAACGGCCTGAATGAGAGTCTTTGGAAATCAAGGGATAGCGGTGGTTCATTGCATTAGAACCCTATAGCCCCATGTAACTAATCTTAAGATTACAACGTCGCGCAATTAGACGAACCTTTCTCTAACCCCCCAAAGGAATAGATTTCGATGCTTAATAGTCAAACCGCAGAATCGGTTATTGATCACGCCCTGTCACTGGGTGCCGATTTTGCCGAACTTTTTGTTGAAAAAAATGAAACAAATGTTGTCAGCACACTCAGTGATGAAGTCCAGTCGGTGGAATCGGGTATTAATTTTGGCATCGGCCTCAGACTGGTTTACGGCACAAAGGTTTTATATGGTTATACCAATAAGACTGATCAGGACGAGTTATTGCGCATCGCGTCGGTACTGGCAGCTAAAGATTTAAGGGACCCTGTCAGTACCATAAAGTCTTTTAATTTTAATCAAACCTCCGATATTCACCCAGCCCGTAGAATTCTCTCGGTTGATGCAGAAATTGAAAGTAAGGTTGCCTACTTAATGGCGGCAGACCGAGCTGCCAGGGCCGCAAGCGCCCAAATATCAAAAACACGTGGTTCCTGTATGCAACGCGAGCAGCGCGTCGAAATATTTAATAGTGATGGCTTACACACGAACGACAAACGAAATTACATTCGAGCCAATTTAACCGCCATCGCAGCTGATGGCGGCGAACAGGCGACCGGCAGTTGGAACGACGGTGGATTGCTGGGCTGGGAGATTGAAGCGGGAATAAACCCTCTGAAAACCGGTGAGGAAGCGGCAAGACAGGCGTTGATCAATCTAACCGCGAAACCCTGCCCGTCTGGTCGAATGCCGGTTATTATTGGCAATGGATTTGGCGGTGTCATCTTTCACGAAGCCTGTGGACACCTGCTAGAAACCACTTCAGTCGCAAAAAAAGCATCGGTCTTCCACGACCAGATGGGTGAAATGATTGCCAGTTCAATTGTTAATGCGGTCGATGATGGCACTATGGCAAATGCATGGGGCTCGATCAATATTGACGACGAAGGCATGCCCACACAACGAACCCAACTTATTAGAGACGGTCAGTTAACCAATTTTCTGGTCGACCGTATCGGTGCGCAGCAAACTGGTTTTGCGCGCTCAGGTTCAGGTCGGCGCGAGTCTTACAAGTTTGCACCAGCATCACGTATGCGCAACACCTTCATCGAACCAGGTGACGCCAATATTGACGATATGATCGCGTCTATCGATAAGGGTATTTATGCCTCTCACATGGGTGGCGGTTCAGTCCAACCCGGTACCGGCGAGTTCAACTTTGCCGTCACCGAAGGTTACTATATTGAAAAGGGCAAAATCCAATATCCGGTCAAGGCGGCAACCTTGATTAGCACTGGACCAAAAGTACTCAAAGAAATCTCCATGATCGGTCAGGACTTTTCGCTAGCCTGTGGAATGTGCGGCTCAATCTCTGGTGCTGTGCCGACTACGGTGGGACAGGCGACATTAAAAGTCGATGACATACTGGTAGGAGGTAACGCCTGATGAGTACCTCCAACATGACCGCGACACAAATGGCTGAGCAGGTATTAGACCAGGTAATGAGTGCCGGTGCGACCGGTGACCTGATCATCGACGAAGGAGAATCACTCTCACTCAAAGCATGTGACGGCGAGCTTGAAGAATACAAGGTGAGTTCGAGCCGCATCTTTGGATTGCGTGTGATTAAAAATGGACATATTGGCACCGCCTACAGCGAGGCTGTTGACGCAGATGCGCTGAGTTCAATGGTGGGCCAGGCATTAAATAACGCCAGCTTTGTCAAACTAGAATTGCATGAAAATATTCTGCCAAATTCTGACTACCTGAAAACGGATGATGCATTGTTATGCCCGCAAGAGGAGGTATCGATTGAGCAGAAGATTGAAATGGCGCTCGAAATCGAAAGCCGGCTAACCGTGAAAGATAAGGTAAAAAATGTGCCCTACAACGGTGTACAGGATATAACCAGCCAGCGACATATTTTCTCGAGCGCTGGATTAAACGCATTGACCCGTAACCGTATGTGCGCCTCCTATGCTTATGCATTGGTCGAAGACGGTGAAAAGAACGCCATGCAGGGCACGAGTCAGGTATCGCGATTATTTTCTGGATTGAACCCATCGATTGTAATCGATAAAACCTACGAAAAATGTATCGGCTTGCTCGATGGTAAGCCCGTTCCAAGCAAACACTATGATGTGATTTTTGATAAGGAGTGCCAGGTTTCAGTGTTTGGTGTTTTTTCCATGATGTTTTCCGGAAAAGCAGCGAAGGATGGCATCAACCCAATGCGAGATAAAATAGGATCAGCCATAGCCGATTCACGACTGACTGTTTATGACCACCCACTCAATGTAGGCGGCTTCGGTTATCATTTATTTGATGCGGAAGGAACTGCTACCGAAAAAACAGGGTTGGTAGTCGATGGTTGCCTGCAAACTCTGATACACAATAGTGCGACGGCTTCTTATTTTAATACCAGGACCACAGGACACGCGAGCCGTGGACCAAGGTCGAGTCTGGGTGTCAATCTACATCAGGTTGAAATTGCGATAGGTTCCGAAGACTTGTCGACACTGCATAGTGGTGAATATTTGGAGCTGACTGATTTGTCTGGTTTGCATTCGGGTGCCAACGCTATTTCTGGCAATTTCAGTTTTGGAGCTTCGGGTTATCTGTGTAAAGATGGAGAACGAATTCAGGCCGTCCGAGGTATTACCGTTGCCGGTAATTTTTACGAAATGTTAAATAAAATATCAATGATTGGGTGTCAGCAGAACTGGGACGAAGGTCGATCTGCGTTAATGCCGAGTATTCGATTCTCCGACGTCGCAATCTCCGGATAAAGGTAGGAGAATTCTGCATAAATAGTTAGCGAACTATTTGAGTCCAGGCTTAGATAGAAGTTCCCCAAGTCTAATACCGGCTGAGCCTCGAAAAACCCTAATATCGCACACACCAACGGGGTGATCCAGAAAGGCAGTTGTATCTTGACGGAGAGATCCTTGTTGGTCCGAGTGATATAGGCACGAAAGAGGCCATGCTCGTGGTGGCGCGCACGAAAGACGCATGGCGGGTAAGTGGCCCGTTGTGAAGTGCATCGGGAGATTTTGAAATTAAGCTTTCCGGCAGAACTCATCTCAACTTCTTTCTCGACCATTGATTTGTTATTGATCGTTAATTGATTGATCGAATTATGCCCGGTGCAGGCCCAAGGAGAAAAGAGTTTCCTTACCCTCGACCAATTTCAAGAAAAGGCATGATAGAGAAATAAAGTATAAAAATAATAATAGCTAGAGGAATAAAAAGCTGAACAGGCTTGTTAAAAAGTCGTTGAATAAATGTTTCATACTCTCCCTGATCGATTTTTTGCTGTGTTTCTAGCCTTATATGCTGGCTTCTTTTAATCTGGTATTCATCTATTAGTTGTTTTGCCAGAGTGTATTGGGCATCGTCATTTAACCAAAGCGCATGCATTGATATCTCCCAGTTGCCGGCAGGTGACTCGTAAAAAGCTATTTTATTTTCGGTTAGTAGATTTTTTATATCATCGGCTTCGTCGTAAGACACCGATTTAAGTTTAAAGATAAGTTTAGCCATTAATTATTTTTTTCTTTAGGTGTCGGTCGCCAGAATTATAACTGGTGAATTTTGTATCGCAGCATAAATGAAGGAACTTCGATTGCCTGCTTCACTATAGAAATTGACCGCAATAATTAAGGGTAGTCAGATGCCTGCCCGCATAGCAATGCACTGGCAGAATAGCACAAAGATCAGAGGGCAGGCGTCGGACAGGCCACCAGGGACGAAACCGCGGGGCGTAGGCAAGGTATTTCAGTGTGCCGGGTTACTATGGGGATTCGAATGACCATCGCTGTATATCGGTCTGGTGTGAGTTGACTATTTTCACTCTGACACCTATTTTTGCCGCTATTCGGATATCGCTTAAACCAATATCGGGTGCCGGTAGCAGTAATAAAATAGCCATTTTTACGGTGGCGATCATAGCGATCCATTAACAGTTTTCGCCAGTAATAAATTAAGCTGAATAATGAGTAGCGAATGATTTTAATCATGCCGCGATAGTCTTTGTTGGTGGGGCACGTGGCAACTGACCGCATTCGAAACGCTCGATGATGGCCATAGGATTACCACAGTCCGTGTAGGTGGGTTGAGGCTGTTCAGACTGTTCAGCTACCTCATCCTGCGATGGCTTCGTATTTTCACTGACGACCTTTTCGTTATCTTTAACATCTGCTTGATCAATTAACAGCGCTCGAGCCCGCTTGAAGTTTTCTGCCCGCCGCGCGTTCGCCAGCAATCCATAATGGCGAATGTGGTGAAAACCACTGTGCAATAGGTGAATTAAAAAGCGCCGGATAAACTCATCGGTTTTCAGCCTCATGGCCTTAAAGCGGGATTGACCTTTGTTACGGTAGTCTTTCCACTTAAAGGTAACGCCCCGTTCATCGAGCGTCAGCAACCGACTGTTGGCGATCGCCACGCGATGGGTATACCGAGACAGATAATCCAGCACGGCTTGGCCCTGCAAAGGGTCGCTTCGCATAGACGACCCACTCGATCTGTTTCATCGGCTTAAGCCAATCGGCGAAGGCTGCTGCATCGGCCCGTGACTGTGGCTCACCAAAGAACTTCAACTCACCCGCTCGAAAGGCCTTGTTGAGATCTTCCATGAATAACCGTCGAAACAATCGTGACAATACCCGTACCGGTAGAAAGAAAACTGGCATGAAACTGACCCAGCGCTGACCATCCTTAGATAAACCACCATCTGGGATAATGCCATGCACATGGGGATGGTGTGTTTTGCCATGGATAGCATATATGCTGGTTTTGCAAGAGCAAAATCAGGTCATCGCCAAACCCCGGGTATGCAATACCAAAGTAAGCCCAGGTCGTGCACCCAGATGCTTCGGGTCAGCGGCGATGGTTTGAAGTGTCTTTGCAACCGTCTTGAAC
>JBLIOG010000228.1:0-6598 GCA_047639625.1 Gammaproteobacteria bacterium
CCAATTTTTTTTGGGGACGCTCATAAATCACACACTTGTCATAACGCTGTTATGGGTGCCTGACTTTTACCAGAGAGCAGGTCGTAGCAGTCGGATAGGTGGAGGCTTAACCCGGAACAGTCAAAACCAGGTACTGTTCTTAACGACATCTGGAGAACCTATGTCTAACGTCACTATGCGTGAAATGCTGGAAGCGGGCGTCCATTTTGGACACCAAACTCGTTTCTGGAACCCTAAAATGGCGCCCTTTATTTTTGGAGAGCGCAACAAGATCCATATCATCAATCTCGAGCAAACCTTGCCTATGTGTAAGGATGCAACAAACTACCTTAGTGGAATTGCGGCCAAGAAAGGTAAAGTTATGTTTGTTGGTACCAAGCGCGCAGCTAGCGATGCTGTCAAGGACGAAGCACTTCGTTGTGGTATGCCTTTTGTCAATCATCGTTGGTTAGGTGGAATGTTGACAAACTTCCGTACCGTTCGAGCTTCTATCAAGCGACTTAAAGAGCTTGAAGCCATGTCTGACAGTAACGCTTACGAGAAAATCAGTAAAAAGGAGATCCTGAACTTATCACGTGAGCAGGAAAAACTCGAAAAGACACTCGGTGGCATAAAGGAAATGGGTGGATTACCTGATGTCCTTTTTATCGTTGACGTCGGTTATGAAAAAATTGCTGTTCAGGAAGCCACTAAGCTCGGGATTCCTGTTGTAGGTGTCGTTGATACCAATAATTCTCCCGATAACATCGATTATATTATTCCTGCTAATGATGACTCAATGCGGGCGATTAATTTGTATACCCGAATGGTTGCTGATGCGATTATAGTGGGTAAAGAAAGTATCGTTACTTCGTTAAACGAGGTTGAGTTGATTGACGCTGATGGGAAAATGGCAGGCAAGCCACCCGTTAAGATATCAGCTAAAAAGACCACAGTTAAAAAAGAAGTTGAAGTCGATGAAGCAGTAACTGAAGAAGCAGTAACTGAAGCAGTTGTTGAAGTAGCTGTTGCAGACGAAAGTGATGCCCCGGTAGTAGCTGAGTCGGTTGAAGCGGAAGCTGCGCCAAAAAAGGCTGCAACTAAAAAAGCAGCGACAAAGAAGGCTGCTACTAAAAAAGCGGCACCAAAAACAGCAGCGGCTGAAAAACCCGATGCCGAAGACGCTTCTGAAGAGTAACAGGACGCGGTAATTTCATTTACCGTATAAAATATGGAAGGAGCCGGTACAAGTCCGGCTTTTTCTATAATCAGATATGATATCCGACAGGATAAATTCAATTGAAGAGGTTTATGAAGTGGCTATTACAGCATCTCAGGTAAAAGAACTGCGTGAACGCACCGGTTCTGGAATGATGGAATGTAAAAAAGCATTGGTTGAAACCGATGGTGATATTGAAGCAGCAGCTGAATTAATGCGTAAATCAGGTGCGGCTAAAGCAGATAAGAAGGCGGGTCGAGTAGCAGCAGATGGTGCTATTAGTGTATCGGTCAGTGAGGATGGCAAGTCTGCAGTTATACTCGAAATTAACTCCGAAACCGATTTTGTTGCTAAAGATGGTAATTTCCAGACCTTTTCTGATCAAGTCTTACAGGCAGTCATGTCTGAACGCCCTGAATCAGTCGAAGTGTTATCGGGCCTTTCTATCGATAACGGGCAAAGTGTTGAGGAAGCTCGACAGGCGTTAATCGCCAAAGTCGGTGAAAATATTCAGATTCGACGTTTTGAAATTCTGGACTCTGATAACTTGATGGCGTCATATTCGCATGGGTCTCGAATTGGTGTGCTGGTTGATTCATCTGCCGACGCCGACATGGCCAGAGATATCGCAATGCATATCGCCGCGGTTAACCCTCAATTTGTCGATGTAGATTCCGTTCCCGGAGATTTTGTCGAAAAAGAAAAAGCCATCCTTGTTGCCCAGGCAGAATCTAGTGGCAAACCAATGGAAATTATCGAAAAAATGATTCAGGGACGCTTAAAAAAGTTTCTCGCAGAAATTACGTTGCTGGGACAGCCTTTTGTTAAAGACCCTGATCAAACCGTTGAAAAATTGTTAAAATCAGCGGATGCGTCAATTTCTCGATTCGTCCGCTACGAAGTTGGCGAGGGCATCGAGAAAAAAGTGGAAGATTTTGCGGCAGAAGTCGCTGAGCAGCTTAAAAGCTGAAACTTAAAGGCCGCGTCGAGCGGCCTTTTTTTGGCCACCAATGTATAGTCAGCATATTTAATGCAATGGCGACAAATAGTTTTCAAAGGTAAACAGAAACATAATGGGAATGCTTTTACATAAACGCTTATTAGTCAAACTAAGTGGCGAAGCTCTGATAGGTAATCTGGAGTTTGGAATTGATCCTGCCATGTTGGATAAAATGGCCGTTGAAGTTGCAGGGTTACATGAAAACGATGTGGAGCTGGGTTTAGTCGTCGGTGGCGGAAATTTATTCCGCGGCGCTGGGTTAGCCAAATCAGGATTAGATCGTGTCGCGGGTGATCAAATGGGAATGCTTGCAACCGTTATGAATGCCATTGCATTAAACGATGCTTTGCTGCGACACGGTTTACCATCGGTAGTTATGTCGGGGATCGAAATGCCGAGAATTTGCGAAACTTACACCCAACGTGAAGCACGTAAAAGAATTGGGGCAGGTGAAATTATTATTTTTGCAGCCGGTACAGGAAACCCGTATTTCACGACCGATACCGGTGCCAGTCTCAGGGCAATCGAAATCCAGGCTGATTTGATGATTAAAGCCACTAAAGTAGATGGTATTTACGATAAAGATCCTCATAAATATAACGATGCAGTAAAATTCGAAAAACTTGATTACAACTATGCCATTGATCAACGTCTTGCAGTAATGGATGTCGCGGCCATGATCTTATGTAATGACAATGCACTCGACATGGTTGTCTGCGATATTAATCAACCGAATGCTCTTATCGATTTGGCGATGGGAAAATCTATTGGCAGCCGCGTGACGGTGAAAGAGGTTTAAGAATGATAAATGATGTAAAACAAGACGCTCTGACTCGAATGAACAAGAGTATCGAGGCTTTTAAAGTTGAACTATCAAAAATCCGAACTGGTCGTGCTCATCCGAGCATACTTAATCATATCTCGGTTGATTTTTATGGTAGCGAAGTACCGATTGGGCAAGCTGCCAACATTACGGTTGAAGACGCGCGAACGCTTGCTGTGACAGCCTGGGATAAAAGTATGGTTCAGGTTATTGAAAAAGCAATTATGAAATCTGATCTAGGTCTCAATCCTTCTTCCGCGGGGACCGTTATACGTGTGCCTATGCCACCACTTACTGAAGAACGACGGAAAGATTTGGTTAAGGTTGTCAGGGAATTAGCAGAAAATGCCCGAATTGCGATCCGAAATATTAGACGAGATGGCAACAATGATTTGAAAATGCTGATCAAAGATAAAGACATTTCTGAAGATGAGGAACGAAAGGGGCTGGAGTTGGTTCAACAGGTAACCAATCAATCGACTGACCTTGTGGAGTCTTTATTACAACAAAAAGAAAAGGATTTAATGGAAATCTAGCGTTGAGGCGTGACGTTAATATTCATCCAACAGATTAGACATCGCCTGATATCCAATACCTATGTCCAATAATTCAGATTCCACCAAAGGTATCCCAGAACACGTTTGCATTATTATGGATGGGAATGGACGCTGGGCGAAAAAACGTTTTATGCCTCGTACGTTAGGACATAAAAAAGGTGTGGAAATCACTCGCAGATCGATCGAATATTTTGCCCGTTCGAAAGTTAAGCATCTAACACTCTTTGCATTTAGTAGCGAAAACTGGAATCGACCAGCTGAGGAAGTTGGCACATTGATGGATTTGTTTTTACGATCGCTTCAGGAAAACATCCATGAATTGCACGACAAAAATATACGCATCCGATTTATTGGGGACCGTTCCGCGTTTTCATCGGCTCTCCAGGGTCAAATCGGCCATTCAGAAGCTTTGACGGCTAAAAACTCACTTATGACGCTCAATATTGCAGCCAATTATGGTGGGCAATGGGATATCTGTCAGTCAGTCACTCAAATAGCCATTAAGACGAATGAAGATCAATTTAATAATTCATCAGTAAGCCCTGATCAAATTACTGCCAATCTGTCTCTTGCTGATACACCCGACCCTGACCTTTTTATTCGAACTGGGGGCGAACGACGAATTAGTAACTTCCTGCTATGGCAACTTGCGTACACAGAGCTTTATTTTACGGATGTACTTTGGCCTGATTTTGATGAAAGGGAAATGCAAAAGGCACTCGATGATTATCAGGGACGACAGCGACGATGGGGCAAGACAGGTGAACAACTTGAAGGCCCGATGCCGTGCTAAAACAACGAATAATTACCGCAGTGATTTTATTGTTTGTATTACTGGCAATCGTATTTTATGCCTCGTCAGCCTACGTCTTCATATTTTTTTCTTTGGTATTTGGGATTGGATGTTACGAATTGCAGATGCTAACGGCTCGTGCAGGTCGTTTGATGGCTGCAATTTTTGCAGGGTTGTTAGCCTTGATGTTCTGGCAGTCTATTTCTTTTATAGATGCTGAAATTCAATATATTCAGGTGATTTATGGCGTCTTTATCTGGTTGGCTGGCTTGCTTTTTGTTTTGACCTATCGATCTTCTGGGCAGCGAAGTTTATTTAGAAAATTTGTTCTATTTCTAATGGGCTTTAGTATGCTTTGGGTATCGATGCATGCGGTTGTTTATATTTTAAGTGTTTTGGATGATGGCGTCTGGTTGTTACTTTATATGTTGTCACTGGTGGCTGTTGCTGACATCGGTGCGTATTTCAGTGGCAAGCAATTTGGTAAACGAAAACTTGCGCCTCAAATTAGCCCTGGGAAAACCTGGGAGGGTGCCATCGGTGGTCTGTTGGCGAATTTGGTCTGGATGTCTTTGATTTATCAAATTACTGATGGTTGGGAGATCCCAATGGGATTATTTTATGTCAGTGGAATTTCAGTGTCTATTATTTCAGTTTGTGGCGACTTGTTTGAAAGCATTCTTAAACGCGAAGCCGGTGCTAAAGATAGTGGTACAATTTTACCTGGACATGGTGGTGTACTGGACAGAATAGACGGGATGATTGCTGCAGTGCCGTTTTTTACTATATCCCTCTTTATGGCCAATCTGTCGTGAAAACTATAACTGTTCTTGGTGCAACTGGCTCGATTGGGAAAAGCACGCTGGATATAGTGGGCAAGCATCCTGATCGATATCAAATTTTTGCATTAACTGCGAATACTAGTGTAGACATCATGTCTGACCTTTGCCGTCGGCATAATCCGCAGTTTGCAGTAATGAGTAATTATGACGCAGCGAAGAAACTTAAAAACGCTTTAAAAGACACTCGAGTTGAAGTTCTCAGTGGTACTGAATCCCTTTCACAAGTTTCAGGAGATGCTTCTGTTGATATTGTTGTAGCTGCAATCGTTGGTGCAGTTGGCTTAATGCCAACACTGACAGCGGTTCGAAGTTCAAAACGAGTTTTACTGGCGAATAAAGAAGCTCTGGTGATGGCGGGTGATTTGTTCATGAAAGAAGTATCGCACCATCAGGCGGAACTCATCCCTGTCGATAGTGAACATAACGCTATTTTCCAATGTTTACCTGAGAATAAAAAGGGAGACTTATCAGCCAAAGGTGTAAAACGACTGGTTTTGACGGGATCAGGCGGGCCTTTCCGGGATTTAGACCCGAATCAGTTCGACCGGGTGACCCCAGAGCAGGCGATTGCCCATCCAAATTGGAACATGGGTCCAAAAATTTCAGTTGATTCAGCCACAATGATGAATAAGGGACTGGAGCTAATCGAGGCAAGCTGGTTGTTTGACATGGATGAAACAGAAATTGACATTGTGTTACACAAAGAAAGTATTATTCATTCAATGGTTACCTATAATGATGGCTCAGTTCTGGCACAATTAGGGAATCCTGATATGCGAACTCCAATCGCCCATGCACTGGCCTGGCCAGATCGGATTGAATCAGGTGTTGAACCATTAAATTTAATTGAGGTCAGCCAGTTAAACTTTGAGAAAGTTGATAACCGACGATTTCCCTGTATCGAACTGGCTAGACAATGTATCAGAAGTTCAGGAACTGCGAGCACGATTTTAAATGCTGCTAATGAAGTGGCCGTCGAAGCTTTTCTCAAACAACAGATAAAATTTACCGATATAAGCAAATTGATTCATCAAACTCTCGACAAGATTCCCGCGCAAGCTGCTAAAGATATTGAGAATATTCTCGAAGATGATGCCGCCAGTCGCCGATATGTTAGCTCACAAATTTCAGGTTCTGAATTTGAGGTGTCATTGTGAGCATATTTTCAAGCTTATATAGCTTAGTCGCCTTTATTGTCGCCATTGGTGTATTGGTGACTATCCATGAATTCGGACATTTTTGGGTCGCGCGAAAAATGGGCGTTAAAGTGCTTCGGTTTTCAGTCGGTTTTGGTAAGCCTATCTGGAGTCGTATGGGGTCTGATGGCGAGACAGAATATGCTATAGGCAGCATTCCGTTGGGTGGTTATGTGAAGATGCTCGACG
>JBLIOG010000229.1:0-6592 GCA_047639625.1 Gammaproteobacteria bacterium
TCGTCGAAATCACTGCGAGACAGAGACTTTTGCAGGTTCGATTTTACTGAGGCAATGATCTCTTCCGCCAAAATAGTGTCATCGGGTCGTATCAAGACACTGGAAAGGTCGGTTTCGGACATTAGCGAGTTCTTGCTATTGGCCTGCACGATGCTTGATTTAATGATACTCAGAATATTTGTTATCTGTTCTTTCAGGGCAGAAACCTCAATCAACAGATCAAGTTCATTATCATTTAAACTTGAGGCTTGAATACCAGGAAAATACAGGCATACCAGTATTTAAAGAGATCCAGAGAAATCCCTGTTCATGTTTGGCTCCATCGAATCCGCGAGTAATAGTTTTCAGCCTACGTTCTAAATAGACCTGTTAATCTAGGATATCACGAATGATAAGTTGTACCGATTCGTTGTTTCGAAATCGGTTAATCGCCAATTCATAATGTAATGAAATATTGTCAAACTCCTTTTGTAATAATTCAGGTGATTGGTTAAAGGCGATCGCATCAATTGTAGTCTTCACTGAAGGCTTAGGATTTGATAGAACAAACTTCAAATGTTTTCCGGATAAGACTCTTTTCTCCTGAACCTGAAAATCCCCGACAAAACCAGGTAATGGAAACTTTTGTCCCCAGGGTCCGAGCTCATTTATTTTCTGTGCATACTCAAGGGTTAAGTGTCCTATTTTTAACGGCCCGTCGTGCAACACTTCCTCACTAAAACAATTGGGATCGACTTGATCAACGATTACCTGATGCAGATATTTTTCAAAATCAGCCAGTGACTCATGCTTGATTGTTAGGCCCGCCGCCATCGCATGCCCCCCAAACTTTAAAATCAGGCCTGGATGGCGTTTATCAACCAAATCCAGAATATCGCGTAAATGTACGCCGGGAATCGAACGCCCCGATCCCTTGATCGGTCCATCAGCTTGACCGGCAAATACAATGCTGGGACAAAATTGTTTTTCCCGCACCCTTGCGGCAACAATACCGACAACGCCTTCATGCCAACTCTCGTCATATAACACCGAAAGCTTTGCGCTATTTTTATCTTTTATCCGGCAATCAATTTGTTCAAGAGCTTCCTGATTCATTTGGTCCTGAAGCATCTTGCGTTGTTGGTTTACATCACTCAAATAGGCGGCATATTCACTGGCGAGTTGAGCATCGTTGGCTAACAAACATAAAACACCGGTTCGCATATCTTCCAGCCGTCCTGCTGCGTTTAGCCGTGGACCAATAATAAATGCCAAATCCGTACTCGTAATATCGCTGAGGCTTTTATTCGCCTGAAGAATTAAAGCTTTTATACCCGGACAACAAACCCCTTTTCTCATACGCTGTATACCGGCATTGACCAGTAATCGATTCTGATAATCGAGTGGAACCAGATCAGCAATCGTGCCCAACGCAACCAGGTCAAGACAATTGCCTAAATTCGGTTCAGGTTTTAAATCGGTGAACCAGCGTTGTTCACGGAGCTTTTGACGCACCGCTAACATCAAATAAAAGGCGATCCCAACACCGGCGAGGTTTTTACCCGATGTCAAATCTGGAAAGGCATTTTGATTGACGATTACATTGGCATCAGGCAGGGAATCGGCCGGTAAATGATGATCTGTGACGATCACATTAATATCCCGATTGCGTAGTTTGCTAATACCCGCAAAGCTCGCAACACCGTTATCAACGGTCACGACCAGGGCCGGGTTTACACTGATAATACGATCAGCCGCTGAGATTGAAAGACCATATCCATCGATCACACGATCAGGAATCAGGAACTCCAGGTTTTCACAGTACATCTGGTCGAGTGCTCGAATGCAAAGTGCCGTACTGGTAGCACCATCGGCATCATAGTCGCCAAATATTAATATAGGATTTCCAGCCATCAGGTTTGATACCAGTAAATCTGCAGCGTCAAATAAATACTGTATGGACGTCGGAGGCATTAGATGCTTCAGGTCATAATCGACCTCTTGTCCAGATTTAACCCCCCTGCTCGCAAGTATTCTAAAAATGAGGTCGTCATCAAACTCTTCTTTTGTTAGAGACGTTTGTTGGATCTTTCGAATAGAAAATTGTCGAGCCATTTTACAATGCTTGATGAATGGTATTAAAAGCATTCAAGTTGGTTCGGGACCTCCATCTTTTTAGAGAATGCCAGCGTCGATATATCATTTCAAAAGGCTCGCTAGACTGCAATGTTACGACCGCTCCCTGAGAATGAGCCAAATTAATAGCGGGGCTAATCACCGACTGGTTAATTTCGTGGAGTTCGGACGTCAAAGATTTCGCGGTATTAAACTTCAGAAGTTTCATCAAACCGAGGACTAAAATTTGAGTATCAGGCTGTTTTTTTTCAAATTGGTAATCCGTTATTAATTCGGCGAAAACACCCTGGGCTTTCAAATACTGACAAACGAAGGAATCATCGACCAACCACTTTAGCGGAGAGTTGAGTATTGAATTTTCACCGCCCCCCCAACACCAAATACTGTTTATTGGAAGCAAACCATCAAACTGACGTTTCTCATTGATTGAGTGCTGATGTAAAAACATCTGAACTTCATTGATTAACTGATGCCATTTTATGTTTTGTTTGGACTGCTCAATGAATTGATTTACGTTACGCCCAGTAACATTTAAATAATGCGGCATATCAGCGACGAAATCATGTCGATGTAACTGCATGACTCTAACAAGGTCACCTTGATCGCTTAGACTAAAGTCATCATCGAAAAACTGATTGAGGTCGGTCACTAACTGGACAAAATCGGCTTCGTTTCTTGAAGTATCGAGAATGGGTAATACGACAATTTGGCGAAGATCCGCTTTTAGATGAACAGCTCGGGCTAACTGGACATTTCCTGAAACCCCATCTTGATGCCTGTAGGCTTGAACATAAGCAGGTTTAGCGGGAAGGTCCAGCATTCGGGAAATAACATCATCGAAATCCGAAACCGAACTCGAAGATTTTTCCCCATACCGCAGTATATGATTTAAAGCGCTCAGTTCGTTCTCTGACTCTGCTTGTTCAATTTCATAACCGGGAACACTAAACAAACCCGGTATGAATAGTTTGATATTCGAACTCAAAGCAAATCACTATTCGAATTAACGATCAAGTTAAACAACAACTTCATTCGGATTCTGATAAAGCAGTATTTAAGAGTTCGTTCAAATCGTTGGAAAGACCACCCTGTTCAAGCATTCTTTGCATTTCAGACCGCATCTTCTGACTGAGTCCCGGGGTTAACTTACGCCAGTTCAAAAATGCATTCGCCATTCGCGCGGCAACCTGGGGGTTTATCTGATCAAGTTCGAGCAGCTTATCAGCAACAAATCGATAACCGGCTCCATCAATTTGATGGAAGGCGCTTGAGTTTCCGATTAATCCGCCTAGCAACGAGCGCGCCCGATTTGGATTTTTCAAACTGTATGCGGAATGATCAAACAATACGATTATATTGTTTAGTGCCCCTGCTCCATAACTGCCTCCCTGAACACTAAACCATTTATCAACAACCAGTGCAGTTTCGGACCATTGTGAATAAAATGCTTCGACGATCTGGTCTTTGATCGCACCCGGATAATGGATTATTCCCGCGAAGCAGGCCATTTGGTCTGTCATGTTATCGGCATTTTCAAATTGACTTAAACAAAGCTCAAAATATTCGTCTTTTTCAAGGCAGAGCAAATAATTTAAACAAATGTTTCTAAGACGACGATTCGCCATACTCGTGGTATCAATTTGATAGTCAGCATTGTTTTCGAGACGTTTATAACAGGCGGCCAGGTCAGATTTGGTTTCAGCAGCAATTTCAAATTTCAAAAACTCTCGAGCATTCCTAATTTTATGGACGTCAACTTCGGTTAGAAATTCGGCCAGGTATTTTTCACTCGGTAATACCAGCATTTCGGCACACAAGTCCGCTTCTTGCGAGAATTCCTTTATCAGGCGGGCACAGGCTTTAACAACAGGTATAGCGTGTGAACTCCACAAAGCCCGGTCGCTGTCGATCATTGTCAATAACACACGGCAGGCTAACTGTTGCCCTGCATCCCAACGATTAAAAGCATCAGTATCACAGGTCATTAATGTAGCCAATTCCTGGTCACTCAAATCGAGTTCAAGTTTAACCGGTGCGGAAAAGTGACGGAAAGCAGATACCAATGCGTTGCTTGAAATCCCAGGAAAACGGATAGATTGCTCAGTATCGGTAATATCGATCATCACCTCATATTCCTGCTCTACATTCAAAGCAATGGGATGTCCTTCAGAATCGAATAAAGCAAGACGCATCGGTAGCTGGAAAGGCAGATTCTCATCGCCTTTGGTTGAACCGGGTTGTTGGCTAATCTGAAGCATTAGATCACCCGTGGAAGAATCCTGGACTCGCTTGACACTCACCTGTGGGGTTCCTGACTGCTGATACCAGCGCTGGAATAAGGTTAAATCAATCCCACTCGCATCGGCCATCGCCTGCCTGAAATCGTCTGTAGTAACCGCTTGTCCATCGTGTCGTTCAAAGTACAGATCCATACCTTTACGAAAGTTTTCAACACCTAGCAAGCTATACATCATTCGAACGACTTCAGCACCTTTGTTATATACAGTTGCCGTGTAAAAGTTATTAATCTCCTGATAGAAGGTCGGACGCACCGGATGGGCCATAGGACCCGCATCTTCAGGGAATTGATGATTGCGTAGGACTCGAACATCATTAATTCGCTGGATTGCTTTCGAAGTCATGTCAGCACTGAATTGTTGATCACGAAAGACAGTAAGACCTTCTTTCAAACTAAGCTGGAACCAATCCCGGCAAGTGACCCGGTTACCGGTCCAGTTGTGGAAATACTCATGGGCTATAACCGATTCGATTCCCAGATAATCATTATCTGTTGCTGTTTTCGAATTCGCCAGAACATATTTGGTATTAAAAACATTTAAGCCTTTATTCTCCATTGCACCCATATTGAAATCATCAACAGCAACGACCATGTATAAATCTAGATCGTATTCAAGACCAAAAACTTCTTCATCCCACCGCATCGCCTTTTGTAGTGATAGCATGGCATGGTCACATTTATGCCGATTATGGTGTTCAGTATAAATTTTTAATCCGACCTTACGACCCGACTGGGTGGTAAAGTTGTCCTCTACACAGGCAAGGTTACCGGCAACTAATGCAAACAGGTAACTCGGTTTGGGAAAAGGATCTTCCCAGGACACAGTTTTTTGAGATCCATCGAGCTGCTGATCAATACGATTTCCATTTGATAGCATGGCGGATAGCGCATGATTACTCGAAATCTTAACGGTAAAAACCGACATCACATCAGGACGGTCAATATAATAGGTTATATACCTGAATCCCTCTGCCTCGCACTGCGTGCAAAACACGCCGTTAGATAAATATAACCCCTCGAGACGAGTATTCTCTTTTGGATTAATAATAACTTCACAATTCAAGGTGAAACTATCCGGAACCTCCAGAATAGTAATATTTTCGTCAGTTTTGACATATTCGTCGGATTTCAGGGAGTTTCCATCAATGGCAATATCGACTAATTCAAGCGCTATACCATCCAGGCAAAGTGATTTTCCTTTGCCAGTGCTGGATCGAACAATTAGCAATTCGCTTTTAACCCGTGTCGATATTTCATCAAGGTTGAACTCCAAACGGGTTGTTCGGATATCGAAGTCAGATGGCTGATAGTCTGCGAGGAGTTTTCTTTTTAATTGATCGGTTTTCATGTCATGAATTAAATATTTCGAGCTGTGAGTTTAGGTACTAAATCCGGACCGAGACGGTCAAAAGATCAGGAAAGAGTTTAACCGAAACGCGATTCAAACTCGCTGATTTATTGCAGGCGTGTCGAGAATTCAGAATTGTTTGCAAATGTAAGGCATCTTGCGTTGATTTATACCCATATTCGACAAGTTTCCCCGTGATTTTATCGCTTCGGGGTTGCGATAACGGCTAGTTTGACTATCATTCGCAGCACTTTATTTCGGCGTCGATCTGGCGTCGGTTGCAAATTTTGAAAACCCCTAAATTTGACATGCCCGGAGCAACTATGTCTACACAACGTACTCTTTCTATTATCAAACCTGATGCTGTCGCTAAAAATGTAATTGGCCAAATAAATGCCCGTTTTGAAAAAGTGGGACTAAAAATTGTCGCCTCTCGAATGGAACATCTTAGCGCCGAAAAAGCAGGTGAATTTTATTCGGTCCATAAAGAGCGTCCATTTTACGGCGAACTGGTAGATTTCATGACATCTGGTCCTGTTATGATTCAAGTTCTGGAAGGCGACGACGCCATAGCCAAAAACCGTGAAGTCATGGGTGCAACCAATCCTGCAGACGCTGCAGCTGGCACTATTCGTGCTGATTTTGCCGCCGATGTTAGTGAAAATGCAGTTCATGGCTCTGATGCACCTGAAACCGCTGCAAACGAAATCGAGTTTTTCTTCGGTAGCGATGGGGTTTGCCCACGTACTCGCTAATCTTTTCGGGGATCGTCGCCTGGTATTTATTTCAGGCGACAGCTAACCTGAAGTTTTCAGATTATTGCCGCCTGA
>JBLIOG010000230.1:0-6583 GCA_047639625.1 Gammaproteobacteria bacterium
TCCGTTCCATAATTTTCTCCAGTCGGGGTCCCAGTAGGCTACTGGGAAATTTCCCTCCCAGCCGTCAGGATAGGTTGATACGATAAATTCAGGATTCCCAGGGTTACCCAGTGTCGGTACCTGCCAGTTATCAGTCGATGAGGCTTGGTTGGCTAGCCAATTATCTCGGTAGTCTTCTGCTTGTCCTATATCAATATAAGCGAGCAAAATACGTTCATCACCGTTCGGTTTAGTTTTGAGCTGAGTCACCATGTATTCTGTTTTATAGGGATAAACGGTGAAATTAAATCCGGGCTCGACAACCAGCATGTCGTATTCAGTCGCGTCCAGCAGGTCGACACTTTCAGTTTTGAAAAGCTTCTGAAGCTGGTATATGAAAGTTGAAACTTCTACGCCATTTAGAAGGGTAGCGGCTTTTTCGGGTTCGCTGTCACTACTTCCTCCACCACCGCAAGAGGTCAAAACAGTTAATACGATTGATACGATAAATAGCTTCATAGGATATATTATTTCATCTGAACCAGAGGAAAGCCCTTGTTTTTCTTGGCTGTAAGTGACTTACACTAACATAATGAATAGGGTTATTACGCAATGTAATTAAGTTAAGCCTACATAGCTGGTAGAAGGTTGGGACGAGTTCGCGAATCCCAGCCAATCGGAGCTATTGTCCCGTTGGGTTACACTGCGTTCTCGGCAGCTGCTGCTGACCTCGCTTTACACTTATTCCTCGAATTTTAACCATCAAGTTCAGCCATGAACCTCAGTGACGGGATTGGATAGCTTTCCGCATTTGATATCTGAGTATAATATTTCGATACAATGGCACTTTAAATAATGTCTCGATACCTATGAATAAGTTTCTATCTAGCCACCAAATTTCGGAATTTAAACGAAATGGTTATATCTCGCCCGTTCGATTGTTCGATAAATCAGTATGTGGCTCATTGGTTGAGCAAATCACCTCTTTTGAAGCGCGTCGACCTACCGATGTTGTATGGGCATTTGATATTAAGTGCAACTTATTGTTCGATTGGGTCTATCAACTCAGCACGCACCTTGGGACATTGGACGTAGTTGAAGGCTTACTAGGGCCTAATTTTTACAATACCAACACAGTATTTCGGATAAAGGAGCCCGGTGCTTCGACATCTTATGGCTGGCACCAAGATGCGGCTCGGATTGATGTCGATCCCTGTTTTTTAATAGTTTACGTTGCGTTGACGGAATCGTCCCCAGAAAATGGGGGCTTATTAGTAATTCCCGGTTCGCACAAAAATGTCTTGCCTTTTGAGATAATTGAAAATAACGATGGGCAAGCCATGCGTAAAGTCGCTCGTACTATGGATGTAAATGAAGACCAGGCAGTGTCATTAACCCTTGCACCAGGGGAAGCTACCATCTTTAGCGGTCGATTGGTGCATGGCTCAAGGCCTAATCTTTCATCTAAACGTCGTGTTTCAATTTTAACCGACTATACCGCTGCTCATTCTCGACAATCCCAGGGTGTCGGATCCGGACAATTAGTGCGGGGTATTGATACCTCGGGTTATATTACGGAGGAGCCAGTTCCTGTTGGTGATTGCGAAGATATCGATGTCAAAAATCGACGAGAAATTTTGAAGCGCTTCCCCGAGAATCCTCTGATGGGACCGCTAGAGGATGATGAGATCGCCCAATTTCCCGATTCAGATATATTGTGATTAAAGTTAAAGCCGAAATTTGGGACAATGCATGCATCTCTCACCTTCGATCGATAAATTTAATTTTCAATATCCCTGGATAGGAAATGATCAAATTTTTTAACAGCGGTGATTAGAATCGGATAAACAAAAGGACAAGTTTGCATAATTCATACCATGCCTTTCTGGTATGAGTATGTAGAAAAGATTTCTAAGCAATATTCTTATGTCAGTTACAATAAATACCATAGATATGGGAGGAACCGCGTCAACACAGACATTAGGTGATGCTCTTGTCGCGGGCCTCTAACAAAAATAAAAATATTACTTATGAGTTATCAATCACTAAACTATAGAACACAAATTCACTAAAAGTGGATCGAGATTGTGAACGAGTTGAATACTACATCAGTGAAATTTTTGAAGTGAAATACATCTGTATGAACGGATTGGGAGTTTAAAGCTATGAATACTGAACGATTAATCGAACTGGACCGGGCGCATCTTTTTCATCCCGTTTTGTCACCGCAGCTCCATGAAAAACGTGGCGCTATTATTTTGGAAAGTGGGCACGGTGCCTATGTTAAAGATGCGGCGGGTAACGAGTTACTCGATGGCTTCGCAGGCCTCTGGTGTGTTAATGCTGGTTATGGTCAGCAAACACTGATCGACGCTGCAACCAAACAATTGGAGAAACTTCCTTACGCCACGGGTTATTTTCATTTCTCTTCAGAACCCACCATCGAACTCGCAGCTAAATTGGCGGCGCGTGCCCCGGGTGATCTCAACAGAGTTTACTTTACATTGGGAGGGTCCGATGCAATAGATAGCGCTTTGCGCTTAATACATTTTTACTTCAATGTACTAGGCAAACACGAGAAAAAGAACTACATAGCTCTGGAACGTGGTTACCACGGATCAAGTAGCAATGGCGCGGGATTAACCGCACTACCTGCATTTCATCAAAACTTTGGAATTCCGCATCCCTGGCAACATCACATCCCATCTCCCTATCCTTATCGGAATGGTATCGGTTTGAGTGATCAGGAGATCATAGACAAATCAGTCCAGTCATTAAAAAACAAAGTTGCCGAGCTCGGAGGAAGTGACCAGGTAGCGGCGTTTTTTTGTGAACCTGTGCAAGGCTCCGGAGGCATCATCGTTTATCCAAAAGGCTATATGAAGAGTATGCGCAATGCTTGTCGAGAATTGGATATCTTGTTTTTAGCCGATGAAGTTATTACCGGTTTCGGTCGAACTGGCCCAATGTTTGCGTGCAATGACGAAGATGTTGTACCTGACTTGATGACAGTCGCCAAAGGACTCACCTCGGGTTATGCACCAATGGGAGCCCTATTTATAAGCGAATCGATCTATCAAACAATTTCAGACGGTGCCGGTGATTCTCCGGTTGGTCACGGTTTTACTTATTCTGGTCATCCGGTCAGCGCAGCAGTAGCACTAGCGACAATCGAACTTTATGAAGAAGGCGGCCTGTTTGAAAATGGAGTCAAGGTTGGTAAATATTTTGCAGAGCGTTTAGATGCGCTTGCAGGTCATCCACTTGTTGGTGAGATTCGTATTGCGGGAATGCTCGCGGGTGTTGAATTGGTGGTTGATAAAGTTAACAGGAGCAAAGCCCCTGCCTCGTCAAAAATAGCGTCACGGATGTTTGAAACAGCTTATAGCAATGGGCTTATTTTCCGAGCCTTTGCAGACGATATCATCGGCTTTGCGCCGCCGCTTTGTTGCACCGAAACCGACATCGATATCCTTATTGAACGTTTCGAGAAAACATTGAATGAAGTGATGGAAATATCTGATGTCAGGAAATATCTTGTTTAATAACGCTTATTCATACCGAACAAAACATGTGGAATGTTAGTTTATTGCAAGCTGTAAAGTATTATATATCTGGTGACAATGTGGTAGTTTCTCAACACAACGAAACCATTGCGTTGGAGTTTCAAGGAAATCAGGTAATTTGAGATGGTTGACATAATAGGCTGTTACCAATCAGGTAGCAGCCTATTGGTTTAGAATATTGAAACAATAAGGCCTAATCAGTCTTCATTAACAGACCCGGATTGTTATAAGGTTTGATGGATCTGACGATATCTGTCACGCAACGGTTACCTGGGTCTCGACGCCTTTCAGCTAAACATTCGCGATATTTAAATGCGTTTACAATATGTATGAGGTATTTGTGTTAACTCAGGAAAAAATCGATCAGGCGGCTGCTTTGTTAACGCAGGCTAGAATTGAAAACAAAGTTATTGATTGTATTCCTGTAAATATACGCCCTAACAGTCTTGCAGAAGCCTACGCAGTACAAGATCAATTCATCAAAAATTTGAATTTACCGATTGGAGGTTGGTTTGGTGCCTGCACCAACGAAACCATTCAGAATATGTTGGGCCTGCATGAACCTTATTATGCGCGTTTATTATCAGATTA
The DNA here is from genome assembly GCA_047639625.1 of Gammaproteobacteria bacterium. Lineage (GTDB taxonomy): Bacteria > Pseudomonadota > Gammaproteobacteria. The sequence continues at coordinate 4,137 of JBLIOG010000230.1, forward strand.
TATTTTTAACAGCCCAGCAGTACTGGAGTCATGCAGTTTTCCCCCAATTGCACTCGAGGTTGAGTACGGATTTAAACTCAATAAAGACCTTCCGCATCGCTCCGAGATTTATACTCGTGAAGAAGTTGAAGCATCAGTAGAGTCGGTACATCCAACAATAGAGGTCGTAGCGGCGCACCTTAAGGACTGGACTGAGCAAGATGTTTATTCTGTTATTTCTGACAATGGAACGGATGGCGCACTTATTGTGGGTGATGGGGTCACCGAGTGGCAGACAAGTGACTTGAAAAATTCAACAGTTGTTTTGAGCGTCAATGGCTCCATACAGCGAACAGGATCAGGGGTAAAGGTGATGGGTGATCCGATGGAGTGTCTGGTCTGGCTTGCGAACACGATAAGGCAGAAATACCAGGGTCTAAAACAAGGGCAAATTCATAACACAGGTACAGTAACTGATATTTATTGGGCTAAACCGGGTGATAAAGCGGTTGCTGAATTTAGCGGGCTGGGCAGTGTTGAGCTGAAAATTGTTTAAGCCATTCGAACAAAAGATTATGAAATTTGAAGCACTGAATTATTTGTGCGCTCCAAAAAATAGAGCTAATTAATAGCGAGAATACAATGACAAAAAAGATCGTATTTTTTAATTGCGAAGATCAAAGTGATTTGGATGTTGAAAAGAAACACCTCGGAGATAACACCGATATAGAACTGGTGTTAATGAACGACCAAAAAGACAGCGATATTATTGACGTTTGCCAGGATGCGGATGCCGTTATTACTATCTATTCACCATTTGACCGCAACACACTTAATAACCTTGATCGATTGCAGGTGATTGCGAATCAGGCCATTGGTTTCGATAATATTGATATGGATGCCGCTACGGAAAAGGGGATTTGTGCAGCAAATGTTCCTGATTTCTGTGTTCACGAAGTTGCGACGCATTCAGTGGGATTGATGCTGGACTGCGCGCGGCGCATAACCGAGCTTAGCAACCTGACCAAAGGTGGTGCATGGGAATACCGGGATAAAAAAATGTATCGACTAAAGGATCAGACATTTGGATTTGTGGCATTTGGCAACATACCCAAAACAATGGTTCCAATGTTAAAAGGTCTTGGTTTGAAAATAGCGGCATATAGTCCCCGTTTAAGCGCCGATGTCTGTGCTGAATATGGCGTTGAAAAAGTGGATAGTTTAGAAGATTTGTTGACCATGTCGGATATCGTATCGATCAACTGCCCATTGACCGCTGAAACAGAAAACCTCATCACCGAACATGAACTAAAAATGATGAAGGAAACGGCGATTTTGATTAACACTGCGCGGGGCAAGGTAGTTAACGAAGATGATTTATATAAAGCATTGAATGAGGATTGGATTTATTCAGCTGGTTTTGACGTTCTGGCGGATGAGAAAAAACATGATTCAAAATTGCTGGAACTGAATAATTTCGTTATAACACCACACATCGCCTTTTACTCGGAAGGCTCGATGATCGATATGCGTGAAAAAGCTCTCAACAATGTACTCAATGTAATCAGAGATCGACAATTTCCAGCTACTCTTTTAAACAAAGGTGTTGTAGCTGCGGCGCGTTTTCAAAAAGAATGAATGGTAAGCATTAAATACAATTTATAAATATATCTCGATGAATGATTTTCAAATCAGGAATAATATCTTAACCCTTATTAACTTTAGTGATTGGAGAAAAATATGACTCAAGAAGCCGTAAAAAAAATTGCCTTGATTTCCCCTGGCGGAAATAGTGAAGCCGAGTATTACGGATTTGAAGATCGCATTAACAATAACGTTAAGATTTATATGTTCGCCAATACATTACCCGACTGCAGTGATGAAGAGCTGCTAGATACTCTGGTTCAGGTCGGTGAGCCTGAAAGGGTGGCTGCAGTGGCAGAGAAGACTCGTGGGCTGGGTATCGATAGCGTAGTTTGGACATGTACAGCGGGTAGTTTTCTTGGAGGGCCGGAATGGTCAGCGAAGCAACTAGCTGCCATGTCTGAAGCTTCAGGATGCCCTGCCAGCAGTACGTCTCGAGCCTTCGTACACTCGTTACAAAATTTGAATATAAAAAAAGTATCGATACTGAATATATTCGATCCGGAAATGGGGCAAAAGTTTGCCGATTTCATTGCTTCATTTGGAATCAGTGTGGTGAATATTTTGCATGCTGATTCGTTGTCAGACGAGTCTGAGTTCGAATCTCAAATTGACTGGATAACGGATTCACTGGTCAAAGCCGATAGAGCTGAAGCGGGTGCCATATTATTCCCATGTACTGCCTTGCCTTCACTTAACGCGATAGAAGCGGCGGAAGCTATTATCAATAAACCTGTTTTGACGGGCAATCAGGTATCGTTGTGGGATGCTGTTCGCCTTTCCGGCATAGAAGCCAAAGCTGAGAATATGGGTATGCTTTTTAA
>JBLIOG010000231.1:0-6566 GCA_047639625.1 Gammaproteobacteria bacterium
ATGGTGACTTCCTCTATGGGGTACCCTTCACTTTTGAAGCCCCAAAAGTGAGGCGTACCTCTGTCGAGAGGTTTACTATTAAAGGAGGACGCATTAAGGGTACGAAACCATTGTGCATAATTTCCATGGGTGACAATTATTAGTATCCTGCTGAACACTTTAGCTAATCACCTAAAGTTATTCGAACTTGTTCGATTCATTCCATCGAAGCCGTGTCTTGGCTAATTCGTTCTTCCCTGCGTTATTTCTCATTCCATTTTCATCGGCAGGTTGATGTTTTCTTTATCCTAATTTCATCAATAACATTTATTCCGTCAATTAAGTTAAAAAAATTCACTGGGATTAGTAATTCACTCGTTCATTAGCGGAGGACTATTGTGTGATCTTTTCGACATTGAAAAATCTGCTCTGCAAAGCTTTTAATCAGGGTGTATATTCAATTAGATTTTATCGAAAAGATTAGAATACTTAAGTTCGATGGCAGAATTGTAATCGATGAAATGTCGTTTCTGACTATTGAAACTTTGCAAGAGGGAGAACTCTAGCGAGCGTTTAACCAACCGTTTTTCTCACATTTATCTGGATTGAAAATAAATAATGGGTTTTGTCAGTTCTTTTTTTGCGATATTCATTTCCGTTATTTTATTACAGTTATCTTCGGGAGGTCTTGGTCCACTCGATGCGCTTTCTGGGCTAGTTCTGGGCTTTACCACTCAACAGATAGGTCTTCTGGGATCGTCTCACTTCCTGGGTTTTTTCATCGGCTGCTGGTGGGCGCCTCGCTTAATTGGTCAAGTAGGGCACAGTCGTACATTTGCTGCCTGCACAGCAATGGGTGCGATTGGTATGCTCGCTCATATGTTGATTATTGATCCTTACGCTTGGGCCGTTATGCGAATAGCTTCAGGTCTCTGTGTAGCAGGATGCTATACGGTTATTGAAGCCTGGCTAAATGCAAAAGTTAACAATAAGAATCGTGGGCGGGCAATGGGTAGTTATCGAATTGTCGATACTGGAGCGTCGATGATTGCGCAACTATTGGTTGCTGTTTTGAGCCCGGCTGACTATGTCGCCTATAATTTGGTGGCGTTATTGTGTTGCGCATCGTTATTACCCATTACTTTAACGCGTGTAAAACAACCTGTCATTCCTTCTGCTCCCCGATTAAGGCCAAGCCTGGCCTGGTCGATCTCACCTCTGGCTGTTATGGGTGTTATGGCTGCAGCATTATCGTCCGCCTCGTTTCGAATGGTTGGACCCATTTATGGCCAGAATGTGGGGTTGCAAAATGAACAAATCGCTTTTTTTCTTGCCGCTTTTGTTGCAGGAGGTGCTATCGCGCAATATCCCGTGGGATGGTTAGCGGATAAGTATGATCGAAGGTGGGTACTGATTGGATTATCAAATGCTGTTATTGCTTCTTGTCTTTTGACTGTATTGCTTAGTTCACAGGGAACGACAATGGTTATGCTTGGGGCAGTCATATTTGGCCTGACAACGTTCCCAATCTTCTCAGTTTCTGCCGCTCATGCAAATGATTTTGCAACTGATGATCAGCGTGTAGAATTGTCAGCCGCTTTAATGTTTTTCTTTGCCGTTGGGGCCATTGCAAGTCCATTGGTCAGTTCTGCTCTTATAACCTCTTTTGGACCAACAGCCTTGTTTGTCTTTATTGCGGTTAGTCACGTCTTACTTGTTTTTTTTAGTTTGTTGCGAATGCGTCGTCGTTCAACGGTGCAGGATAAGACGGCTTATGTTTATACTCCAAGATCATCATTTACAATTGGACGTTTACTCGATCGTATGCGGAAGCGAAAGTAATATGACATTTGATCGGGTCGGCGATGGTTGCTGAAATTTCATGGGCTGCACTGTCCTGGTGTCTTGTGCCAGTTGCGATGGTTTGCTTTATATACAAAGGCCTGGGACGGCAATATAAACGAGGTTCTGATTGCTTCGACAAGAATGGTTTTACAGTTAACCATTATGATTACTGTAGCTGGCTGGATTTCAATTCGACCGATCAAAGACCATACCGGGATATTTGTATCGTCATTAATCGCATTAGGAATATCAGTGTCCCTTCATTTACTCATTTCATTAAAATTCGTGATGCAGGTCGACAGCTGGTATGAGCCCAACATATTGATCCCGCTGGCGGGTATGTATTTTGCGAATACAATGAATGTAATCAGTTTATCTGCAGAATGATATTTTTCAGAACGTGCCTATGGTAAATCCTTGATGGACGCTAAATTGATTGCATTCCGTGCTGCTATGATACCTCAGATAAATAGTCTTCTGGCTGTGGGTATTGTTGCTTTGCCGGGCATGATAACCGGTCAAATATTATCGGGAGTTTCTCCTATAATTGCGGTGAGATACCAAAATATGATTATGGCAATGTTGTTGGGTATCTGTGGTCTCGGGGCTGCAATAATACATTGGCTGCCAGGACGAAAAGGCGACTTAATATTGATATTCTATCATTGCCTTTATCGATGATCACTCGGTAGTCTTAGGTCTATCGTTGTCATTAATGTCAAATTTCTACTAAAATTCAACCATTACAGTTTGTTTCTGGAGTCACAATGGAAAAAAGTGTTAGTTCACGAAGTACCTTAGACAAAGCTCTTCGTTTAAACCTTGATGAAAAAAAGTATGGAACAATTGCTGAGATAGGCGCAGGACAAGAAGTTGCCCGCCAATTCTTCAAGGCTGGGGCCGCAGCGGGAACCGTTGCCATGACAATTTCAGCCTATGATATGAAGTTTTCTGATGCTATTTATGGAGTTCAGGAAGATGGTCGATATGTGAGTCTTGCACGAGTTAAGGCCATGATCGAAAAAGAATTTGATAAGGTTGTTAATCGAGTCGTTGATACGCGGCCAAAGGCGTCGCGTTACTTTGCCTACGCGGCCACAGTCGCTGCCAAAAGCTATAACCGAGATAATGAATGTCATGCCTGGTGTGGCGTACAGATACAGATGTATCCGGAGGCTGAGCCATCTCATATTATCGTGCATGTTCGAATGCTGGATGAAGACGCAGATAGACAACAGACCGCATTGGGTTGCCTTGGTGTGAATTTAATCTATGCCGCTTATTATTATTGTGAAAACCCCAATAAGATGATTGATTCGCTAACCGATGGACTAGAAAGAGGGCGTATTGAAATTGACTACATCGAATTCAACGGCCCCTATTTTGAAGATGTCGATAACCGCAGTATTAATTTACATTTAATCCGAAGCTGGAAAACCCGGGCCATCATGTTTAAGCCTGATGGTTCTGTCGTAGTGCCTTCTGAAATGCTGTACAAAAAGAATGTACTGACAATACGAGGATCTTTCAGACCGGTTACGAAGTTAAATGTCGATATGATTGAGCAGGGGCTAAAATTCTTTACCGAAACGGAAGGTGTAAATGAAGAGAACAGTGTGGCTTTAGCTGAAATTTCCCTCAATGATATGCAAGGGAATGATTTGATGGTTTCAGAGCAAGATTTAATTGCCAGGGTCACACTGCTCAATTCGCTGGGTTATAGTGTGATGGTTTCAGATTATACTCGCTATTTTTCGTTACGCGCTTATTTCCGGCAATACACACAAATGCAGATTGGCATAGTTGTCGGGATAGTCAATATCCGCCAAATTTTTGATGAGAGCAGCTATCGGGGTGTCGAAGGAGGGATATTGGAAGGCTTTGGAAAATTATTCCCGGATAACACGCGTTTACTCGTTTACCCTGAAATCAATCATGCTGGTGAGATCAGCGAATTCAGCGGTATCAACGTCCAGGACAATTTACGCTATCTTTATCGTCATTTACTCGAAAATAATTTTATTTTTGGCATCGAATGCAGTGATCAGAGCTTATTTAAGATATTTTCGCGCAATATACTCAAGCAGCTGGCTAGTGGGCGCGGTGAATGGGAGTCGAGTTTACCGCCAGGAGTCGCTGATCAAATTATCGATAAAAGACTGTTTGGCTATAGGGATTAGTGCTCTATAGATTCAACGTTGGTACCTTGACTGACGATTGATTAGAACAATTGTAAAGCTATTGATGCCCGAGAATTGTTGGGACAAATAAATTGCCTGACATTTAACGCATAAATGAAAATATGGAATCCGATTCCCTTGAATTGCCAGAACTGACGCACTTCATTCGAATAGGTCGTCAGGATCTGATCAAAGGTCTAAGCCTTATAACCACTGGCATTGATGATTCGGAACATCTGCCCAATGTTCTCTTTTACATAATGTCAATTTACGGCTTTGAGTTTCATCAATAACGATTGGGTCATTATTTATCTTAAAGTTAGCGATGATTTTGATAATCAGTCGCCTGAATTGGCCGTTTGTCTTCCCAGCGCTACGATGCTGAAGCTATTTCAAAATGTACCTCAGGCCGACCTGGAAATGCTCTTTCCTGTTAACTGGGTTGGTATGCAGCTCATTAAAGCCTACCTGTATTGGTGCTTCTCCCAAACTGGAGTATGTCGAGAACGGGAATTTTATGGAACTGGTTTATCAGCAAGCCGAAAGTAAACCCCGACCCTTTACTGATATTTGTAGTCGATTTGAAGTGACATCGCGCTTTATCGATAATTCGAGATTTTTATCAAGACCTGACTATGGATTGATGTAGCCCGAGTGGGGCTTTTCGATGACAAAATTTAAAAACAGGTGCAAAGCTTCATATTTGGTTTAAAGTTTAAAAATAAATTCGTAATGTCTGGCAATGTAAATTATTCGTAACTTACATCAATTATTAGTTATAAATCGTTGAAATATATAATATTAAAGGGTATTTTGATTTATCTGGATGGCAAATCTAACGATTATCGATAATGAGTACAAACAGCGGCGTTTTTAATTGGGAATCACGATCAATGCTCATATTGGTCGTGGTTGCGACTACGCTCGGATTAAATGACTTTTTAACATTTCCTTCGCTGGTTGGTGAAAATGGAGGCGGATTATTTCTGATTCTTTATAGCCTTTTTCTATGCCTCCTCAGTCTACCCATGTTAATGGGAGAATTATTACTCGGTAGAATATCAAGAACTGATCCAGCGGCAGCTTTTGAAATGTTGGCTGAACAACATAAAGCCGCGGTTTACTGGAAGCTGGTTGGACTATTGTCGATGTCGGCAGCTTTTCTTCTGGTTTCTACCATGTGTGTTGTCGCCGGTTGGTCAATTTCTTATCTTGTAAAGGCAGCTATTGGATTGCATTCATCACTGCTTCCCGCTGAGGCTAGTAGTACATTTCAAAATTTAATTTTAGACAGTGAAAAAATGTTGTTCTGGCACGGATTGTTTCTGGTTTGTGTCGTTGCTACCATTGCTCAACCTGTTGCGATTGGTGTGCAGAAGTCCTTTAAGTATTTGTTGCTGGCAATGCTTACTTTATTGTTATTTGTTTTAATTTTGGCCATTTTTTCGGGTGGAATGGAACAAAGCGTTGTGTATTTATTGTATTTTGACTCCGATGAGTTCACCGCTAGAACACCATTGCTCGCGTTAGAGCGAGCTTTCTTTACCTTGATGCTGGGACTTGGTGCAATAATGGCCATAGGAAGGTATATCCCGCCGAATACCTCTATTAGCTATTCAGCTATTTTGGTGGTTATTACTAATTTGTTGTTTGTAATTTTTGCTTCGTTAGCAATAAACGCGCTGATTTTTTCGGTAGGCATGACACCCGGTTCTGATAATCAATCGATGTTTGAGATTTTGCCGGTAGTATTTGCAAGCTACGATGCCGATCAATCTCTAGGCCCGGTTTTCTACTTGATGTTACTAATCGCTGCCTATACCACCGCAGTGGCCTTGCTCATTAGCCCCGTTGATTTTTTACAGCGAAAATATCAAATCTCAAGGCTCCGTGCTGCCTGCATAATAGGGGTATGTTGTTGGTTGACAGGCTTAATGATTGTTTTGTCTTACAGCCTTTGGAACGGAGAAGGGTTTTCGATTGCAATTTTAGTCGGTGATGAGGCGATTCAGTTGGTTAACGACGCCGGTTTTCATGACATTATAATTTATATGGCCAGCCATGTAATTCAACCGTTAATGGCATTACTAGCCTGTCTTTTCGTTGGCTGGATTTTACCGCGTGAAATTGGGTTGAGTATTATTAATGGAAAAAAGAAAATTCAATTTGAAATTTGGAATTATTTGATGCGATATATTACGCCGGTTTTAATTTTCATTGTGTTATTAACAACGACTGGAGCGATATAATGGATCATATTTCTACCGATGTGTTAATTAAGCCTATTAAGCAGTTTCCTATGCTCCCATTATCTTCATTTTAAAAGTAATTTTAACGAAACCTTTTCCTGATGCCCGTGATAAACCGCAGTGCTTTGATGCCATATTCGGCACTTGATCTTTATTCAATCGTCAACGACGTAAAGTCATACCCCGAATTTTTGCCCTGGTGTCGCGAAACTCGAGTTTTATACGAAGATAAAAATAGTATGGAGGCATCTGTTCACATCAATAAAGGTCCATTAAAACAATGGTTCACAACTAAAAATATTCTCATTGAAGG
>JBLIOG010000232.1:0-6487 GCA_047639625.1 Gammaproteobacteria bacterium
GTCGTTCCTTTCCTGCCCTGGGTACATTGTTGAATAATCAAATTGATAAAAGCGAGGCAATGCCCTGCACAAACCGAAATTTGAATTTTCAGTTAACCGTGCGTGATGGTAAGAGCGGTCAGGCTACTGATGACGTCAGAATAACGGTAGATTCCTCAGCAGGGCCTTTCGCAGTAACCTCCCATGCAGCCGATGAGACAATAGCGGGTGGATCGGTTGTAAAAGTCGACTGGGATGTCGCCGGTACCAATGGAGGCGTTATCAATTGTCAAAGTGTCGATATTGATTTGCTAACGTTTTCTGGTAATTTTCTGACTTATTCAGAAACATCTTTAGCTTCCGATCAGGATAATGATGGCACGGCAGATATAGCTATGCCTGATTTGTCATCGAGTCTGGCCCGTTTTCGAGTTATGTGTAGCGATAATGTGTTTTTTGATTTATCTGATGGCAATTTGACGGTTACAGGTACTGGAGATTTTGACACCGGTGATAAAACCACAACCTTCAACGATGAAGGTTCAGTATTTACTTCTGAGGTCGGTGAATGCAATATTTCCGGCGGCGGGAGCGGCGGGAGCGGCGCAACTTCGGGTGGTTTTAACAATTCCCCGGTAGGAACAGGTGCTTTTGCTAAATCATGGGTTTTTATTATTCTAGGCCTTTTGGCAATGCTCGGTATTCATCGTCGGATTCAAAGTGTTAAACTTTCTTAACCTTAGGGTTGGCAATGAATTTTAATGATGGCGTTGTACTTAAGAGCGTAACTTCTCGCTTTTTGCATTAATCGTAAATGCTCATCACTACGAACGACGTCAGAAATACCTTCGATCAATTGCACACCACATTCAGTTTCATATTTGATACTATCTTCTTTTTTGACACCGGGAATATTAACACTTCGGGTCGCAAGACCTAATAACCGTAAATCGTTTTGTTTTACGGCCTGATCTGCATCAAGTTGAGGGTTAGCTCCGTCGAGCCATTGTAGTTTCTGGACATAAGGGTCAATAGGGCCCGTACCTGAGGCGCAGCCAGCGCTAAGTGAGGCCAGTAAAAATGCTGTAATTATTTTTCTCATGGTTATCTGGTCTGTCTAGAAGGCATCGGATGATGCCACAGATTACCTTTCCTGTAACTGAATTCAATCTATGTTCCCAAAGGTTAAAACAACTTTGAATGGTTAAGGTAATAGAGCCAAACTGAGGGGCGGGTAGTAAGTAATGATAAGTACGCAAACTAACAGGATCAGGAAGAAGGGTATGGTTGCGCGATATAACGTCATGACCGGTTTTTCAAATCGATAACTCGCTATAAAAAGGTTCATACCAACTGGGGGTGTAAAGTAACCGAGCTGCATATTGGCGAGGAATATAATTCCCAGGTGAACCGGATGAATATCATAACCAACCGCTATTGGAAGAATGATAGGAACAATAATAACCAGTGCTGAAAATATATCGAGCATCATCCCAAGAATTAATAAAAACAGGTTTAACAAAATTAGGAAGGTTAATTTGTCTTCAACTCGGGCCTGAACGAATTCAAATATTTGGGTTGGAATTTCTGCATCAATCAAATAATTTGTTGATGCTAGTGAAACGCCTATGATGATCATTATGCCGCCGACCATTACCATTGAGTCTCGCATGATATCAGGCAATTTCTTTAGACTAATTTCCTTTAGGATAAACACTTCTACTATAAAGACATAAAGCGCAGTGAAAGCGGCAGCCTCAGAAATAGCAAGATAACCCCCATAGATGCCACCCAAAATAAGAACTGGTAGAGGGATTTCCCAGCGAGCGGCGACAATCGATTTCAGAGCTTCTTGAGTATTAAAATCGGGTTTGCGACCCTTGTTTCTAGGTTGAAACATACTGTAAATAGAAAGTGACAGGAGCATCAAAAGGCCGGGGAAAATTCCCGCAAGGAATAATTGGCCGATACTAACGGGTATTTCCAGGTCCATTTGTTGGGCAACAACTCCATACAAAATCAAGGGCAGGGACGGTGCAAACAATAACCCGAGGCTCCCAGAGCTTGTCAGTAACCCTAAACTGAAGGTTTCACGGTAACCGGATTGCTGTAATGCGGGATATAAAAGTGCCCCTAGTGCAATTATCGTAATACCGGAAGCACCAGTAAATGCTGTAAACATGGCGCACGCAAAAATGGCGACAATGGCCAACCCGCCCGGGATCCAGCCTAATAAGCTATTTGTAATATTGACCAGTCTAGTAGATGCCTGGCTTTCGCCGAGGAGGAACCCGGCAAAGGTAAATAAAGGAATAGCGAGTAAAATAGGCATTTCTGCCAATCGATATATTTCAATACTGATGACTGATAAATCAATTTCTTCGTGGTAAAAACCAATCATTGCACTGGCTGCGATTATAACGAATAGAGGTGTTCTCAGGATTGCCAGAATTAAAAGAATAGGCGTCAGGAAGCTCATAATTAACGCCTTCCTAGTTGCCGAAGCCGACGTCTTAATAATGAGGCCCAGCAAATAGATAGCATAAAATATCTAATGCCAATAACGGCAAACGCGAAAGGTATTATCACTTCCAGCAACCAGGCAGGGAAAATTGAAAACCCGGGGAGTCCATCAATATAATCACTCCAAACCCATTTCGCACCGTAACCTGCGATTATGAAGCAAACCCAGGCACAAAATTGACCCACAAAAACCTGAATTGACAGATGTGTGTTTTTATTGAGTGATCGTCCCAACAGGTCAATCCTGATATGGCGATTATCTCTGCTGGCCACCATGGCACCGATGAGCCCGATCCATAAAACCATTACCCGTAAGAGTGGGTCAGCCCAAACTATGCCTGCATCAAATAAATTCCTGAGAATGATTTGAGATGACGCTAACAGGATCATCGAGACAAGCATCGAGACGAGAATGATATCCTCAATTCTGGTGAGCTTATGGATGAGTGATTTCATCGGATTACTGGTTTCGATAATCCTTTAAGTGTTGATTGATTTGATCAACAATTTCTTGTTTGATCAAATTTTTTTCAACCATTTGGACAATCGATTGCTGAGATAAACTTCTCCAACGCTCGAGTTCTTCAGGCCCAGGTTCAATGAATTTGATACCCTGTTCAACAAGTGCCTTTCGTGCTTTTTCGTCATCGCTACGGTTTATCTCGCCAAGTCTGGAATAAACAGATTTCATTTCTGAAACAACGATAACCTGGTCATTTTTTGATAGTTTATCAAAGGCTTTTTTCTGAACAGCCAAAATACCCATCAAATAAATCACTGGAGTCTCTGTCATGTGGCTTGTACTGGTGTGCCACTGAAATGCGATTGCTCCTGTTGGATTTACGGTCACCGTTTCAATCAAACCTGTCTGAAGCCCTGTAAATACGTCGGAAATTGGGAGTGACACCGGTGAAATGCCTAAAGTTTCAAAAGTTTGCTGGACGAGAGTGTCGCCCTCAGGAATCCATACTTTCGAGGCTCGAATTGATTCAAGATTTTTAAGGGGTTTTTGCGAGAGTATCCGTGCAAATCCTCCTCCAGTTAAACCTAGAATGATAAAGCCGTTGTCGGCCATCGACTGGATTATGGTTGAATCCATTTTTTCGCGGACATAACTCACTTCTTCATTTGACCGAAACTGCATAGGTAAACTATAGGTCTGAATTGTGTTGTCAATATGTGAGAGGCCACCGGAGGTAAACGCGCCACCTTGTAATTGACCGATTTTAATCTTTCGATGGACACTTTGATCATTACCCATTACACCACCGGGGTAAAACTTAAATTTAACGCGACCGTTGGTTTTCTTTTCAATTATCTTTGCGCCCTGTTTCATTTCTTTCATCCAGGCTGTTCCTGCCGGGGCCAGAGTCGCAATTTTTAAAGTTTTAGCATAGGCCGATTGCAGCAAACCAAGGGTTACAAGGATTGTCAGCAACAGGTAGCTGGTCTTATTCATTAGATTAATTTTGTGCACCCCTTTTTTTATTGGATGAATTGTTAATGGGTTGTTGGGAATAGGTATCATAATAATAAAAGTTTAGAAAAATTCTTCAGATTCAGATCGCAATAATATTGCTTGCTGCCTTGCCAGAGCATTGATTAATACCAGATCCTGGTGAACGGTTTGGTCATCAATGACTTTATCGAGTAACTCGTCATGAAGCTCCTGGTCAAAAATCAAGCGCGCATAAAATTTCGCTTCAAGGACGTCTATCATCAAATTTTTAGAGTTCGATAATACCCGAGCTCGATCAAAATGAGCCAATCCGATTTCTGGCTTGCCACCCAACGAAGGGGGAAGCTGACTTGCAAGGACAGCAAGATACAAATGCGCCCCACCATTATCATGAGTTTCATCGAGTTCAACACAGGTTTCAAAAACAGCGGTGAGTCGTGGTAGATCGGCCAGCGCACTCCAGTCGTCGGTATGTGTCTGGATATAGCCCGCCCAGCTGCTACCAAAATCGTAGAGTTTCGAAAGTTGATCTAATTCGATAGTTTCAAGAATACCTTTTATGGCCAATAATTTGAGTTTACGGATAGTGCAAAAATCTGGGATCTCAATACAAATAGCTTTTGATGCATACTCAAATGAGCGCTTGGCCAATCGCTTTGCTCGCGGCTCATCGGTATTAAATCCACCATTAAATGTGCCGTAAAGGTTCGCTGCAGCCATCAAAGTGTTGGGGTTTTCAGGTTCACCGACCACGAGGCTATCAATCAGGAGCATATAGCCAGGCAGAGCGGATTCGATTGTTTCTGGATCATCATGATTTGCTATTGCACTTTGCAAGTTATTAGTGAGTCGGGTGGTTGCTGAATCAACCAGACTCGCACAGGCTGTTAAGTTGATAATGAAAATAATATAAAGAAAATTACGAAGATTTTTTTTCATTAACAATTCAGATTAAGGGTATTACAAATTGTAGACATTACGGTATGGAATACCACCAATCAGTCAAATTTGTTTGAAATAAACCGGAGTCCTGAGGATTATTTCGAATATGGGTTAATTGACCCGATGATTAAGCTTATAGTTCCAATATTTGATCGAGTATCCAGTTGTCAAATGCATGTACAGCGAACTCGTGATGGCTAAACCTGCCAGGTGGCCGGTTGATTTTCTGTCCTTTAAATTGTGATTCACAAATTTGATTATCTTCCTGGGTCGCTGACGTCCAACGATTCCGATACAGCGCAAGCTGTTCCTTGAAATCAACCCGACCGATTGTTTCAACTGGAAAGCAGGCTCCGATTGTTAAGTCGGTACGATCAACGGTAATGGGTTTAAATGAGAGCCACCAGATACAATCCTGAGCAAACACAAACTGTGTCGATGGATAAACTACGGTAAAAAAAGCACCTGATTTATCATCTTCGGTGAGCCCTTGAATGTGATCAAAAGGCTTTAAGTTATCTTTCATTGTCGCAACACTATCCTCATCAACAATCTTTAGACCGCACCAATTACCTCGGCAATTTAATGCAACAGATTCCTGTGGGCCCAGAGTATCTCTATGTACTGTGCCGGTGTGATAGGCCTCGAGGGCATTTTCAGTTAACAATTTCCAATTACAGTTAACGCTAAAATGGATGTTTTCGATCAATCGCATTTTTTCGGCGCTATGGTTTTTAAACCGTTCTGAAAAGTTACCCATATGTTTGTCGAAATGAATGGGGTTTTTCTGATAATTTATAAAAATTAATCCATTACAAATTTCTAGCGGGATTTCCAACAATGAAAAATCACTACTATCAAAGCCGATAACCTGGTCCATTTGGGGGGCTCCCGACAGGGCTCCATCTAGTTGATAGGTCCAGCTATGATAAGGGCAGACAATTCGCTTACAGACGCCCTCACCATCGAGTAATTTCGAGCCTCGGTGTCGACAGCTATTAGTATAGGCCTTTATTGTATCCGAGCCGGTGCGCATAATAATGAGCGGACCTCCAAAGCTGTCATAGCAATAATACTGTCCCAGTTCTCTGACCTGACTGATATGACCGGTAAAGAGCCACTGTTTTAAAAAAATTTCTCGTTTCTCCATATCGAAAAACTCATCTGATGTATAAACATCAGATGGCAACGTACTGGCTTCCAAAAGGGGCTTTCGAACCAGCTGGAATTTTTCAGGATTATATAAAGCTGACATATCGGTATTTTAGTTCTTAATATATGGTGGTGAAATTGTGTGTAATCTTAGCGCAGGTTGGGTCAGAAGGTGAGTCTGTTCTTGTAGAACATTTGCGCATAATCTCTATCAATAGGTGTGAAAAAGTTTGAATATAGAAATTATTGATGAAAGTTAGTGAAAAGGCTGTGGTCGTCTAACCCATCTTTAGGGTTTTACCCAAAAATAGTGACTAAATTCGACTATTTCTACTCTTTTTGAAAATTAATATCTAATAATATCAACAGGTTATGTTTTTCAATATCAGAATGTAGTGCCATAATCATAGTTTATTTGTTGTATTATCCTGG
>JBLIOG010000233.1:0-6444 GCA_047639625.1 Gammaproteobacteria bacterium
AAAATCACTTCCTCCTGCCAGTCATCATCTAACTGAATGTGTTTACGAATGGCATCGAAGAAAGTTTTCATCGCGGGAAAATTTCGACCGAGCTCATCCATCGATCGATGATTAAAATAGGCTCTGTCGATCGAAAATATTTCACAGGCAGCCGGATTACTACTCTTAAGATTGCCATCATCATCGACCGTTAAAACACCCGAAGTGATATGTGACAGCACCGATTCGAGGTAATTTTTCTGCTTTGCTTCCATCAACTGACTCTGATCGGCAATAGCACGACTTCTCGAGATTTTTCGGGTCATGGTGTTAAATGATTTCAGTAAAAAACCCAGTTCATCATTACCCGATACCGCCAACTGTTGCTCATAATCACCGGCAGCAACGGACTTGGTCCCCTCGACCAGGTCGTTAATCGGTGAAACCAGCTTTCGAGCTGCAATGAAGGCTAACCAGATTGCTGACAGAACACTCATCAACCAGATCAACGACAATGCCAGGGTAAAACTGGTTTTAAGTGGATCCCTTAAAACAGCGAGTTCTTTGTATCGATCAAAAGCCTGTTGAACCCCAATCGTCAACTCGTTCAACCGATCAGTGAATGGAAACAAGGCCTGCAACGTTTTAGACTTTTCGGTGACATCCGATACGGGCACCGACACGACAATCCGAATCGCTAAACCGTAATCCGGATCTTCAACCAGATTTAGATAATGATCTTCCGGCCCCAGATCACCAAAATCAGTGAGCGACAGAACACTCGGCAATTCAGTTGAATCAATACTGCTTGAGGTAATAATATTTTGATCGTGATTGACCAGTGTTAATTCGTTGGCAGCACTCTGCACTCGGGCCTCATCGAGATAAACAAACCACAATTCTTCATCGATCGCAGATAACTCGCTGGCAATACGTCTCGTTTTATTGATTGCTTCTCGTTTTCTCAGATCGACCGCGCTTCGGCCCAATTTCAATGAGTCTTCAAGGGCAACCTCGACACCGACATCAAACCAGCTGTCAATACTGCGATGAAGAAAGCTCAGTGAAAAGTAGTAAACAATACTAACCGGAATAATCGTTAATAGTATAAAGATGCCGATCATGCGAGCAGTTAGCCGCGAGCCTATCGCCTTGATCCGATATTGAACGAATAATTTATAGACGTTGTAGACAATCAGGCAGAGTAGCGAAATCAAACCAAGCGCATTAAAAAATACTAACCAGTCGTAATACTTGCCAAAGGTTGCAGAGTTTGATGTGGCATCACTGATCGAATAAAGCGAGACAATCAGCAGAATCAACAAAGCAAAAACCGATGCTGAATTGCGCAGGGTGCTGTTCATAATTCGGCCCGGATTATTTCCCAGTCGTACCAGTCACTGGCTAACTCCCAGTCATTATCCCAGAGCGAACTCGACTTTAACGGTATCGGCAATATTTCAGAATCAATCCCGTAACGGAGGCGGGCATAGTAAGACTGATCTGCAGAAAGGTTATCGATGTCTAATAGAGGATAAAGGTATATCCAGGTCAGCGAATCGACTGCCGTTTGATAATTATCATAATAATATCGTTGTGCGTTATTGCTGTCCTGTACGACATAAGATCGTAGCATGGGTAAATAGTTTAACCGATACTGTTGCTTGAGGCTCACTACCTTTTTATCAGGCCAATAATTGTTCTGTTGCATGATTTCGATTTCAAACATCAAGGGCACGGAGAAACCCTGATCTACAGCAATTCGGAGGTACTTCGGTAAATTAATCCCTATTTTAGCCGTGAGAAGCAGTACCGAATCTTCAACCTGGAATCCAGCCTGACTAATTTCAAACGCATCAGAATCATCGGCGCGAACCTGCTGTGTCGAAATCACCATCACCATCAGTAAACCTGTGGCAAAATAGTGCGACCATGACCGTATTAATTTTTCGAACCGGGCGCTATGAAACAAAGCTTTCAACGCTTCTCCAGACACGCATAATAAAATCCATCCATATCAAACTCCCCGGGTAATATTTGCCGGCCGAATTCTTGTTTATGGCCCCATTCTACCGAATCTAACTTTATTTCCGTAGCATCGGCTTGACGAACAAGAAACGCTCTAATTTGATCTTCATTTTCCTGTCGAAAAATCGAACAGGTACTGTAAACAAGCCGTCCACCCGACTTCAGTCGTTGCCACAGCTGATCGAGGATAACTTGCTGATTTTTAACCAAATTTGCCATATCACTTTTACGACGTAACAATCGAATATCGGAGTGTCGTCGAACAACGCCGCTTCCACTGCAAGGCACATCGGCCAGAATCCGGTCATAATTAGACATCAAATCACCGGATGATTGCGTTACATCCGCACAAACCATCCGCGCCTTGACGCCGGCCCGATCGAGGTTTTGAGCGACCCTTTCAAGTCTTACTTCACTAATATCGGCAGCATCAATCTGAAGATCTGATTGTAGTTGTGCAATATGTAAAGTTTTTCCACCGGGGGCTGCACAGGCATCCAGAATCTTTTGCCCGGGCTGCAGATCTAACAATATAGCGGCCAGTTGAGCGGAGGCGTCCTGAACACTAACCAATCCTTTTTCAAATCCGGGTATTTCACCAACCGACATTGGCTGGTTGAGTGTGATTGCCGTATTTATTTGATTATGTGGAGTTGCATCAGGAAGATCTTGCGTTAAAAGGTCCTCGACTGATATCTGTCGTGTATCGACTCTCAACGTCATCGGTGCGCGTTTATTTCCAGCGATCAATATTTCATTTTTCTGGCTTGGCCAGTCCTTCGAAATCAGCTCGACCATCCATTCAGGATAAGTATCCTCAGCAGGAATATCCTGTGATGATAAAGCTTCTCGAGCAACTTTTCGCAAGACACCGTTGACCAGTCCCCTCGCCCATTCCTTTGACTGCAATCGACAGAGTCCGACCGTTTCATTAACAGAAGCGTATTCATGGGTTCGCATGAAAATTAATTCATAGAGCCCCTGTATCAGGATAATTTCAATATCGGAATCTTTTCGACGCAGCGACTTTTTGAGATAACGCGATAACAGAACTTTTAAACCAAAGTAATATCGGCAGGTTCCATTCGTAATTTCAGCACAAAAAGAATAATCCCGAGCTTCCAACGGTGCGTCTCCCTGAAGCAGCAATGGCAATGCCTGATCCAGCGATTGACCATTGTCAATCACCTTCAGCAGGGTTTGCAGCGATTGCCATCGAGGGTTGAGACACTTATCAGACTTGTTTTTCGCCAAAATTAGTTCCTGTTAAATCACGTGCATTAAGTAAGTCAGCCGCAGACATGCGTTTTTTCCCCGGCCACTGTATTTCGGTAATTGCGATAACACCGTCTTTGCAGGTTACAAAAATAGCGTCCCTGGTATGGCAGATTACCTTTCCGGTTTCTGATGAAACGGGTTGATTCGTATCGTCAGCCTGCCACAGACGTACAGCCTGGCCATCCAGATATCCATAGCTCACCGGCCAGGGATTATAAGCTCTAATCGCGTTAAGAATTTGGTGTCGATTATGACCCCAGTTCACCTCAGCTTCCTGTTTGCTTAATTTTTCAGCATAGAGGGTTAATGTTTCATCCTGTTGCCGAGGTAAAAGGTTACCCTCAAAGAAGGATGGCAGCGATTTTATTAATAGCTTGGCTGCATCTTCTTTTAAGAGATCATGCAGCTTAGCCGTAGTCTCGCTGGACTCGATAACCCGAGTCTGCTGATCAAGAATATCACCGGTATCAAGGCCTTTAGCCATCTGCATTAAGGTGATCCCTGTTTCCTGATCACCCGCTAATATTGCTCGTTGGATGGGTGCCGCACCCCGCCATCGCGGCAGTAGTGACGCGTGTAAGTTGACGCAACCTAATCGAGGGGCGATCAAAACATCAACGGGAAGAATTAATCCATAGGCTGCAACCACCATCAGATCTGCATTCAAATCAGTCAGTTCTTTGATGGCTTCAATTGATTTGAAATTTTCTGGCTGTCTGACTTCAATATCGTGCTCAAGTGCAAGCTGCTTTACAGCACTAGCCTGGAGTTTTCGGCCTCGGCCAGCTGGGCGGTCAGGCTGAGTATAGACGGCTGCAACAACATGCTCAGAATGACACAGGGCACGCAAGGCTGGCACCGCAAAATCAGGCGTACCCGCATAAATAACTTTCATAGCAGGTAGCCTCGGTCCGGGCCTGTCGTCACGTGGTTTTTTGCTTCTTTAACTTTAGTAATTTAGATTTGATTCTGTCACGTTTTAAAGTCGACAGGTAATCAACAAACAACTTGCCGTCAAGATGATCCATTTCATGCTGAATACAAACCGCCTCTAGACCAGTTGCGTCGAATTCAAGGGTTTCATCCCGCTCATTTTGTGCCCGCACCCGAATATGATTCGCGCGCTGCACACTTTCATAAAACCCAGGCACTGAAAGGCAGCCTTCATCCATTTCTTCCTCTCCATCTCTGAGGATGATTTTCGGATTAATCAAACAACGCGGAGAAGCATTGTCATCCGAAACATCCATTACCAGGAGACGAATGTGTTGGTCCACCTGGGTTGCAGCCAAACCGATTCCCGGAGCGTCATACATCGTTTCAAGCATATCGGAAACAAGAGATCGAATTGCGTCATCAATTTTTTCGACCGGAGCGGCTATCGTACGCAAACGGGGATCAGGAAAATGTAAAATATTTAATAAAGCCATGTTTTTAAACTTCAAGAAATTTATAAGTAGTTGTTCCAAGTCAATGATTATATTAGAATCTTGGAGATTAAAAAGGTTGTAGTTGACTAATTTTCAGCTACAATAATCTTACCACACAGCATATTCAGGGTTACTCCATGCTTAAACAAGCCAAAAGCCAGCTTGCAAAAGGACTCCTACTGCTTTCAGGTCTGTTGCTGCTCTCTGCCTGTGCGGATCAAAAACCGCCATTCGCAATTGTAGAAGAACCCGCAAGGTCCACCGATACTTCTGATGCCTCAACCGTTCAGGCCATCATACCCGAACCTGAACCTGCAGAGACCATCGTTTACGAACCAGAATACCCCGAGACCTATATTGTACAAAAAGGCGACACACTTTGGGATATCTCTTCTCACTTTCTTCGAGACCCCTGGCACTGGCCCGAAATCTGGTTCAAAAATCCCCAGATTGAAAATCCTCACCTGATCTACCCGGGCGACGTATTGGCTATCGTCTATATTGGTGGTCAAAAACGAATACAGTTAGTACAGCGTGGTGAAGATGGTGCAATTCTAGCCACAGGTGGTGGTATGACAATCGTTAAACTATCGCCACGTGTTCGGTCGCGATCTATCGATGCGAGTATTCCTTCTATTCCCATTGAATCTATTCGTCATTTACTCGAAAGACCCCTAATCATAGATGAAGATCAATTGGCGCGTTCCGCTTACGTCTTGTCGAGTGAAGATTCCCATCTAATCAATAGTCTCGATGATAAATTATTTGTTCGTAAACTGGATACCTCTTCTGGCAATGGCCGATATCAAATTTATAGGCCCAATCGCGCGCTAAGAGACCCAATTACCGACGAATTACTCGGTTACGAAGCATTATATGTTGGCGAAACAAAACTTCTGAAACGGGGTGATCCGGCCACTGTATTGGTGACAACCTCAAAGCGAGAGATTTTAAGAGACGACAGAATTCTGCCACTCGATAACACAAACTTTGAGCGAGACTTTTTCCCCAAACCACCGGCTATCGAAATTCGGGGCGAAATCGTATCACTTCTCGACGCTATTTCACAGATTGGACAGTATCAAACCGTCGCTATCAATCTGGGATTTCGCGATGGCATAGAATCAGGAAATTTACTCAGTATTCGACGTGTGGGCGACGTCATCATTGATAAAGCTGAAGTAGAGCTTAATTTCCGCGTACAACTTCCCGATCAAAAAGTAGGAATGGCGATGATAATACGATCTTTCGAAAAAATGAGTTATGCCCTGGTTCTCGAAGCGGATCGACCCGTCAGTACCGAAGATTATGTCGAAACACCCGAGTAAATTTAACTCGGGACGAAATCCCACCACCGCTTTAACATTTGAAACAAAACCCGGAATTTCCGGGTTTTGTTTTTTTAAACCGGGTAAATCCAGTGCTATTATTCCAGTACTGAATCAGGATTAAAATATTTCATGGAATTGAATTCTCTCACCAGTCTGCTAAAGCTGTTTCATACATCGGGAATTGGAACTGCTACGATCCTCGAACTAAAAAAACAATTTGATAATGATTTTCAAAAAGTGTTGGCTTCAACCGGTCAGGATTTAAAACATCTGGGCTATTCACAACGAATAATCAATTGCATTTTGTCCGCTCGAGATAATTCAGTCGAAACAGATCTGGAGTGGCTTTCTATTGAAAATAATTCGATATTGACCTTTGATGATCCTGACTATCCCGA
>JBLIOG010000234.1:0-6414 GCA_047639625.1 Gammaproteobacteria bacterium
TAATACCTGACTGGCGGGGTTTGCCGACGACGTGGAACCCACCCATTAATTTACCAGCCACGAAAACGTTTTGAACGAGGTAATAATGAGTACTTTTTATGACAAAGGTTGCGATCTCTCCATTATCCAGGAGGAAAAGCTCACTATCATTAATGGTGAGTATGCCAAATCATTCATTCAGAAAGGACCATCAAACTATCCCTCAATAACCGCATGGCGAAGAAACAACGCTGCTCATGAATTGGGCAAGCTAGTGAATACCTTCGTTCTATGATGCCCTGGTTGAGGGCAAACGCCCTGACCGATAAGAGCAAAAACTAAAACCACTTGAAGAGGTGACTGTTTTTAACCATCCGCCTCTAATAATCAGGAAAATAAATGGACGATAGTAACCCAAAATCAAATAAACAAAGTTTACGCAAGGGAATTTTCCTGCTGCCCAATATGTTTACCACAGGCGCAATGTTCTGCGGCTTCTACGCCATTATTGCATCTATGAATGGGCATTTCGAACTGGCGGCCCAGGCCATATTTCTGGCCATGCTGCTCGATGGCCTGGACGGTAGAGTTGCGCGAATGACTAACACACAGTCAGCTTTCGGGGCAGAGTTTGATAGTTTGTCTGACATGGTTTCTTTTGGTGTTGCTCCAGCCCTTGTCCTTTTCCAATGGTCGTTGGTTGATCTCGGAAATAGCTCAGTGTTCATGGGCAAACTAGGTTGGTTGGCAGCCTTCATATTCACCACCTGTACGGCACTCCGACTTGCTAGATTTAATACCCAGGTAGGAACAGCTGATAAACGTTACTTCCAGGGTTTGGCCTGTCCGGCTGCAGCTGCGGTTGTGATGGGTGCCGTCTGGGTTTGTGAAACCTATGGGATTGCTGGCGAAGATGTTTCCTATGCTACGCTGGTTTTTTCGATCGGCTGTGGCGGACTGATGGTTTCGAATTTTTCCTATTATAGTTTTAAAGATATTGATTTACGAAAGAAAGTCCCATTTGTTACCGTACTCGCGGTTATGCTAGTCTTTGTGTTGCTAACCGTAGAAACATCAACAGTGTTATTTATCAGTTTCTTTCTATATATGGCATCGGGACCTGTAGTGTCTTTATTTCGATGGAATCGAAAACGAACCCGCTTAGCTGATGCGGATTCCGTTTAGTAAAATACACTGCCGCTTTATACTATCCCTAATTTGATTCTAAGTGAGCCAGTGTGTTAAACGAAAACCAACAACACTGCCTTCGTGGAATCGGCATTCGCCAACCGCCACGAGCGCACTCAGCAGCCAGTAATATAGTTGCGGAAGTAGGCATACCAACTATTGCGCCAGTTAAAACCGAACCATTGATACCCGCTACTGTGATCAGACATATTGATCCAGTTATAACTAATCCCGATCCTGTACCCACTGCTGGGCCTGTTGTTTTAAATCTCGGCAGCTGGGATGACATCAATCAGTCTATTCAATCCTGTTCAGCCTGCGCACTGGCTCAGAACTGCACTCAAAAAGTACCCGGGACTGGCTCTAAAACGGCAGATTTAATGATTATCGGCGAAGGCCCCGGACATGACGAGGATATTCGAGGCGAACCTTTTGTAGGTCGATCCGGTCAGTTGCTCGAGAAACTCTTAGCCAGTATCGGCCTGGATCGTGACTCGGTATTTATGACCAATATTGTAAAATGCCAGCCTCCAAATAACCGCGATCCGAAGCCAGAGGAAATTGCACAATGCGGGCAGTTTTTAGAAGCACAAATTAAGTCAATATCGCCCGCAATTATTCTTTCAGTTGGTAGAATTTCTGCACACTCACTTTTAGGTACAACACAACCTATTGGTAGATTGCTAAACGATATGCATCAATTACCAGGATCGGAAATCCCCTTAAAAGTAACCTACCACCCTGCTTATTTACTGCGCAATCCGGCTGCAAAGTCACTGGCCTGGCACGACATGAAGATGTTATATGCGCATCTCAAACAATTAATTGACTCGGCATCGTCATAGATGAAGTCTGAACATCTAACATTTCGTCCTATGCTGGTGAGTGACGTTGCTGCAGTTCTCCTTGTTGAAAACAATGTTTATCCTTTCCCATGGAGCGAGGGCATTTTTCAGGATTGCCTCCGAGTCGGATACGAATGCTGGCTGGCTATGGTCGATGATGCAATTGCTGGACATGCCATTATCAGCATCGCTGCTGATGAAAGCCATATACTCAATATTGCAATAGAACGACAATTTCAAAATCGAGGTTATGGACAAAAATTTATCGATTTTCTGGTCAATATAGCCGCGGATAAAAAAGTAAATACAATACTTCTTGAAGTCCGGCCAAGTAATAAATCTGCTATAAGTTGCTATAATGCCACCGGTTTTAATGAAATTGGTTGCCGGAAAAATTATTATCCTGCAACTGAGGGTCGTGAAGACGCATTGCTGTATGCTCTTGATATTTCGCATCGACATAACAGCGCAATCGTCTAAACTTTCTGAATAAAATTATTACAACTACATATATTTCAGATTAATTTAAATTTCCTTACTGGACCCATTAATGTCTGACTACGAAGAAATGCGTCGGCGGCGTACTTTTGCGATCATATCCCACCCCGACGCTGGTAAAACGACGGTTACCGAGAAGCTATTGCTTTTCGGTAAAGCCATTCAAATGGCCGGCACGGTTAAGGGGCGAAAGGCTGCGCGACATGCAACATCCGACTGGATGGAGCTCGAAAAAGAACGTGGAATATCAGTGACTTCATCGGTCATGCAATTCCCGTATGGCGACTCAATTATTAATTTGCTCGATACGCCCGGTCATGAAGATTTTTCGGAAGATACTTATCGTACTTTGACCGCCGTTGATTCGGCTTTAATGGTTATTGACTGCGCAAAAGGAGTCGAGGAAAGAACCATTAAACTTATGGACGTGTGCCGGCTGCGGGATACACCCATTATTACGTTTATCAACAAACTCGATCGCGAAGGGCGTGATCCCATCGATTTAATGGATGAAGTCGAAGACGTTCTGAAGATTAGTTGTGCACCTATAACCTGGCCCATCGGTATGGGTAAAAACCTGAAAGGTGTATTCCATTTATTAAATGATTCAGTCCATGTTTTTTCTGCTTCAAATTCGGACAAAATTTCCACCGGCGAAGTAATACAGGGGCTGGATAATCCTCGGCTCAACGAAATATTAGGATCTATGGCAAAGGAGTTTCGTGAAGAAATAGAGCTCGTTCGCGGAGCCTCAAATGAATTTGATCTGGATGAATATCTTGCCGGGCGATTAACTCCGGTATTTTTTGGCTCGGCCATCAATAATTTCGGGATGTCTGAATTGCTCGATGCATTTAGTAAATACGCTCCGGCACCGCAACCTAGACCTACCCGATCACGTACAATAGAGCCCGACGAGAAAAATTTAACCGGATTTGTCTTTAAAATTCAGGCCAACATGGATAAACAGCATAGGGATAGAATCGCATTTATGCGCATATGCTCCGGAAAATACGTCCGTGGAATGAAGGTAAAACACGTTCGTATAGGCAAAGATATGAAGATACCTGAAGCAGTTACCTTCATGGCGTCAGATCGTGAGCACGTCGAAGAAGCCTTCACCGGTGACATTATTGGAATTCATAATCATGGCACAATCCGCATTGGCGATAGTTTCAGTCAGGGTGAAAATCTTTCATTTTCAGGCATTCCAAATTTTGCCCCCGAACTATTTCGACGCGCACAGCTTCGAGATCCACTAAAAATGAAAGCGTTGCAAAAAGGCCTCACTCAGTTATGCGAAGAAGGTGCCACACAATTATTTAAGCCCGTTTCAAACAATGATCTTATATTAGGTGCTGTAGGTATTCTTCAATTTGATGTGGTCGCGCATCGGCTTAAGGACGAATATGGCGTTGACTGTCAATTCGAGGCCGTGAACGTTAATACCGCAAGATGGGTTGTTTGTGATGATGAAAAAATGCTAACCGACTTTAAAAATAAAGCCCGCAGTCACTTGGCGCATGATCACGCTGGTGACCTCGCTTACGTGGCGCCATCCCGCGTTAATTTAACGATGACCGAAGAACGCTGGCCAGGCATTCAGTTTCTCGCAACACGCGAACACGGTGATTACAAAATCGATTAATATCAAAGGGTTTGCTATCGCAGGGCTATTCTTTGCACTGCATACCCCCTTGTTTTCGGCTATTCCTACGCGTGATCAAAACCCAATGCTGCAGATGTTTTTGTTGCCAGGTTTTGTTTTACCGGCAGCAGAAAATCAATCCCGGTTTCAATCTCAGTTACAAATAACAAACACTTACCACGAAGAAACCAGCAATAGCGAATCATTGGTTATAGATATTGAAAACACTCGCCTCGATTTACGTTTTAGCCATACATTTATTAACTGGCAAATCTCTACAAATATCCCCATCTATGGAAATCGTTCTGGCAATCTGGATGGACTTATAGAGGACTGGCATGGTTTTTTTAATTTACCTCAGGGAGGACGAACGCAAAACCCGGATGATCAGTTACAAATCGAGTACATAAAAGATAACGAATCGATTTTCCTATTCAATAAACCAGGCGAAGGGATTGGAGATATTGAATTAAGCCTGTCAAAAATAATAAAAGAGCCCGATCAGCAAATTACAACGTTAACTCTGTCAGTTGAATTACCCACTGGAGCTCTCGATGACAATACAGGAAACGAATCTGTGGATTCAGCGTTATCAGTCGCCTGGTTCATCCCACTCAATTCTCAATGGTCATCAAACACACTTTTAGGTATTGCGT
Source organism: Gammaproteobacteria bacterium (assembly GCA_047639625.1). Taxonomy (GTDB): domain Bacteria; phylum Pseudomonadota; class Gammaproteobacteria. Next base: position 4,815 of record JBLIOG010000234.1, read on the forward strand.
TTCCTTCGGCCAAAGGACCATTGACAAACGTTTTAAGGCCGGAAATTTGGGTTGCTCAGCTATCCCTGACTTACGATTTTCAGCCGGGTCTATCAGGTCTCATTCAATTTGACGCGCATAGTCGTTTTTTAAAAAACAGTGATTTAAAACCATTTTCAAATTCATTACAGATGCAGCTCGGCTTACAACTTGAAGATAAGTCTAAATCTAATAAACTTGATCTCTATTTTTCAGAAGATATTTTTGTCGGTAGCGCACCGGATATTACTTTCGGAATGGGCTATTCCAACATTTTTTAAATAAAGTTATCCAAATCACTCCACGCTTGTCACAATTTCAGGGTTATTCTCCAACGTTTTGTGGACCGGGCATTTATCGGCTATCTCCAGCATTTTTTGCTTTTGGGATTCATCCAGGTTGCCAGTGAAAGAAATTCGGCGGGTTAGACGTTCTATACTTTCTTTACAGTCTAGGCAATCTTCAGCGTGAATACGCTCATGCCCTAATCGCACATTAATATCACCTACATCCATTTTCTTGCGATTGGCATACATTCTCAAAGTCATAGAAGTACAGGCACCAAGACTCATCAATAACAGGTCATAAGGAGACGGTCCCAGGTTGCTACCACCATAACGAGTGGGTTCATCTGCCAATAGATAGTGATCTTCGGTTTGTAAACCTCTGAGAAAAGACGGGTCCAGTTCAGTGATCAAAACTTCCCCTGATTGCAGTTTCACACTCACTGAAGTTGAGTCTTTCTTTGACTCTATAGCTGGTTCAAGATAACGACTTGCCCAACTGGCAATCGTGCTTCCAATATATTCAGCATCAGCAGATCGACTGACAAGATGGTCCGCCTTATCCAGAGAAATGAAACTCTTAGGATGCTTTGCCGCCTGATAGATTTCAGCAGCCTGATCAATCGAAACTATTTTATCGACTGGCGAGTGGAAAATTAACAGCGCTCGATTGAGGCGACCGATTTCCTCTGTTGTGTTATATCGATCAATATCCTCCAAAAACTGGTTTTTGATTTGGAATAAACGCCCTCCCAGATTAACTTCCGATTCACCCAGAGCTTCAATCACACCTCGCTGCTTTGAAAACAGGTGTTCCACATGTTTTCCAGTCGAAGGAGCACCAATCGTAACGATTGCTTGGGCCGAAGGAATTTCATGCGCTGCAGCGAGAACCGCAGCACCACCGAGGCTATGCCCAATTAATATTTTGGGTGCCTGAAATTCAGCAGCTAAGTGATTAGCAGCAGAAACTAGATCGCCAATATTCGATGAAAAATTGCTATTAGAAAAATCACCGTCGCTATTCCCCAAACCAGTAAAGTCGAATCGGAAAACAGCAATTCCCTGCTTTGCAAGCGCTCGGGCAATTCTTGAGGCGGAAGCAATATCTTTTCCACAGGTAAAGCAGTGAGCAAACAACGCATAGGCTTTTATCCCCAATGTTTTATCGGGCATCTCCAAAGACCCTGCCAATACAATTCTGGAATCATTTTCAAATTCAACCTTAACTCCAACCATTTTTTATTCCTCATTTAAGCCTGTGGTTCGACTGACATTTCATCAAAATGTTCAACGAG
>JBLIOG010000235.1:0-6407 GCA_047639625.1 Gammaproteobacteria bacterium
GTTGGTCTGAACCAGATTGCGGGCTTATTTATTTTTGGTATCGGCATGGTGCTGGCTGGTGCTTGTACGGTTTCGACCTGGGTCAAAGCGGGAGAAGGTAATGTTGGCGCCGTCTGGGCATTGCTTTTCACGTTCATCGGCATGTTTCTGTTTTCACTGTTCTGGTCATTTCTTTATTGGCCGCCGGCTCCCGAGGTGATGACCGGTGAATTTAATCTGGAAACCCTGCAATTGGGATTCGCGAATGCTGAAACCTTGCAGGAAACAACCGGTATACCGGCTATCTTTTTTGGGATCATTCAATTTTTGGTTTTGTTGGCTATTTACAAAAAAATTCAACGAAACGAATCAAAAGTTAACGCCAGCTAAAACTGAGGACATTATGGGTTTATTCGGTAAGAAAAAAGAGCAGGATCAGTCAACATCGACCAGTGAAGTTACCCTGGAAGATGGGTCAGTTGTTACCATCAAACAGGTCATAGATTGTATTGGGGATTCCTGTCCTCGCCCTCAGTTAATGACAAAAGCGGCTTTGTCAAAAGCAAGCTCCGGTGATACCTTCGAAATCAAAATTGACAATTCCACTTCGGTCGAAGCAATTCCACCCATGATGCCTGAACTTCAGTCGACCTGTCTGGGCACTATAAAGAAAGATCGATACTGGCAAATTGTAGTCAGAAGAGATTAAAGATGATGTTTGAGAACAGCCAGCAGATTCAGCTCGCAATCCTGTCGATAGTGATTACGATCATGACGATTGGATGTTTTGCCTATATTGCTTCAAATCAACCGGAGTCTTTGCGTATGACGCGAAACGGAGTTCCTTTTTTTACAGCCGATGTCATACATCCGGATACTGGGAAACCTATTCCTGTTAATGAACTTATCGATCACTATAAATCAGAGAATTCTCGGTGAACATTGAAACTATTTGCCTGTTAATTTCGTTTATAGTTGCAATGTACTTTTTCTACGTCAGCATTATGTGAAAGGAACTGTTATGAATCGTTACGGCAATTTAATATTTTGTGTGGCTAGTTTGCTACTGACGCTGGGCCTTTCATTTTCCTTATATCCCTATGCCAAATTATCAGATAGCGAAGTCGCCAATTTATCGGTTCCAAAATCGATGGAGGAATTTGATAACGTCATCGATCTCGGTGAAGACTTTGGTGTACTGAGCATGTTCGAACTGGTTGGTTTTTATCTGGATAATCCTCCGAATAACGATGGTACAGTCAAAACCGAAGCAGAAAGACAGTTTGGGGGTTGTTAATTCGAGGCAATTATTGACCCGATAATGAAGTTCTCTGTTGCCACGCTACTGGTTTTTTTTTCGATCTCCAGCCCGACGAAAGCCGCGCTATCACTGATTGATCAAAACAGTGATTTAACACAAAAGCGCTTTCTTTTCATTGATGCCCGTAATCTTGATCAGTGTTTACAATCAAGCGTCGAATCAAGTTTGTGTCTGCCTGCCAGTACCTTTAAATCTGCCAATAAAGAAATGCCCAGTTTTTATCATAGTAGCTGGGTTCTGGGGACTTTAGGGCTGGATGGCTCAGAAGATCTGCTGATATTTTCGGATGATAAGCATGATCGAAATCTGGTGGCTGGTGTACTGCAGCTTGCAGGTCAAAAGAATATTGCGCTATGGCAAGGTGACACCACCCTGTTACAGGTGATGGCAGGCTCGGGCAAGGGTCGAGGGCGAGGGATTACACGGCAAACCGTTTACAGCGGCCCGATTAGAGACAATCAGATTGCGATGATTGAAGACTTGAATAGTTTGATTGATAGAGACTGGAAAGTTATCAATGTGGATATTCAGATCCAGGAATCGCAAATACTCGAACAGAGCAAAGTAATCCTGGCCAGTGCAAACCCGGTTGAAGCGATTGTCGCGTTTTCCAGTCGGTTGGCACTTGGTTATACCCAGACAAAGGTTGTCATTGATCAATACCCGTCGGGGGATTATTCAGATAATAAGATTTTCCAGATCACAGGACTAATAATGATTGTGCTTTCAGTCGGCATTTTCCTGTCTATCGCTCGAGTGAGCAGGCGTTGAAATGAGTTTGTTATTGGTTGTGAGTCATTCGAAATCGGCACCCGCATTTAAAGGGCTTGCTGGAGCCTGCTGTCGGAATCAAATTGAGTTTTCCTGTTTTTTTACCGGTGAAGGCGTAACAGTTCTGGGTGATCGCGAGATCGAAGTCTTAGTTGAGAAAGCACAACGCGCTGTTGTTTGCGAACATTCCTGGGAGATCTATACGGTTGGGGAATCATCGCCCGTAGAAACGGGTTCACAAACCGATCACAGTGCAATGATCGGTTCTGCCCGTCAGGTGGTGTCGCTATGAATTCGCAAACAGATACCAAACAGATATTGGTCCTGGCCAATAACGACTATGCCGAGGCGATGCGCGCTGCTGCTGGTTTGACTATCTTTGGTCATGGTGTCGTGATCGTGTTCGTCGATCGTATCGTCGAGGAAACGCCTGAAAACATTGAGCAGGCAGAGTTACTAGAGCTTTGTGATATCGAGCCATTGTCACTGGTTGATGATCCCAACATCGCTGGAATCGATAGTTCCAGGCTCCTTGAGCTGATTGAACAGTCACATCATATTATTAATATATAGGCGGAATAATGGCGCAGTTCAAAATTTTAATTCTTGATATTGGTCTCTATCCGGAATCGAGTGCATTATTCGGCTATCTCGAGCCCCTGATTGCGCAGCCTGATTGTGAACTACGATCAATAAATCTCCCCGACATGCTTGATGAGCATTGGGATGATCTCCTTCAGGACATTATGAACGCTGAACGTTGTTTAACTATTTAGTCGGTTAATCATTCAGGAATAAATATTGATATATTTCAGGCAGATGACTCGAAGGCAGGACGCCAAATTTTTATCATTAGCGACTAAACAGGTATCGTGAATTTTCTGCACCAATTCCCCCAGGCTCAGCTTTTCGTTGCGCGCCATTTCTTCCAGTACTGACCAGAACGCGGTTTCAAGACGCAGCGTTGTACTGTGTCCATGAATACGGATTCCTCGCTTTTCAGGTGAGAATTCCTTGATTTGATCGGTCGTACAGGCATGGAAAATATGACCAAGCGCTGAATCAGGTTCGAGATATATTGACATAGATGCCCTTTTAAACTGATTTTCAAAGATAGCAATAGATACTACCGCAGAAACCGCCTTTGATTTTAGTATGATTACCCACCGACTAACAAATTTTGAAACAGGTAATAATGTCGGTGAGTAAAACACACATCATAAAATCCATGCGAGTGGGGGGGAAGTTAATGAAAAAAATAGGTGCGTTAATAATACTATTGAGCGGTTTTGTAGCCAGTGGAAGTCTTTACGCAGCGGCACCATTGGTCGATGCGGGTTGGATAAAGTCGAATTCCTGTGATGATAATGTTCGAGTGCTGGATATTCGAAATCCGATTGATGGTGGCTCACGAACCGATTATTTGAAAGGACATGTACCTTGTGCGGTATATACGGATTACCTCAAAGGCGGTTGGCGGGCAGGTGTCGACAAGGTACCTGGACAATTACCTCCGACTGATAAAATAGCAAAATTAATCGGTGATCTGGGAATAGACAACAAAACCCATGTCGTTATTTATCACTTCGGTAAATCGGCAGTGGACTTAGGCAGTGCTACCCGGGTTTACTGGACTTTCAAAGTACTGGGGCATGACAATGTTTCTATTTTGAATGGCGGATATCTAGGATATATCTCAGATAAAGCCAATCCGGTTGAAAAAGGTAACAACAAAGTAGAGCCGAAAATGTTTACAGCAAAATTACGCCAGAATATGATGGCGTCGGCGAGTGACGTAAAAGCAGCCATCGGCGATGGTAAAACTCAACTTGTTGATCTGAGACCGCAACATCAATTCATAGGCATTAATCGCCATGGTAAGAGTAAGCGTAATGGAACCATTCCGGGTGCGAAAAATCTGCCGGAAAGCTGGATGACCGTCAATGGTGGAGGAACCCTACGTGGCAAAGATCAACTCGCAAGCCTCTATCAATTGGCAAATGTTAATCCAGATGGTGATCAAATCAATTTCTGTAATACCGGTCATTGGGCATCGCTGGGTTGGTTTGTCAGTAGTGAGGTTATGGGAAATACCAATGCCAAACTATATGATGGCTCAATGGTTGAATGGTCAGGAATGCCCGACATGCCGATGGAAACTGCCGTTAATTTCTAGGCTGTCTTGCTTTGTTATCAAGCCAGTTGGACTGTTTTATTTATTAAGCCTTTTGGTTCTGTCCAGTAGCCCGGCTAAAGCTCAAAGTTCACTGGAATACGATGCCCGCTTATGCGCAGCGGGTATCGTAGTTTTATCGGCCGATATCCGGAGTTTAGACTCGGCCAGGCTTAGTGAGCATGAACGCAACTGGCTTAATCAAAGAATTGATGGACAATCAGGAACGCTTAGTTGGTTATGCCTGCGCCATGCGTCCCTGAATAATATCAATAAAAACCCTGTACGCCGAAAGTTTGAAATATTACGCAGTAATATTAGTGATCAGAATTGGCAGGAAGTGTCTCAGATTATTACTGATCTCGGAAAAATATTTCCATTGCATCTAGCCACATTTAAAACAGAAAACCTGTCGAATGAGGCCCTCAAAGAAACGGCAAACATCTATCTGAAATATTGCAATGGCTGTCATGTCAATTCACGCCCCGAACAGGACCCGCCAATTTATTCCCTGGTATCGATGGCTAAAACATTACCACCAACAGAATTCCTCGCACGAATGATTATGGGCGTACATGGAACTTCCGAAATAGCACTCCGAAACCCACTGACTGATACAGACATATCGGGGATTTACCATTATTTGTTGCTGACCGCAGTCGCCTCAGACAGCCAGAACTGAAATCATAATCGCAAAGCCTGATTCACTAACTCACTTTTATCTTTTAGTTTTTAAACGTCGATGCCTCCTGCTGCAAGAGCGTCCTTCAGATCAACTTCTGGCAATGCTTCGATGGCGTCCGAAGACATGTTCAGAAAATTTATCTTCCGTGTTACCGCTGGATTAGCATCACCGAATTTATGGCTATTGCTAAATTTAAATTGCTCAGCGTATTTACCCAAGAAGTGGCCTAAAACAGTATTGACGGCGGGCCTGAATCCCGGATCGGCAGTAAAATCGATGGATGGGTCGTTAAGTGTATGAACCATATGCTTTACCCAGCGTTCTGCGTCTTTGTCATTCATCAATTGAATGTCATTGTGGGTGTTATGAAAGCTGAGTCGGTATTCGCCTCCGTGGTACGCAAGTCCTCCGCCCATGACATCAATCCACATGGCTGACAGGGTGTTCCATGATGTTCGATCCCTCCAATTCGGGCGAAGACCGAGCTGAACCAGTGTTCATCCGCAAATACACGTTGGTAAAACTTCCGCACAAAGTTCTGGATTCTTACCGGTCCAGGTACAGAATAAAGCTGCCAGAACTGAATGAGCTGTTTGATGTCATTTGATGCTGAGAAAGAAGCGATCTGTGGCAATCGGTGTGAATTCTCGGGGAGTTACCTGTTTGCAATGGCAATCTGGACGTATTGCGGGCAAATTTTCTCCGTCAAGTAGTTTGGCGGAAAACCCGGGTAGGATATACTGTCTCATTCGAAACATCCTGTTGTGCAGGCAGCGGCCAACATCGCCAGAAATTATCATGAACGCTGGAATGATGGTGGTTACCCACGTTTCTTTAAAGGGACGAAAATCCTCATTGAGGCTTGGGTCACAGCCGTGGTTGATGTGTATGACGCATTGAGGTCAAAACGTCCCTATGAACCAGATTCGATCATGAAAAACCCTTGTCGATAATGCTCGACGGTGACGGCAGAACGGAGTCTTCGCACTTCGACTCGGAGCTCATAAATATTCTCCGAAAAATGACCAACAAGTTCGATGGAATTTACTCGAAATGGGCGGATTGGGAATTGATATTTAGCCGCAACTTCATGCCGCGATCCTTACAAGGAAATTTTATTATGACTAAAATACTTTGCATTGAGGATGATCAGGAGCAACGCTTCGAAATAGTTGACGCCTTGACGACAGAAGGGTTTGAGGTGATTGAGGCACTGAATGGACATTCTGGTTTAAAGTTGATACTCAGCGAGCCGGTTGATCTCATCCTTTGTGATCGGAAGATGTAAGGAATGAGTGGATATGAACTTCTGGATGAACTCCGTAAGAACCATCCGGATAAAAAAGGCATCCCGTTTGTATTTTTGACGGCGTTAGATGATACAAGAGATAAGCTTGCAACTGTTCATCTTCATCCGGCGGCATACATTATCAAGCCATTTGACCTAACATTAGTGATCGAAAAAATCAGGGAATTAA
>JBLIOG010000236.1:0-6347 GCA_047639625.1 Gammaproteobacteria bacterium
TAGATTTACCGACCAGTCGAAAGCTCGGCGAAGCCTTTGTTTATTTCCGTGATAACCCCGATTTGAAAGTGGCAATAATTACCGGGGCAGGGGAAAAAATATTTTGTGCCGGATGGGATCTAAAAGCGCTTGATGCCGGTGATACTCCGCTTGATAACTGGTGGGAAGCCGAAGATCCTGACTTAGGTGGTTTTGCGGGAATTACCGAGATGTGGAATTTAAATAAACCGGTTATTGCGGCATTAAATGGTTTGACCATCGGCGGCGGCTTCGAAATAGCACTTGCCTGTGATTTGATTATTGCGGCCGATCACGTTCAATTTTCTCTCCCGGAATTGCCCTTGGGTCTGATTCCAGATGCCGGTGCAGTCCAACGTTTACCGAAAAGGATTCCCTACAATATTGCGCTTGAAATGCTTTATCTGGGACGGCGTATGACGGTGCAGGAAGCAGCGGGTTATGGCCTGGTTAATCGAATAGTGCCCGCTGCAGATTTAATGACAGCAGCGCGTGAATGGGCTGACAAGATGTCAGAGGTTGCTCCTCTGGCTCTACAGGCGATAAAGGAAGTGTTGCGTTCGATCGAATGTCAACCAACCGAAAAGGCCTTTCAAAAGATGCGTTACGACGACTTACCGATCTATAAAGCGATGTTGTCGTCTGATGATGCTGGAGAAGGTGTGAAAGCGTTTGTTGAAAAACGCGACGCAAACTTCAAAGGGAACTAAGGTCATGTTGAATCAAAAACCTGAAGCTGTAAAACATGTTACCTGTATCGGAGCCGGGCCAATCGGCGGCGGTTGGGCTGCGCATTATCTTGCCCAGGGATACCAGGTTACCAGCTATTTGCACACTGCGGGTGAATATGATGGATTGATGCGATTGATCGAAACGGCCTGGACCAGCCTTGAAGATATAGGCCTTGCGGATGGCGCGTCACTGGATAATTTTAAATGGACGACGGATTTGAACGAAGCGACTGCGTCTGCTGAATTTATTCAGGAAAGCGTTCCTGAAGTGCTCGAGCTCAAACAAAAGCTCTACCAAACCCTGGGCGACATGGTCAGTGATCAAGTTGTTATTGCCTCCAGTACCTCTGGATTGTCCATGACTGATATCCAGGCAAAGTGCGCCACGCCCGAGCGAACAGTCGTTGCCCATCCTTTTAATCCGCCTTATCTGTTACCGCTGGTTGAAATGATTGGTGGCGAAAAAACCAGCCAGCATTGTGTTGATTGGACCGAAGCTTTTTATCGTGTCGCCGGAAAATCGCCGCTGGTGATGAAGAAAGAAATCCCTGGATTTATTGCAACGCGTTTGCAGGAAGCCATCTGGCGCGAAGCGTTACATATGGTGGCTAACGGTGAAGCCACTGTTGAACAAATTGACCAGGCTGTCGTCAATGGTCCGGGTCCTCGTTGGGCGCTCATGGGGCCTTGTGAGATTTTTCACGTCGGTGGTGGTGAGGGTGGGATGGCCTATTGCCTTGATCAGTTTGGCCCGGCCTTGAAACTCCCCTGGACACGTCTGGTAGCTCCAGAACTTACCGATGAACTGCGTAATGCGATGGTCGATGGTTGTGTCGAAATGACTGACGGGCAGGATTTTGCCAGCCTGAGTAAAAAAATGAATGATGGTCTGGTTGCTATAGCCAAAATGAAGCGCAAACAGAATCAGCCAGAATAAATATGTGGGCTTATTTACAACTTAGCTAAATTACAACTTAGTTAAATTACTAAAGGAAAACCGAATGAATCAAGATGTTATAATAAGTTGTGCCGTTACCGGTGCAGGTGAGACTACCTCACGCAGTCACCTGGTGCCTATCACTCCGCGGCAAGTTGCCGATGCCGCAATTCAAGCGGCGAACGCCGGTGCTGCAGTCTGTCATATACATGTCCGTGATCCTGAAACAGGTCAGGGATCACGTGATGTCGCACTGTTTGAAGAAACGGTCGGCATGATTCGTGACAGTGGTGTTGATATGATTATCAACCTGACTGCCGGGATGGGTGGCGATTGGGTACCGAGTGATGAAAACCCTTCATTGCCGGGTCCGGGAACAGACATGGTCGGTCCCGAAGAACGAATGAAACATGTTATTGCCTGTAAGCCAGACATTTGTAGCCTCGATTGCGGCACCATGAATTTCTCTGGAGATTTCGCCTACATCAATACGGCACCTTATTTACGAAAAATGGCCAAAATTGCACAGGATCTTGGCGTTAAACCTGAACTTGAAGTGTTTGATCTGGGTCAGATAAGATTGGCGAAAAACTTAATTGACGATGGTTTGATTGATGCGCCGCCGATGTTTCAGTTATGTCTCGGAATCCCCTGGGGAGCCGGTGCAGACACTGAAACAATGACTGCTATGAAACACTCACTTCCCGCTGGTGCTATCTGGGCAGGATTTGGCATTTCGCGGATGCAAATGCCGATGGTTGCTCAGGCAGTATTACTCGGTGGTAATGTAAGAGTGGGCCTTGAGGATAATATTTTTCTGGATCGCGGTGTGTTGGCGACTAATGGCATGTTAGTGGAACGCGCGGTTGAAATTATCGAACGTTTGGGGGCTAGGGTGGTTGGGCCCGACGAGGCACGGAAGACAATTGGGTTAACCTGAATCTATGATCGTTTGAAAAATCTGTTTGTTTTTTAACTGTAGACCTCGGAGGCCGAAGGAGCAGCTATATGAGGAATGAAAGTATTTTGTGTGAAATAGATTGGGATAATTTATTTACATTTTTCTTAGGTGAAAAACCTGTACTTTATGTTTTTTCACACCCGAATTTGGAATCGATTCCATAGTAGGGTTCGTCGACGGGGTGCGAGGTACTTTTTCAGCCGAAAAAGTACCCAGGTCGTTCCTGCCCATCCCTGCGCCCACGACATACCGTTCATCCTGAACATAAAAACCTCCCCCATCAGTGGCCTGCGGCTTCCTGTCAAATAGCCCAGTCTGTCAGGCACCGCCCTGATTCGCTCCCAGCGAATCGTGGTGTGCCTAACTAAATTCAGTTTTCAGAGGGAAGCCCTCGGCCACTTAGTTGGGTTGCCCTTTCTTTTGGCATAAAAGAAAGTAACTCGCACACTGTAGAGAGAGTGGCTACGAAGTAATAGCCGATCTTGTGTGTGAAACACTTTTCGGAAAGTCTAAAATCAACCCCAAATGAAATTTAATTGCTACCCATAAGTAATCAAATCCGGATCATTAAACTGGTCCAGATGTGGCGTCATATTAAACCCCGATAGTGATATCGACTTCTCGTTAAAATATAACCGGGTAATCGAACAGTTTCGCATTTGAAGATTTAACTCGACTGTGTGTTCGGGCGACAGGTCGAGGATGGTTGCAATAAACTGATTGATTGCACCTCCCGAGCTAATAGCTAGAACTTTTCTCTCCGACCCGGAATTTTGAATTCTCAATCTTGCCGCCAGAACTCTGTTTTTAAATTCCGGCCAGCTTTCCTTTGCATGAATTAGATCACCCTTACTCCAGGCGATCAGCACTTTTCTGAGTAAACGGAAATAAGTTTTTTTCTCGACAGGTTTTTGGTTAAGTTGCAGAACCAGTTCATCGCCAGGGTTTTGAAGGGCGTAGCAGAGATTTAAATCAACAAAGTTGTATTCGTTTAATCCAGTTAGTACCTGGTGTGATTCCTTGCTGTATTCGGTTGACAAGTTCAGCGTTTGAAGTTGCCGGGTTAGTGAACCGGTATAAACTGCATCAAACTTCAGTGATCGTTCGCGAAGATAATCACCGAGGTGTTGGGCCTGTTTTTCTCCGAGCGGGGACAGTTGATCGTAATTGTCGCTGCCAAATGAAGCTTGTGCATGTCTGATCAGATAAAGTTCACTCATTTTTAATCAAAGCTTCGTTGAATCACTGGCAGCTACCTGAAAATATGTAATTACCCTGCGCGAGCACAAAAGGTTTTGATGGTCCAAAGTCCTGAATAGTCAAAGTAACCAGTCGACGAATCTGGCCGTTGTCCCGTCGGCTGTAATTGACAAGACTATAAATGCCGTCTTGACCCGGATCGCTGGACACTACGTCGTGATTATAAAGGGTATTTATTTTACCGCCGACAATGATTTCCTTGGTACGGTTGACGCTGAAACGTTCACCTTGATAGCCCTCTGTACGTGCTTCGAGCTCTCCGTCGTCGTTCAGGGCATAAAATTGTTTAACTTCGCATTCATACCAGACACTTTTAGCAAAGGATGTCATCGGAAGAATCAACAAAAGGATGAGTAGAATTTTATGCATAGCATTCCCCAGTAAACTGCTCAAAGCATATTATGGCAACTGCCTTTGGTAAAGAATTCAATCAAATTATCCACTGCGATTTGAAACAAGCGGTCCGTTGACTCGGGCGTGTTGTAAGCAACGTGAGGGGAAAGAATCACGTTCTTTCGTCCAATCAACGGATGATTTCCAGGTAGAGGTTCCTGATGAAAAACATCCAATGCCGCTGCACCGAGTGTGCCATGGTCGAGTGCATCGATTAGATCGCTTTCGACGATAAGTTCAGCCCGTGCAGTATTAATCAGTAAACAGCCTCGGTTCATTTGATCAAATGCGTTTCGGTTAATCAGGTTTTGAGTTTCAGGTGTTGCTGTGAGATGCAGTGAGATTATGTCTGAGTTTCGGAGTAATTCAGGTAAATCGCAAAATTCAATTCCATATTCTCTGGCCAGATCATCACTGCTAGTTCGATTCCAGACCAGCACCCGCATACCGAAAGCTTTGCAAAGGTGGCTAAATTTTTTTCCGATACCACCAAAACCAACGAGACCGATGGTTTTTCCGTTTAGCTCGATTGCGGGCTCGCTCTGATTCCAGACGCCGCTTTGCAGTTTTTGATGTAGTTGAGGTATTTGACGACAGCTCGCCAGTAATAATGCCATGCAGTGTTCAGCGACGGTATGATCGGAATAACCTGGACAGTTAAGCACGGAAGTTTGATTTATCCGGGCCATCTCAATATCGACGAATTTTTCGGCGCCTGAGCCTAAAAAACAAATTGTCTTCAGTTGCGGGTTTGCAGTTAATACCGGCTTCGGTAAGTTCCAACTGAGTAGTAAGCCATCAGCATCACCGATACGGTCAATATAAACCTCGTTCGATTCAGGAACGCCTGTGAAAATTTTGAGTTCAGCAACTTCCCGTAGGCGATCAAACTGAAGTTTATGACGGGCTGATTCATCTTCATCCGCATCGGGGTAAACAATGGTCACTGAATGGGTCATTAACAAAGCGCCTGATAGACCAGATTTCTGAAATCCCGCCTACCGGCATGAAAAAGTGAAGGAATATGTTGTTGCATTAAAATACCAATCAATTGTTCTTTGGGGTCGATCCAGCAATAAGTATCAGCGAGCCCTCCCCAACCAAAATCACCTGTGGAGCCGAGTGTTCCAGTTTCTACGGGGTCGAGATTGATACAATAGCCTAAACCAAAACCATACCCCTTCATGGCTTGAGGAACAATACCGTTAAAGCTTAGTGGTAGTAAAGCAGGGTGAAGGTGATTGGTAGTCATCCATTCAACGGTTTTTCGGCCGAGAATACGCGTGCCATCGAGTTCGCCGCCATTTAACATCATCCGAGCAAAACGCAAATAGTCACGAGCGCTAGAAATCAGACCGGCCCCGCCTGAATGTAGCCTGCTTGGTTTCACCCCAGGTTTGATAATGAAGGGTGAATTGGCCGGATTCTCCATCACCTGTAAAGATTGTTCGTCCTGCTGTCCATAAAGCGTGGCAAGCCGATGCTCTTTTGTTGAATCAATCACAAAGGCAGTGTCGGTCATACCGAGCGGTTCAAATATGCAGGTCTGGAAATATTCGGCAAGTGTCTTACCCGTCATCTGCTCGATTAGATAACCACAGATATCAGTCGCAATACTATAATGCCAGCGAGTGCCTGGTTGAGCGATCAAAGGATGTTCAAAAATCAAATCGAGTAACTCTGCCATATTGTAATCTTGATAACGGCCTCGCCAGATTTTCGCATATGGGACGTCGACCGGATTATTATCGGGGTCAAATCCATAACTAAATCCTGCGGTATGAGTGAGAAGATGGCGGATGGTTATTTTTTTATCCAATGGTTCGTGTTTGCCGTCCTGGCAATAAACCGTTAAAGAGCTCAGTTTAGGAATCCATTGCTCGGCCGAGTCATCGAGATGAAATAAACCCTCTTCAAGCAGCGTCATTAATGCCACGCTGGTAATGGCTTTTGTCATAGAAAAGATACGATAGAGAGTATCCGACTGAATTGGTGTTTGAGTTTCAATGTCCTGAAGCCCTGCTTTCGATTCATGAACGACCTTACC
>JBLIOG010000237.1:0-6292 GCA_047639625.1 Gammaproteobacteria bacterium
TAGTATTACCGTTAATCCACCCGATGACGATGACGATTCTGTCCCCAATTATGATGACCTTTGTTTAGGAACTGCTGATTCATCGAATGCCGACAATGATGGTGATGGAACGGTGGGTGATAATGGAGCAAGCGACAATAGTGGTGGTGATGCCTGTGATGCCGATGACGACAACGATGGCTTACCCGACGAGTATGAAGAAGATAATGGTCTGGACCCATTTGATGCATCAGACGCTTCAGAAGACGCTGACGGCGATGGAGAAACGAATCTGGAAGAGTTTATTAACGGTACCGATCCTAATCTGGCTCAGTTGACCATAGATTCCACCGGTTATTTAACGCCCTATAATGTGACTGAACCTGATCCAACGGTCATCCATCCTGAAGCGATTGCAGTCAGTCTGGACAATCCGGGGCCTTATCGACCGGGGAGAAATATTTTAACCTGGCGAGCTCAAAATGGGGTAAACACTTCTTTAGCGACTCGTGAGCAAATACTCGATGTCAGACCGATTGTAAATTGGAGTGCTGACCAGGTAACGGGTGAAGGTACTTTCGTTGAAGTTATGGCTTCACTGAATGGATTAGCTGCAGATTATCCGGTGGTGCTTGAATACGTGATTTCTGGAACATCTGATAGCAATGATCATGACGCAATTGCGGGTAACCTGGTCATCAATGAACCCGATCTGCATGCCGAATTTGATATTTCAGTGCTTACCGACGAAATTTTGGAAGGTACTGAAACCATCGTGATTTCTATATCCAGCGTGACTAATTCAGTCACGGGCAGTCGGAATAGTCAAACCATATCGATTGTTGAGGGTAATGTAGCGCCTGCCGTTACACTGGTGATCGAACAAAATGCAGAACGGGTGGGATCGGCTTATGAATCGGAAGGAACCGTTACCGTATCGGCAACTATATTGGATCCAAATCCGAATCAAACGCATGCGCTGGACTGGAGCGAAACCGATAATAATCTGCTGGTTCCGGCAGATAACAGCCAGAGCTGGACTTTTACGCCGGTCGCTGGAAATTATCTGATCAAATTGACGGTGACTGACGATGGTAATCCTTTAAAAAGTACGGTTATTAGTCGGCTGTTGCATATTGCTGCCGCAGCACCTGTTTTGAATAACTTCGCCGATAGCGATGGCGACGGCAATGATGATGCAAGCGAAGGAATTGGCGATAGCGATTCGGACGGCATACCGGATTATCTTGATGCGAATAGCGATGGAATGGCGGATAGCAATCTGCTGCCCAATCAAACGGCTGATCTAAGCACGCAATATATTATTCAGACTGACCCCGGCCTTCAGTTGATTATCGGAACAACGGCACAGGCGGCCAATAGTTTTGGGGCGGTATTAACCGATGAACAAATCGAGGGTTTTGGTAGCGCAACCGGTGATTCACCTGCCAATGCAGATGATGGGTTTAAACATATTGGTGGCATATACGATTTTGAGGTTAACGGCATGATCGCGGGTGAGTCAGTCAATATTGTTATTCCATTACAGACAGCGATACCTCTTAACGCCCAATACCGTAAATTCAACGCCGCAACGGGTTGGGGACAATTTGTAGAAAATGGCCGAAATGCTGTTTATAGTGCGTCCGGCGTTTTAGGTGCCTGTCCTGAGCCGGGAAGTAGTGAATACCAGGAAGGCTTAGGTTATCTCGATAATTGTCTCCAGTTAAGAATAGAAGATGGAGGGGCAAATGACACCGACAATGCCGTAAACGGTATGGTTAAAGATCCTGGAGCCATAGGCATAAAGCTACAGAGCCCGCAGGAGCCTTTAGTAGAAGAGGGTACCGGCCGACTGGATCTACTATTGTTACTTCTTCTGATTAGTATCATCGGTACCCGACGTTACATGAACCGGAATCTAACAATCGATGATTAACACTAAAGTGTATTTGACGGCTGCTCTGATATTCGCGCCTTTGTCGGTGTTGGCTACAGTAACTCACTCAGCACCAACCGATTATGGTATTTTATTGGCTCAGGCTGAAACCGATAGCACTACGGTTACTGACGACGGAATGGTATACGGGCCGGTTCATAAGAAGGAATATTTATGGAGTATTTCCAGAGCTTTTAAAACTGATGACAACACGATGTCTCAGATAGTGATGAGCATATTCCTGAATAACCCTGAAGCTTTTTATCAAAATAATATTAACAGGCTCAAAGTAAACGCTGTTCTGTCCATACCTGATGATACAGCCATTAAAAAAACGGATTACGGTAGTGCTTATCAGGCAGTTATTTCACATATAGAAGAATACGAGAGATTTTTAGAATCAGAAAACTCCATCCTGGATTCGAAATCTATGATTCCTGATCCTTTCATCGGGCAGACCGCTTTAATCGTTAGTATAGCTACTACTGCAGAATCGTTGTTGCCTGACGAAAGTGAAGTAGAGTCTCCAATTGAGATGTCGAACGTGGAACTGGATCAAATCGATTTGATTAAAGAAGCATTGCAGGAAGAAGTTAAGGTGGCTCAGGCTGTGGTGCCCACGGAAAAGCCCAGGGAAAAGAAATCTAAGAAAAGTCAAAAACCTAAACGACCATTGTTTAACTATAGTTATGATTTTTCGTCAGCCTATGACGACAATATTCGTAAGGCGCAATCCAGCGGAGATATTCGAGAGGATGTCATTACCTCTTTTGCATTAAAAGCGCGCGGTGGCATGCCGATAGATAGCTTCACTTTGTTTAATTATGGTGGTGAGATCAGCTACGATTTGTTTAACGATTTCGATACTCTCAACAGTCTTAACTACAATATAAATGCCCGCTACCGATTCGCATTATCTTCTGGATTTACGTCACCCATTTATACTTTTTCTGCGAAATTGGGTGGTATTGAATCGGATCAGGAAATGCGCGATTCTTCTTTAGTATCTGTCGCATTTAATGTAAATAAATGGATTACTAACACGATCAATATGACCACGGGTGTAGAGATAAGAACCCATGATTCCAAAAGTGAAGTTTTCGATTTAAGTGAAGGCAGGTTTTTCCTCAATCTTGATTTGAACTTGAACAAAACTGATTTGGTTTACACGACCTATACGTTTATTTCGGGTGACACCGTATCTAGTGCAAGCCCCAGGCTAGCCATTATTAATGCCGCAGACGCGATTGAACCTGATGATGCATTTGGTGGGATCACTACCAATCAGTTTGCGTATCGGCTCGATGCAGATACTCAGGTTTTAACATTCGGTTACAACAAAATTATGTCTAGAACCATTTCAATCGATTTGTCAGCGAGGTTGGTAGATACCGAGGCGGCTGACGGTATCGGTTATGAAAGAACAATTTTACGCGCCAGTTTACTGGGGAGATTCTGATGGAGGGCTCTTCGTTGAAATATTATCGGAATCTGGCAGTCGTGTTAGCCAGCCTGTTGCTTGCAGCGTGCGGAGGTGAGGAGTATGAAGGATTTGATGCCGCAGTTACTTCTGAAACACCGAATGCTTTTTTGAATTTTTTCAACCGTCAGGGTGAATTGGCTGCCGGTGATTACACGCTGGTTGTGGCCACAGCAAGCCCTGGGCAAAGCGGTAGTTTCAGCGTAGAAATTTCGCGCAATGACGATAGTGCCAATGAAATTATGGTGGGTGCGTGGAGTAATTCAGCAGGCCCTGACGCTAATCCTGAATCGACCTGCTCGTCTACACCCGCAAATGTTTGTTATACGATCGATATGCAAAATGCGAAGGGCCTTGAGGTTAAATTAACCAGTCCAATCGATGCGGTTTTATACCTGGTTGATGACAGTGATACGCCCGTAATTCTGGCTGAAGCCAATGAAAATGGTGCAGTTTTGAGTGGTGTCTCTGAAAGCCTATCCTTTTCCAGGTCAATCATTGACGAAACTGCATTTGCTGAGGCCTATTATGATGTCGTCGATCCGACAGATGCGAGAGATACCTTACAGGGCTATCAACGCGTTCATGGATTCGACGTCGATGGTGCCGATGTTCATGTGATTTTCAGGGATTCAAAAGACCTCGGTTATGGGCGCGATATGTATATGCGTAGTTATCCGAATTCCAGTGCCTGTGGTGGTCATGTTGTTGCTTTTTATGTCAGAAACTTTTCAGTCAAAATTATCGATGGGTTCGCCTATGGCCCCGTTAATCTCGAAGGCGCTATCAACGAAGATTTGCAGCATCATTTTGGATCAAACGCGATCGAGTTTTCCCGAGGTATCAGTACCGAAGGTGATACCTGTTCACCTCAACCAATGGCCAAGTTTTATACCTATCGATCCGATTATTCCAGTTCGAATGCTGAACATCCCAGAAGGTTAAGAATAGATCTTGATCATCGTGGTGAAAAAGCGATGCCACAGCCATGCATCAGTTGTCACGGTGGTAAATTACGGCCACTTGATCGGTTTGGGCGATTTGTCGCTATGCACGCAAATGATCCCGTAACGCAAATAGGTGATACCAAGTCACGATTGCAGGCTTTTGAAATTGATACGTTTGAATTTTCTGATGAAGCGGGACATACCCGTGCTGACTATGAAGAAGGGCTCCGGAAATTAAATGCAGCTATATACTGTACCTATCCTGGTAGTCTCGGACATGCGGCCTGTGATGATCATGGCGGCGGTCTGGCTGTTCAGACTGATGCCGGAGAGTGGAGTGGTGATTTTGGCAGAGAGGTGCTACTAGGCTGGTATGATAATGCTCTGGAGACACCGGGAAGTAGTTATGATGGTGAATTTGTGCCGGATGGCTGGAAACCAGCCCCGGGTGGCGCACCAGGCGGCGCTGATGCGTTGTTCCAAAAAGTCATTGGCCCCAATTGTTTCGTTTGCCATGGTAAAAGAGGCACTCAACTAGGGTCGAATACTAACGCTGGTGGAGATGGGAAAGATCTTGATTTCAGTACCTGGAAGAAATTTATCTCGCACGCAACCGAAATAGAAAGACTTGTTTTTAACGAAGGCCGTATGCCGTTGGGTTTACTTAATTATGATAACTTTTGGAATGACCCTGAGAAGTCTTCATTGTTAGCGAGCTTTATTGCACCGTATGTCGATGATCCTGATGCTTTCGAATCACGCCACGTTAAATCTGACGGCAGTATCAACTTTCCCGGCCAAATACTGGTTCGAGCGGGCCTCGACAGAGTCACCCGGGAAAATGCCGAAATTACACTAAACGCGTCGCATAGCCTGTTTGCCGATAGTTATCGATGGTCGATTTTGAGTGCTCCCGCAGGTGCAGTGGCTGGTTTTAGTGCGGCCGATAAAATTAGAACAGATTTTTCGGCCGACACTGAGGGTGAATATCTCCTTTCATTGTCGGGTAGTAACTCAGATAACGGACAAGTGGGAATCGATGAACTGATAGTTGTCGTTGATAATACGATCGTTTCCCCACGTAGTCTTAGTTTTTATACAGATGTCACTACCGAACTAAGTAACTGTGCTACCGAGTGCCATTCAATCGGTGGGGGAATACAAACTGCTGTAGGAATCCCTGTATGGTGGGTAGACGACCTTTCTCAGCCGCAGGGATTTCCGGCTTCAGAGTCTGACCCTCCGTCGTTAGGTTTATACGAAAATGCAATGGCCAGGGTTAACCTTGAAAATGTCGGAGATAGTTTGATATTAAAAAAACCTTCAAACACTCACCATTATGGAGGTCTTCGTCCGGGGTTCGACACCTCTAATCCCATCGGAACCAGTCAGCGTCGAGCTTATGATTTATTTACAAACTGGATATCTGAGGGAGCCGTTTGTGGTGGCTCAACGATCCAGTGCCCCTGATCAACAGGTTTAACCGAAAATAAAGTGTAGATTGAGAAGACATACTCTTACGCGTTTTTTGAAGATTTTGGTCTGGGTAGGATTAGCTTTTATTGGCTGGATCCTGTTGCAATATAGTCTGGGTAACAATGAAAAAGTAGTGCGAAGTTTTGTTGTGGATTTGGATGGCCTTGAATTTGATACTCCCAAATTCGCAAATCAGGGTAATAATCGGTTCGTCATCATGAAGCTTTCTGACCCAATGATTATGAATTTGCAGAATCCAAATTATAATGTCTGGCACGGCGACTCAATGAAATCGAGTCAGCTTCCATTTTTTGTAGCTTACGCCATTGGCACGATTAATAATTGTCCGCTAATATTGGTAAAGCCTGAAATTTTGAAAGAATCCTGTAGCCACGCATCTTACGATTTTATTGGCAGAGCGATAAAGGGCGACAAATATAAATTTGATAATTTATATCAGCCAGAATATAC
>JBLIOG010000238.1:0-6288 GCA_047639625.1 Gammaproteobacteria bacterium
TCAATTTCATGCCTTCTGAAGAGTTCAATTGATCGATATCTAAATGACCATTTTAACCCTGCAGTGGCTCACCAGGTGAGCTACCAACATATTTTGCGAACAGAGCCTAAGATTATTTATAATTTTTCAGTATTGAGCGGGTACTCCAAATATGTCGTAATTATTTGGACTTGATTCGATTTACCACTAATGACAGGATGTTACTGCCCGTCCAGTACAGCACAAGCCCCGCGGCGAGATTATATACCAGAATCAGCAGTACGAATGAGATGAAGAAGAATCTGTACTGGCTTTTAGGATCGTCTTTAAATCGCAGCCTTGCATCGACAACGGTGATAGCCGACATCAGTAACGGTAGCAGGTTGACCGGGCCCAGCAAGCCATCTGGCATCGATAAATCCTTTATAAGCATAAATTTTACACCCGCCAGTTGATCCCCTGTCAGCAGCAGGATTGCCGACACCAGCACCGGTAACATGACAAAAAAACTCGCCCCCATTGCAATGCTTTGAATCGGATGGTAGTCGTGCTTTTTGTAGACTTTTTCTGTCGCCAGAAACAGTGCCTCACCTTTGAACTCGACTTTCAGAGGTTCAACTTCTGCTTCCACTGTGTTGATTTTAGAGCCGACACGTTCCTCTATTCGCAGCGCCATATGCTGCAGGGGGGCTAGTAGCAGCGCGAAGCTGAAACTCAATAGCAGAATTGAAAACCCGGTCGACGAAAATATTCCGATATAAAAGTTCAGTAGCAATTCCATTAGCCCTACTATGGGACTAAGCGTGATTTCGAGAATAAGCATTCCCGATTTTACTACCGTGGTTTCAGGTAAAAGATTTCACGCTTGCCTGCCTTCAGTGGTTGTCGGTCTGCAATAGTGAACAACTGCCCAGCTTCAGCGACAAACTGTTCGAGATTGTAATCGTCGTATTGCTCTTTCTTGTTGGTTAGCAGTTTAATTACCATCTCATCCTCGCGATTAACAAACTCTAGGATGACCTCAGCCTGGAGTGATCGCAGCCATTTCAGAAACAGCTGATTCGGAATATTGGCGGATATGCGCACATGGTGAATCAGCGCCAGGCAAAGAACCAGGTCCGGCTTACGACGTTGGTCAAAAGCCAGACGTTCGAGCCCAGCCCAGCCCTGACTAGGAGACAAGTTGGCAAGGTTCATCACCAGCGGTAAAATTCTGGATTGCTGATTCTGCTTTTCTGCCAGATAAAGTTGTTCCACTGCATTGTGGTCGCCATCCAGAGAAATCACCTGATCGCAATTCTGGCTCACAAGCCGCGAAAAGGTGCCGGTGTTGCAGCCGATGTCCCAGATGCAGGAACGCTGAATGGTTGTTGCGTGCATCGAAACAAAGGCTTGCTTGGCATCGAAATCGGTTTCCTGATAAGAATGCGTCCTGTCGTATTGCGACCAGTCGGTATGTTTGATTTCGCTGGTAAGTTTTTTCACCAGTCTTGCAAGACTTTGCACCAGCCCAATGACCATGGCCGTGGAGTGCCGCCGAGGGTTGCGTTGTTGGGCCGGGGCATCATCGCGCTCGCGCTTAGCAATCGAGTTTTCTACCGAAGCGGGAAAATAAACATGGCTCAGTACGCCTTTCTCGAAGCGCTTCATTCCACGGAAGTATTTGATCGCCTCGGTTGGAGGTATTCCATCGATACAGGAACGCATTAACGGCAAATGGTCAATATCTAGATGTGCCCGCAGCAGTAGCGGTGTTAGATACATAGAGCAGAACTGGCGGTATCCTACCCAGGGTTCGCCCTCGATCCAGGGCTGGAAGGAGCCGATGTCGATAAACGCAGGGCGCGACCCTGTCCACTGGATGTTATAGGGTGTAGCGTCTTTCAGTGTCCAACCATTTTCAAGGCTGGTTTCGATGAGTTGCAACTGCAACAACGCAGCATCCTTGAGCATTGAAAAAGTCCATTCGTACGGGTAAGTAATAAAGGGAACGGGCTCGTGCTCGAGAACCCCAGCCCAACCGTCGGCCATGATTGTCCTCGCTGCTGCGTCATCCTCGGTCAGCAACTCGGTTTGCGTGATTTGCCCTGCTTTTATCGCTTTACTGAAAAAGTGCTCCTGTGCGAGACGCTGGTAATCGTCAAGGGCGCTGGCACTCAGACCTCGCAGAATTCGCGACTTGCCATCAGTCGAATCGGGGGAGATTAGGTAAACCTGATTGGCAGGATCACGAAAGGAACCGGTAATGGCTTCCAGCTTGACTTCCATATTATTCGCTATCTTGCCGTTCTTCCTCGGTTTTTTTTCCGCTGAACATTCGTTTGATTTTGTAGAAATACTTGCGGCAGGTGTAGCCGACCGCTGCTATCAGCCCCAGTATTGTGGTTACGATAACGCTACCCGAGCCTGGATCGACGTAGGCAAAGGCGATTGACGGAAACAATAGGTTTGAAACTAGACAGACCTGTAGGGTCAGCAACAGCTTTGCCCCCCAGAGAGACAACTTGTTATTTGAGCGAGTCTTCATGGCGAACTTGATCTAAGGCGTTGAATCCGAGCATGATAGCCCTCCACGGCAATTAAAGCACCATCCTTTCACTCCTTTACCTGAGAATTGCCAGTCGCGGGGAATAAGTTTAGTTGACAATGGCTACTGACAGCATGTCAGTAGCGTTTCGGGTTTGCCATAACCTCGCCATTTTCCACGATTTTCCATACGTTTTCCTTCAGTTTGAAATAGCCATCGTCTTTTTTGAGGGTTTCTAGTATCGCATCGTCTTGACTCAGCCAGGCAAACAGGTATCGGAACAGATTGACACTGCTTTTTATCTGACTGTCGTAGCGGCCATCGTATGTGGTACCCCATTTGATTGCCAGGAAGACATTCAGCTTATCCATTGTTTCATTTTCGGTAAGCCCTGTTTTACTGCGCTGTGCACCGGCCCAGGTCCCGTGGTCGGAAACAATCACGATGATTGCCGATGGGTCCTTTTTTGCTATCAGTTCTATCTCATTCAGCAGGATCTTGTTGACCTTCTCAAGCTTGGCCGGGAAGGTTTTTCGGAATTTTGGTACACGGTTCGCTTTGCGCCTTTGATAACCTTTAGCGTTGCTGTGCATATCCATGAAATGCTTGTAGGTAAAGGTGCGGCTATTCTCATCAGTTGCCGCGATCTGATCCTGCATCGCATGCCAGACATTGTAGTCGGAGCGGTTAATCGGTAAACGCAGTTTGAAAAAATCCTCGGCATCTCTTTTCAATGCATCCAGTTGCGACCATACGGGCAGGCAAGTTTCGATGACGCAATGCCCTCTCACCAGGTAGTGGGTTTCATGCAGGTAGGCACTGCGATAGCCGTTTTGTTTCAAAATACTGACCACCGGGTTTCCAGTTCCACCGATGACCTCGCGCAGGTTCACCGAGTCTTCGCCTATGCTATTGTTGAGATAGCTATGCTGCATGGCCAGCATCGAGTGCATACTTGGGATCGAACGGGCGTAGGCAGCAAAGTAATCGTCGTATAGGGTAAATCCCTGCGCCTGCAGGTTTTCACTGAACTGGCTGTTGTCGAAGTTGAAAAAGGTTTGTAAAAATGGATTGCTCGGATAACTGTCGGGAACAATCAGATAGATATTAGGGGCGGATGTAAATTGAACTTGATGGTATAGGTTTCGATCGCGAAGTTCTTCTTCGGATGCCGCAGGAAGTTCTTCTCCGGATTCCGCAGATTGTTGAGGATCAGTAAAAATCATGTCGTAGTTTGTAATGGTTAATATCGTCAAATTTACCACCGCTACGACCGACAGAATCACCAAAAACACGTTGCAAAATCTGATTAAGTTGAGTTGAAAATGCTCTAGCTTGCGTGCGATGATCACTAATACAACTACAACGCAGTCCACCGACAGCAATATCGTCAGTCGGATATCGAAGGCGGGGTAACTGTTCTGGAGAGCGTTTATGGTGACATTCAGAGAGCGAACCAACAAATAGGCTGAGAGGATAACAATCAGACCATCCCGCACATCTTGTGGCAGCCGGAGATAACGTCTGGTGCCTTGCGAATCACTCTTTGCCCGCGGCAGCCCGATGCTTATAAGCAGATAGATGGCGGACACCACGACAAAGGAGGCAAGCGAGAGTGCACCCAGCAAATAGACGCTCTGCAAAATGCCGACAAAAAACCAGTTATTGGATAGGAAGAAGATTGCTGGATAAAGGCCGACCATTAAAGCCAGCAGATAAACACTATCCAGGTAACGATTTTGCACCACAGCTGAAGCCCGCTCAATCACGAAATTGTGCTGAGAATATAAAGACTTTTTGTCAAAGTCCAGAATCGGTTACCTGCATCACCCACTCTTGTGTTATTGCGATGTCTGAAGATGGTAAGCACCAAGTGCCCCCCGCTTTTAGTTCTTCTGGGATTCAGTTGGAACACTCATGTCATAAATAAATGTGTTGGTTTGGTCTTATCCACCTTTAATGGGCGGTAAAAGAACGATTTCATCACTAGCATTAATTTTTATTGAGTTAAAATTTTCGCTTCGAATCTTTTCGTCATTGACTATAACCATATAAGCCGTTTCAGCAGGAATTGGTAGCTGGGCAAGCGCATCTCCCAGCGTATCATTGTCGGTTATAGTAACTTCACAGCTTTTAAATCGGTTATCCTGCGGCATGAATCGCCGCAGGTCTCCGAATAACTTTATAGAAATTTGCAAAGAAATGGTTTAGCTGTTTAAGCCAAGTCGATTCAGGGTATCAGAATGCGGCACGCCTTCCTCATCCCAGCCACGAACTTGATAATACTCCGGCAGCATTTCGCCTAAACGGCACACCAGGCCTTTTCCGGTGCCGACATCAGCGGGTTCTTCTAGGATTCGTTTTGGTAACGTGTCGTCTTTTTTACCTAATCCTGATTTTAAGTTGAACAGTTTTTCCATATTCCAGATGCGTTCGCCGGTTAACTTCACTCGGTCAGCATTCCATTCACCGCCACAGGCAGCTGCTGCCAGTTCGGCATAGTCATCAAGCCCCCAACCGCAACCAGCCGCAAAACTACATAAGCCGGTTGAGTCTATGAAGGCGACTTCATCCTGAGTATCGCTGACAATTTGCGCCTTACCTTCGATTTCAGTCGTTTCGAAGTCGTGACCATATGGATCGGCGCGTAAATGGCAGGCACCACGGTTACTGGTCGCATAGGCAAGGCCCATGCCTTGCATGCTACGGCCATCGTAGGCTGCGAATTCCTGGCCTTTAACCGTCATTGACAGATCTGGATGCCCATATTTTGCGGCTAATAATTTGGAGCCCAGGGCAATATCTTTACCAAAACCTTCGCCTTTACCGGTCAGTTCTGCAATCTGGCAAAGTGCTTCCGCAGATCCGAATTCCAGTTTGATACCCCCCGTTTCAACTTCGCTAATCGCGCCAATATCAAATAATTCCATCGCCGCGGCTATAGTGCCCCCGAGTGAGATGGGATCCATGCCATATTCGTTACAAAGAAAGCCAACGTAGGTTGCTGCGTCAATGTCATCAACACCTACCGCTGAGCCCAGAGCGTAAGCGGATTCGTATTCGAGCCCACCCGATGCGCCCTGATATTCGGGTTTGTCTTTAATTGAGAAATGCTTGGGGTCAATTTTACTGATGCGACCACAACCAATGGTGCAACTGAAGCAGGCGGCATTGGTAACAAGATTAGTATGCCCGTTGGCATTCGGGGTTTGCATGGCTTCGGGGTTGAGCTTGTCGGCACCTTCAAATCGTACGCTACGATTGTTTCGAGTCGGTAGCGACCCGAACCGATTGGTCACATCGATCATGCCGAGGGTGCCATCGCGTGACATTTCGTCCCGATCATTCAATCGTTTGTTGACTTCATTGGTGATCTTGAAGAATTTAGCAGGATCACTGTTTCGAACGCCAACAGTGCCACGGACCGCGATTGATTTTAACTTCTTAGCGCCAAGAATGGTTCCAACGCCGGAACGCCCTGCAGCCCTGTGTCGGTCGTTGACAACACAGGCGTAACGACAGCCTGTTTCGCCAGCCTGTCCGATAGATGCAAACTTCATTAACGGATCACGATATTTTTGCGCGAGAATATCCTCAGTTTCCCAGACTGTTTTGCCCCAGACTTTGGAGGCATCACAGATTTCGGCTTTGTCGTTTTCAATATGAAGGTAAACCGGCTTTGCTGATTCGCCTTCGATGATGAGTAAATCATAGCCGGCGAGTTTTAACTCTCCGCCAAATTTGCCACCTGAATTTGAGCAGGCGATAGCGTTCGTTAGAGG
>JBLIOG010000239.1:0-6276 GCA_047639625.1 Gammaproteobacteria bacterium
CATTTCAACTGCAGCGCCAATCACAAAACTATCCAGCGCGCCATTTGCAGCTGCCGCGGAAGCGCCACCACGAATCGGATCACGATTGAGAACACCACTGGTAATGGTAAATGAACCGCCATCGTTCATAAACCGCATCCCTTCGAGAACCAGATTAACCTGTGGCAACGTTTTATGAAGTATTCCTTTCATAAACTGCTCGCTGCTCATCCCATCAACCGGTCCAAAATAACCGTGACCCACAGCACTGACCACGGCATCGATTTTCCCAACATCGGCATACATCGATCGAATGCTATCAAGGTTTTCGATATCAATTTTAATATCCCCGCTACTTCGGTTTGCGGTTATGACTTCATGTCGGACAGACAACGCCTGTAAAGCAGCACACCCGACCGCACCACTCGAACCTATCACTATTATTTTCATCATTTCCCCACTCTTGCTTGTTGATTGCTAGAAACCGTAATATGGTCACTCTACCAAATCTATCCCTAAGGACGAAACAAATGAGTGCTTTCATAGTTGTTGATACCAAAATATCGGATGCCGATGCTTACGAAGATTACAAAAAACTAGCCAAACCAATCGCAGAAAAATATGGTGGGGTATATCGCTCCCGGGGTGGCGAAATGGATATCCGTGAAACCGATTTGTGGACTCCTACACGTGTGGTTATTATTGAATTTCAGGATATGGATAGCGCGCGCGCCTTTGTCGATTCTGATGAATATAAGCCAGTTGCACCTTTACGTCAGAACAATGCGGAGTGCACACTCTTTATTCTGGATGGTGGTTAAGCTAAATATTATAAATGGCGGGCCAGCGAAAGCCTGTCAAGAATGACCTGCCCCGCCGGGCTCGCAGTCTCGGCAAAACTGATAATGCCGTCTTCATGTCCTGCCATTGCGAGTATCCCCTGTTGGCGAAAAGCACCAGCGTCACTTAGTCGCCTAACAGCCAGTGCCATTTCAGTCGTGCCATAGGGAATATCTGCCGCAGTTTCGGGCAATGATAACGCTTTGCGATTTTTCCAGATATCAGGGCTATGTATATGAAAGACAAATTCAATATCATGATCCAATTGATAAATTGCAGCATGCGTTAGCGACTCAGAAGAAGGTTTAATCGAACCCTGAGCTCTTACCCTATTGGCAGTCAGGTCAACACTTAATACTCGTGCATAGTGTTCTGGTTCGAGCCGATCGAGCATCCCGGTTTGTGTTCCAGAAATCAGAAAAGAATCATCAGAAAGACGTTGTGATAAATTACCAAACCCAAGACCGTAATATCGATTGTCATCCTGCCCTAGAATTTTGGTCTGTTTCAAAATTTGTTGCCAGTGGTTCAGATCAGAGTAGTCGTGATCCAGCTCGGGTTGGGCTGGATTAAAAGACAGATCAAATTTAATGACACCTTCCTGTTCGCTCATCTAAATTCCGGAAACAATTTTAATAATTCTGATTCTGAAGCATTACAAATGCCCCGCTCGGT
This sequence comes from Gammaproteobacteria bacterium, assembly GCA_047639625.1. GTDB lineage: Bacteria > Pseudomonadota > Gammaproteobacteria. The sequence continues at coordinate 1,495 of JBLIOG010000239.1, forward strand.
AATCAAGCCCGTGATCAATCGTGCGGGTGTGACGTCAAAAGCGGGGTTTGCGACCGGACTTCCCTCGGGCAAAATAGCAACGAAACCTGGAAGGCCTGTTTCCGTCAATCCATACACCTTACCGACTTCATCCGCAGGCCTTTCTTCAATCGGGATATCAGTTACTCCGTCCTCAATCGTCCAGTCAATGGTCGGTGAAGGCAAGGCCACGTAAAATGGAATGTTATTGTCAAAAGCAGCTAACGCTTTCAAATAGGTTCCAATTTTATTCGCGACGTCACCATTCCTCGCGGTTCGGTCGGTTCCAACAATCACCAGGTCTACATTGCCCTGCTGCATTATGTGGCCACCGGCGTTATCAACGATCACGGTATGGTCAATCCCCTGTTGCCCAAATTCCCAGGCAGTAAGACTCGCGCCCTGATTACGCGGTCGGGTTTCATCAACCCAGACATGAATGGGTATACCGGCTATCTGCGCCTGATAGATTGGAGAAGTTGCGGTTCCCCAGTCAATCGTCGCCAGCCAGCCGGCGTTGCAATGCGTTAATAGGTTGACAGGTCGATCAGGGTTTTTGCGGTAACAGGCTTTAATCAGCGGTAATCCCTGTTGTCCAATTTGCCGACAGACTTCGATATCCTCAGCGGCGATAGCTTCTGCTTCTAATTTGGCTCGCTGGCGAAGCTCACCATTAGTTTGATCCAGGCATTGAATCATTCGATCAACAGCCCAACGCAGGTTCACCGCTGTGGTACGAGCCCGTTTTATCCGATCTGCATCCTGTTTAATATCATCAAAATTACTTCGCTTGAGAGTCGACAGATAAACACCCCAGGCTGCCGTTGCGCCAATTAAAGGTGCACCTCGAACCATCATGTTTCGAATCGCGTCGATAATATCATCAACAGAAGTCAGGTTTCTGATCACAAACTGATGCGGTAGCAACCTTTGATCAATAATTTGAACACGATCATCATTTTCCGGATCGAGCTGAATGGTTCGCTGCACAACACCGTTTACTTTCAAATTAGCCTCAAAAATCAGGTTCTATAATCACCCAATTATAACGCAGGTCAGAGACTCCGAAAACGAATGAAACTTGTACCACCTGGCGTCAGATCTTCAATCTGACAGGAGGTATCATCAGCCCAGGTCGACTTAACGGAAGGTGATGGATTTGGGCTGTTAGGAAATTCGGCAAGCCGGCATAAAGATAATAAACCTGCCGAAAAAACAGTGACTTCGAAGAGATTCCCAATATGCGGCAAACCGATTCCAGTTCATTTATTAAAAACTTTGATCGACATTGAATCCTCAACGTCTGCCCGGCAATCAGATCATTCAAAACCCGTATTACCACAAGAAGTGGTCGGGGGTAGTCAACAGGTTCCAGTGAAATAGACCGATAAGCGACATCACACTTTTGAGAATGTTGCTTTATCAGTTGAAGTGGCTTTCGACTATATCCTCGATGCGGAGCCATACACATGACAGTTTCGATACTCCTTCGTTTACGCCTAATCAAGCTCGCGGGTGAAGGCTGAGGGTCCGAATCCCGAGGAAAATTTCGGGAAATGTATGTAAGCGTACTATATCGGTTTACAAAGTACTGAACTGACTAATGGACGCAGATAAAACATGAAAATAAAACAATGCGGCGCTATTTTCCGTGCCCTATGCTTTATAGAATCTGACTGGCGTATTTACATACCCCGGCAATAACAGGAGTAGCGAATTTTCACATCGGCTCGTGCGAGCGCTTTATCGAGCGCAGGTTTGATCAACATAGCCTCATTGGTGCGCTCCAGTCGATTCAGGCATTCGTGTAAGCCGTGCAAACTCCAGACATTACCCGGATGTTGACAGGCGCGAGCGAGCGTATTATCGAAGCCGAGATCGGCACGGTAAACTGCCTCTGCCTCTTCGACACGATCCTGCTCTAGCAACAAGGCACCGAGTGCATGACGGGTTGGTTGCATCCAGCCCCAGGGTTCATCATAGGGCAGGTTGTCATCCAGTTCGACCGAATGCCGAAGATGCGCAAATGCCTGATCGAAATCTCCCTTACGATAACTTAACTCGCCTTCGAGCATAGCTTCAGCCACCGTCAAAATATCACTGCAGAGATTATTGAATATTGTCCGGGTTTTGGGCATTGCGGCCTTGGCAGCCAGGTAATCCTCACGCGCCGCATCAGCTGCCGCAATGTCACCGGTAGCCGCATATGCCACAGTCTTAGCGTAATGGATTAATGTCAAAGTAAATGCATACAATTGGGGGTCTTGCGGCAGCGCCTGCTGTTTTATCTGCTCCCATTCACCAAAGCGAATCAAAACATGCTGCTTCATCGGGTAAAAGCCCTCGACCCAATCGGCCAGAGGTTCGACCACCTCCGGCGGTAGTGAGGCGGCAAGTTCGTCGGCTGTGTCGAGCGCCACCTGTCTCTGCCCAAGAAACATCGCTCCGTAAATCTTGAAATGGTAATTATGACAACGATACAAAGAATAAAAGTTCATTGGGCCGGAACGTTCGAGATACTTGTTGTCGGCCTGGATCGCACGGTGGTTACGTAATACGACATTCTGATAGTCCCCACATAACACGTCGATATGTGTTGGCATGTGCTGCAGGTGCCCGGCATCTGGCACCAAATCGATCAATGCATCACCGATGCTGAGAGCTCTTTCCGGATGTGGCGACATTTCCATCAAGTGCAGGTACATGTGCAGCAGCCCGGGATGTTGCTTCGATCCTTTGCCTGCGAGTTTCGAAAACGCGGTTTCGAGGACTTCGATCGCTTCGTCCGTATCGGCTCCTTCGGCCGGCTTCCCAGTCTTTAAATCCCAGAGTAACCAGGGTGTGCGATTCATAAGGGCATCAGCAAACAAAGTACAGACATCCAGATCTTCAGGATAATTCTGGTGAACTTTGCGCATCGCTTTGGCGAAGGCATCATTCCATGGGCCGAAGTCTTCGATTCCTGCATCATCCGGATAGCGCTCGGTGAGCGCCTCGATCAAACCACGCTCGATGTCATCAGCCTGATCGAGATGGTTCTTTGCCGATTCCACCAGGTCGCAGGCAGCATTCAGGCAAGCCTGTTTCTCGTCATCTTCGAAATCGGTCCATTTTTTGTTGTAATTCGGGCCACTTGCATAGGCGATGCCCCAGTGAGCCATCACACAATCGGGGTCATGTTCGAGTGCTTTTTTGAAACACTCAATGGCCTCTTCGTGATGGTATCCATAGTTCCAGATCAAACCTCGATCAAACCAGAGTTGAGCCTCAGGGGATGAGGTCGAAATGATACGGCTATAACTTCCTAGATCGTAATAATGACTCATGTTATCTCCTGCCGAATGCTGTTTATGGTTTTGGTGAAAGACCATGAGAAGTTTCTAACACACATAATTACCAGTGTCGACTCTGGTTAGTGAATTGATCTAATCCTGGATTCGAGAATCAATGTCATTCTTCAGGATATTTTCCTCCAATTATCAGCTTAGGATCGGGGAGCTCCAGGCGGATCGGCCGCGTTATATTTGCTTCAAAATCACAATCACAATCAACCTAATTCTAATTCAGGATAAAGGCGAAAATAAGTCTCTCAATGTATCCGCATTCAGGAGCGCAGTTTCGTCACCACCACTTTCAGAATAAATCCCTTTCGCCAGCGCTCGCTTTTTATCCTGCATAGCCAGCATTTTTTCTTCTACGCTATTTGCCGTTACCAGTTTATAGATGAAGACCGGCTTGTCCTGCCCGATGCGATGTGCCCGATCAATTGCCTGCGCCTCAACTGCCGGATTCCACCAGGGGTCATAGATAATAACAGTATCAGCTTCGACCAAATTAAGTCCGGTACCACCCGCTTTAAGGCTGATCAAAAACAAGTTGACGTCACCGTCGCGGAAACGCTGGATAGCTTCGTCACGTTTTCGCGTCTGGCCAGTGAGCTTGGTGTAATAGATATTGCGTTGTTTGAGCTCATCCTCGATTAAGCTCAGCATACCGGTGAATTGTGAAAATAGTAAGATACGCCTTCCTTCCTCCAGTTGCTCCGGTAGTAACTCCATTAACCATTCGAGTTTGGCCGAACTTTTGACCTTTTTCGCCCGATCAAGTTTGACCAGACGCGGATCACAACAGACCTGCCGTAATTTCAACAATGCATCGAGAATGGTAATATGACTCCTCGATACCCCCTGTTGCTTAATCGCTTCGCGCACGCGTTTATCCATCGCGACGCGAATGCTTTCGTAAAACTGTGCCTGCTCTTTACCGAATTCCACATGATGCAGAATCTCAGTTTTTGGCGGCAGTTCAGCAGCAACTTCGTGTTTTTCACGCCTTAGCATAAAAGGCTGCAAACGCCTGGCCAGTGCACTGCGTTTTTCGACATTGCCCTGCTTTTCAATCGGTACTCGATAGCATCGATTAAAGGTCTGCAGGTTGCCAAGAAATCCCGGCATTAGAAAGTCATAGAGCGACCAAAGTTCTCCAAGGTGATTCTCGAGTGGAGTCCCCGTCAGGCAAAGTCGATGGTTGGATTTTAATTCACGTACTATTTTTGCCATTTTGGTTGCAGAGTTTTTAATCGCCTGGGCTTCATCGAGTACAACATAATGATATTGCTGGGCGAGCAGGATATCGGCATCGCGCACCAGCAGTGGATATGTCGTCAACACCAGATCACTCGTTTCGATATCGCCGAAACGTGAATGACGATCATCTCCGTGTAATGTTAAGACTTTTAATTCAGGTGTGAATTGCTCGGCCTCA
>JBLIOG010000240.1:0-6265 GCA_047639625.1 Gammaproteobacteria bacterium
GGAAGTGATTTCTCGGCAGCAGGAATATATACCGCTAACAGACATCCGTTACGGGTAGTGGAACAATGTTCGGTGCCTGATTTCAACCAGACCAGATCACCTACTTTATATTCAGTGCCATCGTTATCGGTCATATCGCCTTCAAGCAATAGAAACTCTTCATTGCCCTGATGTTCATGTGGAACGGTAGTATGACCCGGTTCCATTTTATAAACGTGAAACCCGACGCCGGTTGATTGACTGCTATCAAGCTGCAAAACGCTGCCATCAGTTGACCCATCAGAATTCACAAAAGGGACAAATTCATCGGTATACATGTTTTTGATTAAGCGCTCGCCTTCTTTAATCGGTTTCATATTTGATTCTCTATTCTTTAGTTATTTTTCAATTGTGCAACTTCACGGCGAAAAGGTAAATCGTCACCGATATCAGGCATGTCGAGTTCACGTGCATATCTATGGCCGGCATAGGTTGCCCAGGCAATGGGTGCGGGTGATTCAGCATCACCAATCATTTTAATGGACCCGATTCCAAAATCTTTCCATTCATCAGTTCGCTTTTCAAGATCAATCCAGAGTTGATCGACCCCGACTCGCGACGTAACCAGAACTACCGCTGTTGCTTCATGTTCACGCGGTCGATCGGTAAAAACACATTGGCTGATCACTTTGTTATTGCGTATCTCAGAGACACCTCGATTCAATACAATATCGACGCCTATTTCAGCCAGCCGACGATGAATGGTCGCCTGTTCCAGTGTATTGTTGGTCCATTCCGAAACATAGGCTGCAGTCGTTATTAAAGTGACGGTAACGCCTTTTTCCACCAGTGCTTCGGCAATGACTCCACCCATGTAGTAATGATCATCATCGAACAATACAACATGACCTTCGGGATAACGCCCATCCATTATGTCGTCAGGGGTGAAAATCGGTAAGGATTGATCCGATGGCATAGGGTTGATATGAAACCTTGCTACACCATCACTGCGCCAGGTTGATCCGGTAGCCAGTACGACGTGCTGCGCGCCAAACTCAAGAATGTCATCAGCTGATAATGCATTATCCAGATAGATATCAACATTGGACATTTGACTCAGTTGATACTCACGATAATCGGCTACTCGACCCCAGGCTGAGAGACCAGGCAGTAGCCTCTCACGCGCGACCCGCCCACCCAAATGAGTCGATGCCTCGGCCAATATGACCTGATAGCCACGAAGTCCCAGCGCACGACTCGCTTCAAGTCCTGCTGGTCCGGCGCCAACAACCAGAACCGAATCACTCTGACCCTTTTCCTGCATGCGTTCAGGGTGCCAACCCTTGCGCCATTCCTCCATGAACGTTGGATTTTGAGTACATCGCGAAATAGACATGGTCATATCACCGGAAATACAAATATTACATCCAATACATTCACGTATGTCTTCAATTCGACCTTCTTCAATTTTTTTCGGTAGAAAAGGATCTGCAATCGATGGACGCGCGCAGCCGATAAAATCGAGAATGCCGCTTTCTATCTGTTTAACCATGACATCCGGGGATGTAAAGCGTCCAACACCAACCACTGGCTTCGAGGTTAATTGTCGAATGCCTTCAACCAGGGATTGTTGCGCACCCTCGCCTTTGAACCTGGAAGGACCGGAGCAATCTTCCCATGCGCCGTGCGCAAGATCCCACAGATCGGGTAAATTGGAATGCATCGAAATTAAATCACGTACTTCATTGTTGGCAAACCCCAGCTCACCGACTATTTCATCGAGCGATAATCTAAGGGTAATTCCGCAGCTGTCGCCTATTTCATCTTTAGCATCTTCGATTAGCTCACGCATGAGCCTTGAACGATTTTCCAGACTGCCGCCATATTCATCTGTGCGATGATTCGTGGCCGTAGAAAGAAAGTGCTGAATAATACCAAAGCCATGCGCACCATAGAGACACACCAAATCATATCCGGCGATCTTTGCCCTTTTGAATGCATTTCGGTGCCAGCGCCGCAGGTCACGAATGTCCTTACGAGTCATCGCCCGGGCACTCACAGGATCGTTGGTAAAGGTTCGTATTGGCATTGCCGAGGGTGCACGTGGAACTTCTTTACTGTACAGATTCGGCCCGTTTACGCCTGAATAGGCAAACTCAATGCCCGCTAGTGCATCATATTCATGCATGGCATCTGCCATTTTAGCCAGCATCGGAAGGTCATCATCGTCCCATAAATGGAGCTCTATAAACGGTGAAATTTCGGAAGTGTGGTGTAGCTCTACCTGCTCGGTAAATATGACGCCCCAACCTCCTTCGGACTTAATACGGCGCATTTCCGCCACCGCAGATGGATCACGGTAACCGCCACCATTACAATGGGGAACCTGATAAAATCTATTTTTTGATGTTACCGGCCCTATCGCAATCGGTTCAAACAAAACATCGTAACGCGGATCACGACTCATATGATAAACCTCCTCAACTGAATTTTTCATCAGACACTCATAGAGTTGCCTGAGGTTTTTTACTTTGCCATAAATATTTTTGATTCAAAATAACGACTTTGTCCCTGCTTACTTTCTACAGGAATGCCATACCTGGTATATTATCCTGACTGATCTGTTCCTGGCAGTACTGTGTGAATTTTTCGACCACTCGGGTCGTTTTCTGTTGCTGCAAGCTGGCGATACCCAGGGTCAAACCTTTATTGTTTCCTGACATTGGAACATAGACGAGTGCATGTCCATCGAGAGAAAACTGATTCACCGGTCGAACATTAGCAAGACTAAAACCATAGCCATTGGCGACCAGCCCTCGTTGAACCTCAATATGTCGAGTTCGGGCATAAATTCGTGGTTTCAATCCAGCGGCCGAAAAAAGTGACATAAAATAGGTATCGCTGAGTGGCAGATCAAGCAGGATAAAGGGTTCCTGATCCAGATCACTCAGATTTATCTTTTTCTGTTTCGCCATCGCGTGATCAGCTGATAAAAGCACATAAGGCTCCAATTCCACCAGCGGAATGAATCGAATATCACGATCAAGTTGAAGATTGTAGGTTAACACCAGATCGACGCTGCCACGCTTTAGCCGACTCAACAAACCCGCCTGATCATCCTCACAAACACTCAGATCAACATGTTGATGAGCTTTTATAAATCCGTGGCAAAGTTCTGGTGTTATAATTGGCGCTAGGGGAATAAAGCAGCCAATATTGATGCTTCCATATATTCGATCTGACAACAATCCGGCAAAACTTTTAAGCTCATCAGCATCGCGCAGTAATTGTTTTGCGCGTTCCATAATTTGCACACCAGCCGTTGTCAAACTCATGCCCTTGGCATGATGGCGTATAAATAATTGAACCTGAAATACATCCTCAAGGTGAGAAATTGCATTTGAAATAGAGGGTTGCGATACATGAATCATATCAGCAGCCTTCAATATGCTTCCCGCTTCTCCCGCTGCGACAAAATAGGCTAGTTGTTTCAGGGTAAATTTCAAACCATTTGGTCCAGATTATTGATCATCAGGAATAACAGCTATGACATCGATCTCCATCAACCACTCCGCTTGCCCGAGTCCCGCCACAACAATACCCGTGGAGATCGGGAAAACCCCTTTTAGCCATTTCCCAACGACCTGGTAAACGGGTTCTCGATAACGCGGGTCGGTAATATAGGTGGTAGTTTTAACAATATGGCTTAGATCGCTCCCTGCCTCTTCAAGCAATTGCTTAACATTTTTCATGGCCTGTTCAGCCTGGACGCCAGCGTCACCCAGGCCCATTAAATTTCCGTCGAAATCAGTTCCAATCTGACCTCGAACATAAACGGTGTTTCCTGCAACAACGGCCTGACACAAATCATTATCAAGTGATTGATTAGGATAGGTATCCTTCGTATTAAACATCCGAATTCTTTTATGAGTGGGCATGATGCCTCCCTTTTTTAGTGGTCACTGAATCTAGTTTAAAAGCCGCTTTTCCGGGTTCTTCAGCCAGGGACACCTCACAAAAAAAGGCATCATTATCTTCCAGGAATAAGATCTAGCAACATTCTGAACTTCACTCTGACACATGTAAATTATTATTTTACAGCTAATTGAATTCATTTTTTTGATCCAGTCGCCTGCTAAGTATCGACCCATGTTCGCGGCGATTTAACATTCATTTCTCAACTCATAGAATGGCGCATCAGACTTGTAAATAACCGGTCCGAATATCGATAATATCGACCGCGGGCATGTTATTCTTGGCTCAGAACGTAAAGGCGACAAAGACACTAACCTGTGGGTTGATGCTGGTAATTTATTTGAGTATTTGATTGAACTAAGGAGACCGTATGACTTTATCAATCGCTGCCTGGGATCAGGATAGCGGACAACTCGGGGCCGCAATTTCATCGTCGAGTATCAGTGTCGCCAGTCGTTGCCTGCATTGGAAACCCGGCGTGGGCATCGCACTTAGCCAGAATATTACTGATCCTCGCCTTGGACCGCGAATGTTAAGTCTTTTAAACGATGGTGTAACTGTCGAGAATGCTATAAAAGCCGTAGAACTCAGTACTCCTTACATTCAATATCGCCAGCTTGGTTTGATTGATTCACAGGGAAATACTGGTTTATTTACCGGTTCCTCGGTACTTGGGTGCTTTTCCTCTGCACAGGGACGCCACTGTGTAGCGGCCGGGAATCTACTGGATAATGAGCAGGTGCCACAGGCCATGATCAATGCGTTTGAATCATCGACTGCAAATTTTGGACAGCGCGTGCTTGATGCACTGGTAGCCGGAATCGAGGCTGGAGGTGAAGCCGGACCCGTACATTCCGCCGGATTACTGATTGGCGGCAAGCCGAGCTGGCCACTGGCCGAATTGCGGATAGATTGGGATGAAAGCCCGATTGAAAAAATGATGGCAGGCTGGGCAGTTTATGAACCTCAAATCAATGACTACATTTCCCGTGCATTTCAACCCGAAGAAGCACCCTCCTATGGTGTGCCCGGTGATCTATAATCACCCTCGTTTAGTCTTACAGGATTTTTAATATGAGTCGTCTAACCAGTTTACAAATTCTTGAGCAGCTAATTAGCTTCGACACTACGAGTCGTCAGTCAAATTTACAACTCATCGACTACGTTCGTAATCTGCTCAATGATTATGGCGTAGATTCGACATTAGTCTTTAACGATGCTGAAACCTGCGCCAACCTCTATACGACGATCGGCCCGTTAGATGCCGGTGGGGTTATGCTTTCAGGGCATACCGATGTCGTTCCTACGACCGGTCAGAGTTGGAAAAGCGATCCTTACCAGCTAAAACTCTGTGATGAGCTGATCTTTGGGCGAGGCAGCTGTGACATGAAAGGATTTATTGCCTGTGTGTTAGCTATTCTTCCGGAAATGGTCGATAAGAAGTTGATGACACCCATCCATCTGGCCTTTTCTTATGATGAAGAAATCGGTTGCCTGGGTGCCAAACGTCTGGTTGAGCGAATGAAAGATTTTGAGGTTCGACCAAAAGTGGGGGTCATTGGAGAACCAACCAGCATGAATATGGTGTTGGGGCATAAAGGAAAGTTATCCTATCAAGTCGACTTTATTGGAAACTCCTGCCATTCGGCTTATATTAGTGATGGTGTTAATGCGATAGAATATGCAGCAGAACTCATCAGTTATATTCGCAAGATGAATCAAAAAATGCAGGATACCCGTCAGCTCGACGCGGGTTATACGGTACCCTGGTCAACCTTTCATGTAGGGACCATCGAAGGAGGAACCGCTCTAAATATTGTTCCGAAACAATGCGGTTTTGAGTTCGAAATTAGAAATTTACCACAACAGGATCTTGAAGAACTGGCTCACGACATTAAACATTTTGCCAGAGACATTCTGTTAAAAGATATGCGCGAACGTTTTGAAGGTAGTGATATCAAATTCATCGAGACTTCAAACTACCCCGGACTCAAAACTGACCCTGCTTCCAGTGTCATTGAACTTACCCGAACCGTCAATCCTGTTAATCAAATAGGAGACAATGTCAGCTTTGGCACCGAAGCCGGTTTGTTTGACGGAATAGGCATTAACAGCGTGATATGCGGTCCCGGCAGTATTGACCAGGCTCATAAACCCGATGAATTTGTCAGCCGCCATCAAATCGAAATCTGCGACCAGATGATGAGTAATCTGGTGCAACATTGTCGCAATACCGAATTAATCTGACTAATATTTTATGCAAGACAAACCGGAATTAATCAAAGTCGGCTGGCGCGAATGGCTGTCGTTA
>JBLIOG010000241.1:0-6255 GCA_047639625.1 Gammaproteobacteria bacterium
TGAAAATAGACCTGGAAGGTTTCGAGACTGAAATGAATCAGCAGCGACAACGTGCCCGTGCATCAAGTCAGTTTTCGGCGAATACCGAACAATATGATTTAAGCGGCTATGTGGCTAGTGGATTTCTTGGTTATGAATCGCTTGAGTCCAGTGCGCAGGTAGTTGCCTTACTGCAGGATGGGGAGTCAGTTAGCGCACTCGAGAACGCAGATGAGGCGGTGATTATTCTGGATCAAACACCATTTTATGGTGAGTCAGGTGGTCAGGTAGGTGATATCGGACATATTAGGTTTGAGAATGGTGAGTTCAAAATTCGTGATACCCAAAAGCAGAACGATGTCTATTTACATATTGGGGTGCTTGTTAGTGGGGAAATAAAAACGGGTGATAGAGTTGATGCGAACGTTGACGGTGATCATCGACGCGCTGTAATGCTGAATCATTCAGCCACGCATTTAATGCATGAAGCTCTTCGGCAGGTACTGGGGAATCATGTTCAACAGAAAGGATCATTGGTAGATGCTCATAAGCTACGGTTTGATTTTTCACATTATCAACCGTTAACTGACGACGAACTTCTCGAAATTAATCAGTATGTAAATCAGCAAATCCGGATGAATTTATCGACGTCGACCGACTTGATGGATATGGAATCTGCAAAGTCGAGTGGAGCAATGGCCTTGTTCGGTGAAAAATATGGCGATATTGTCAGGGTGTTAAAAATTGGTTCGGATTCGGTTGAATTGTGCGGTGGTACGCACGTTGAGCGTTCGGGGGATATAGGGATTTTCAAGACCATTGTTGAAACGGGTATCGCTTCTGGCGTACGCCGAATTGAAGCGATTACCGGACAGGCTGCGTTTAATCGGTTTGTCGATAGTGAGCGGTTAATTGATGCCGCTGCACGGCAACTAAAGACTAATCGTGATGATCTTAACTTGCGGATTGAACAATTACAGTCGAATCAACGACTGCTCGAGAAAGAATTGACTGCTTTAAAATCGCAGGCAGCTTCGCAGGTTGGTGGTGATTTGGCCGCCTCTTCGATTGTAATCGATGGGGTTCATTTAATCGCTACCGAATTACCCGATGCCGATGTTAAGACACTACGTGAAACTGTTGATCAATTAAAAAATAAACTTGGTTCTGCTGCAGTTGTTCTCGGAAGTCGAAGTGAAGGAAAGATCAGTCTTATCGCCGGTGTGACCAAAGCTGAGACCAGCCGAATTAAAGCAGGTGATCTGGTTAATTTTGTCGCCCAGCAATGTGGTGGGAAAGGTGGTGGTCGTCCTGATATGGCGCGAGCTGGCGGAAGTGAGCCGGAAAACCTGCCTGCTGCTTTAAGTTCGGTGGAGGCATGGCTACGTCAACAATTAAGTTAAACCAAACCTGAAGCTTTGGGTTCAAAGTTCAAGGAAAAATTGTGTTATCAATATCAAAGCAAGGGTGAGAAGTAATACCTTAAGTAGATTTTGATAGGTTTCTATCTTGATATGCGGCTGAATTTTCTGCCCAACGAGTAAAGTCACGGTAGCAAGAGCTGCGAGGGGCAGGGATTCAATGACCAGGCTTGCACCGATCAGTCCTGTTAATGAAAATACAATAATCTGGCTGATTTTTCCAACCAGGAAGCAACTATTCATAACGGGTATTATGGTTGATCGAGGCGTTTCCAGTGACAGAAAATAGATAATCAATACGGCCACCATGACGTTGGTTGTGCCGGTAGATAAACCCGCCAACAATCCTACTGTGGCCATCCAGAAAAAAGGTTGAGCTAGAAAAATCGAAGACGGAATTTTAGCCAGATACGACGAGGCGAGATAAATCAAAATCAATCCAGCCAGGACGATCCTGAATGGAGATGGTTCCATTACCGATAGAATGTAAGCGCCGACTATTGAACCCAGTAATGTAAATAAAATCAAAGGTGAAAATTTTTGTGTGTTGCTCAATGAATTTGGCGATCTAAAAATACTGATCAGGTTTACCGCCATGGTGGGTAATAAAGTGATCAAAATGGCAGACCGGACATCCACCATTGTTGCCAGTAAGGGAGTCGCCACCATGGGGAAACCGAGGCCTAGAGTTCCGTGTACCAGTCCGGCAAACCCTATAGCGAGAATAACGATTAGTAGTGTTGATAATGGTAGGTCGAATAATGAAAACAAAATTTGAGAACGTGTTGGCTAAATCTGTTTGGTAGCATACCTAAGCCTTGTTTAAAAACCAGCTAGAGTCGAGCCAACTTAATACGTCGTAGGTAAATCGAGAAAGGTTTTGAAAAATTGAAATAAATTTATGGAATTCAATAACAGAGATTGAATTGTATAAATTTGTTATACATTCTAGGGCAATTTTCCTATAATCCGCGCTCCTTTTTTTAACGTCGGTGATAATGGCTTTACTGGTCCAAAAATACGGTGGCACTTCGGTTGGTACAGTCGAGCGGATTGAAGCAGTCGCCGAAAAGGTCATAGCCTGTAAAAATCAGGGAAACGATGTCGTAGTCGTAGTTTCAGCCATGAGCGGAGAAACCAATCGGCTGGTCGACCTGGCTAAACAAATTGATACACAGGCCAAAGGTCGTGAACTAGACGTCTTACTTTCAACTGGCGAACAGGTCACTATTTCTCTGTTATGTATGGCCATAGAAAAACGCGGTGTCGCTGCTCGCTCCTATACAGGCGCACAGGTAAAAATTGAAACGGACAATGCGTTTAATAAAGCCAGAATCAAGTCAATTGATCACCATAAAATTTCAGCTGATCTGGCTGATGGTCGAATTGTTGTCGTAGCTGGATTTCAGGGGGTGGACGAGTTTGGTAATATTACTACCCTGGGGCGTGGGGGGTCCGACACAACTGGAGTTGCACTGGCAGCTGCGTTGGGAGCTGATGAATGCCAAATTTTTACGGACGTTGACGGTGTCTATACGACTGACCCAAGAGTTGAGCCCTCAGCCCGAAAGTTGAAAACCATAACTTTCGAAGAAATGCTCGAGATGGCCAGCCTCGGATCAAAGGTATTACAGATTCGAGCTGTAGAGTTTGCCCAAAAATACGAAGTTCCCCTTCGCGTTATGTCTTCGTTTGAAGAAGGTGAAGGGACTCTAATAACCTCAGACAAACAGGCGGGGAATGAAGTGGAACAGGCACTAATATCAGGTATCGCGTTCAACCGCGATGAAGCTCAACTGACTATAAACGGTGTGCCTGATACTCCCGGTATAGCCTATAAAATTCTAGGGCCAATTTCGGACGCTAATATTGAAGTCGATATGATTCTTCAGAATATTAGTGCTGATGGTACTACTGACTTTACGTTTACCGTGCATCGGAATGACTTTGAGACCGCTCTGGCGTCACTTCATAAAACAGCTGAAACGTTAGATGCAAGGGTTGTTAACGGTAATAACAGAATTGTTAAAATTTCAGTGGTTGGTGTTGGTATGAGATCGCATGCAGGGATAGCAAGCCGCATGTTTGGAATTCTTGCAGAGGAAGGCATTAACATATTGATGATATCGACATCAGAAATAAAAATTTCAGTGGTTGTTGAAGAGAAGTATCTTGAGCTGGGTGTGCGGGCCTTGCATGATGGTTTTGAATTGCAGAAAGATGTTGAGGAAGTTAAAAATTAGTGCTCGGACGTAAAACCTTAAATCCGAGTCGCCAGTAAGCTGGCATACCTAGATTTAGTTCGGTAGAATGCCCGCTCCGGCACTACTGGCTGGGGAATTATAATTATAATAATAATGACTAATGTTCCTGTCATGGAGACAGGTGTAGATTACTGTGTGAAGATTTAGGAGAATAGGAATGCTTATTTTAACTCGGCGTGTCGGTGAGACTTTAATGGTCGGCGATGAAGTAACTGTCACTGTGTTAGGCGTTAAGGGAAACCAGGTAAGAATTGGTGTGAACGCACCTAGAGAAATAGCGGTGCATCGGGAAGAAATTTACGATCGTATCAAAGCTGAACAAGATCAGGAAAACATTGGCAATACGATTGATTCCTGAAGTATCGGTAAAAGAGCCAAATCAATTAACGCTATTTTTGTCGGATTTTTGTTAGTCAAGATCGATTTAAATAGTGAAAATCTAATTATTGAAATGTAATGGTGTCAGTAATTAGAGGCGGATGTGGAGAGCTGGCCGAGTGGCTGAAGGCGCTCCCCTGCTAAGGGAGTATACGTTAATCGCGTATCGAGGGTTCGAATCCCTCGCTCTCCGCCATATATAAGCCTTAACTTATTGATAGTTAGGGCTTTTTTATTTGTATCGGTAGTTTCACCCACCACTTCACCCACCACATAGTTTTATAGCTGCCTTAATAATCACTTGATATAAATGCTCGGGGATCATCCGACGCAGCACTTGGCAGCGTGTGAGGCGTGTATAGCCTCGGTGTCTTTCTCGGATCGGCGGCGTTGGTCAGTAGTAATGACTGGTATCATTTCTGATGGATACCAGTCAGTAAATGTCAGCGAGTTAGAACTCGTGACAATTCACGACCCAGATATTTCTGGATAGCTCAGTAACCTCGCTGTTTAGCTCCAGGTCTCTGGCTATGCTGTCGTAGTCGATGTGGTACTTGATAATATCTGGCAACTCATCGAGTGGGTATAGATCTGATACCAGCTCAAAAGCATAGTCTGCAAGGCTACCACGGTGCAAGATAACATCATCTCTTCGTTTGATAGCTTCGTCCAGATGCATGATATCTAACAGGTAGCCGATGGATAAGGCTTCTTGGCCGTTGTCTGGGTACTTGTCCAGCTCATCGAACCAGAGATCGATATCACGCTGGTGGATATCTGCTGCTTGAAATAGTCGAGGGTTATCACCGTCGATGTATTCGATTTCGACTTCTTCGTAGTTAGCTTGCGATAGTTTCTGGTTGAATTGTTCGATACTGTCGAAGTAGAAACCTGTGCATGTGGTGTCGTAAGGATTAGCGTAAAGTGTTGTCATCTGGATACTCCCATTTGGTGAATGTGACTGACTGGGAGCGGAGTGAAAGCGGGAACGGAAAGTACTAGCGAAGCTATACCACTTGGTACTTGTAGAGACTGCGGACGAGCTATTATTCAGGAATATTGATTCACCAGGTGGGTTATCAACTGACAACTATGCATGGACTTTTGAGGATTCATTACATGATGTCAATCGGTCGATTGCTGACTTCCGTGAGCTTTCATCTGAACGGCAGTCTGTAGATAAATAGGTTGTTACGATAAGTATGTTTAATTGGCGGGTTCGTGATAGTCGCTTAGTAAATTATTAATGCTCTGTAAAAGCATATTAAGCTATAACAATTTGCATTTAATAAAGTGAAGAATAAGGATTGCATCCTGTTTAATCCGATTTAACAACAATTTATATTATAGTTGCGGTTTCTGTGTAGAAATTTACACTTGAGCGATGGGTATAGGAATTTGGGGCGTGTGGTGAGCAGTAAAAATGTAAGGTTTAGGGTCGGTATTACAGGTCACCGAGATATCCCACAAGCAGACTTCGAAGCTGCAGATAAACGATCGAGAGAATTCCTGTCTGCACTACAGTCGTCGATGCCTGATACAATAATTACAGTGCTGTGCGGATTAGCGGACGGAGCTGACCGTATTTTTGCGAAAGCGGCGCTTTCGTTAAATATTTCGGTTGAGGCGGTATTGCCCATGCCGTTAGCGCTTTATAAAAACGATTTTGACTCAACTTCGCTGTCTGATCTAGACGAAATACTCAACTCAGAATTGGTCGAATGTATCGAACTGCCGTTAAATGTAGGATTAGGCGACGACGAAAGTGTGTGGCCAGAAGGTTCGCGCAGTAAACTGTACTTGAATCTTTCCAATGATCTACGAGATCGGTCCAATATCCTCGTTGCCTTTTGGGATGGTAAGCACAACAACAAAGCAGGTGGGACAGCGGATACTGTATTGAGATTTCTGCAAGCCTCTCCATCTGATAATGCCTCCGAGATAGATATTATAAACGCCGACGGGGCGAACCTCGACGGACAAGCAGTGGTATATTGGATTCCAAGCCGCCGAAGGGCTTCACAAGATATTGTGATGAGACACACTGAGTCGGTTTGGCTATCTGCCTATGGCAGTAAATTCAGGCAATGGGACGATACGCCACGCGACTTTGCACTTCAGCTCGACGAGTTTAATCAGTTTAATCAAACACATCACACGCTTGACGAAAGCAATTCTCTTACTTCCTATGGTGACCTGCTTGAAGGTTGCTC
>JBLIOG010000242.1:0-6251 GCA_047639625.1 Gammaproteobacteria bacterium
AGGGAGTACTTTCTACACGTCCAGTGGCAATGCTCCAGAAAATAATACAACTAGCGCGGATTACAAGACAAAGCCTGCCGAATTGGACCTTAGCTCTGATCCGGGTAAACGTAACGGCTTTGAATTGTTCGACCGTATTTTACAAAATGCTTATCAACGTATTGCAATCGGGCCTGACGAATTAGGAGCGACTGATCTCGTGAACAATCAGGCTTCCGCCAATCGATCTACAGCACCGCTCTATCAGTCGACCGATAAAACCACTGCAACTCAGGCATCTGGAGCAATATTGGGCTACATCAGTCAGCAATTACAGGTAGATGAAGCAAACGGAGCTAGTCAAGAAGAATTATTTTCACGCTTGGATGCCGGATTGAACGGATTTCTCAAAGGTTTTAATGAAGCCAAAACGCAAATTGAAGATATGGGTTTACTTACGCCGGACACCGCCGCCAAAATTAACGATACCTATGATCGAGTAACCAACGGAATTGAACAACTCAGAAACAAAATTACCGGTGATGCGAGTAACATCAGCCGGCTTACATTGGACACTGAACATTCACAACGGGAAACCTTTTCACTGCAATTAATAACTCAGGACGGCGATACAGTTTCAATCGATATTTCGCGCGAAACACAGTCTGGAACGAGTGCTTCGGTTAATCTGGCAGAATTAACAGCCTCTTATAACCAGAGCAGTTATAGTTCAAACTCATTTAGCCTCGAAGTATCAGGCGAACTAGATGAAGGAGAACTGGCGTCCATCCATAAACTACTTCAGAACGTTGACAATATTGCATCTGACTTTTATCAGGGCAGAGTCGATGAAGCCTTCCAACAAACGCTCGACCTGGAGTTTGATTCAACTGAATTTGCACGCCTCGATCTCAATTTACAGCAGACCACCGCATCAACGGCCGTTGCCGCTTATGAATCAACAGCTTCTTCAAACAGTAACGCGCCAGGCCAGGCAGCTTCTCAGTTGAGCCAGCTATTGGGTAACCTTAAAAATACCTTCGAGGCCGCTCGAAACTTCCAGGAACCGTTAAAATTACTCAACGAAGCCTTGCTCGGACTCGAGCAGATTCAGAATAGAGCCCATCTAAATAACCAGACAAATGGCCGACACACACCAGAAATACTAACCCAATTAATAGGTAACATGGCGCAAAAGTATTTATCGGCATGAAATAAATAGAATCACATAAAAAGATCGACCGAATCACTATGTTTTGTCCAGACTTTGACAAGTATAATCACACAACTTTTACCCCTGCACGAAAACCAGCATGACCAAAGAAATTAATTATGAAAACAACCCCCTGAACGGGGTTGGCTTAAAAGAACTGTTGACTGAATTAGTTGATCACTACGGCTTTGAAATCCTCTTTGCCTACCTGAATATCAATTGTTTTTATAACAACCCCAGTATCGATTCCAGTGCCAAGTTTCTGAAGAAGACAATCTGGGCCCGTGAAAAAATCGAAGCCTTCTACCTCTACCAGTTCAAGAATCTGCCCAATGTATCTTCCGAGCAATTTTCGGTACCACCTAGAAATCGAGTTATTGCGGATGATCAGAAACCCGGGAATCCTGCTGAATTGAGCTTTGAAGATGCGGAAAGATTACGCGAAAAACGCGAAGTGAAATCGGCAGCGTGGGAGCTCGAAAGAGGACATCGCTCTGGTTCCAATAAGGGTTTTTCATATAAAACTGATAATCGTCAGTCATATCCTACTGCTGAAGAAGATCGTGAATCGACAAGCCCGGAAACAGAACCAACACCCGTTAAAGATGACCCCTGGGCGAACTGGAAAAATAAACCGGATAGTTGAGATCCACAAAAGAGTCATTCCTGGACCATATTGCATACCCAAAAAACTAAGCGCAAAATGGCCCGACCATTACCAACACTTTGACGAGTTACCGTGACACTTAATAGCTACCGATTTACCCAGGCCATTACCCGAAAACCTTCTGCCAGCGTGATTAATGGTTTACGTGCGGTCGATACCGGTATACCTGATTTCGATTTAATGTGTCAGCATCACCGCGATTATATCGCCTGTTTGAAAACAGCAGGTGCTACCGTCACCGAACTAGATTCAACCGATGCTTTCCCCGATGCCTGTTTTGTTGAAGATACTACCCTGTGCCTTGGAGACATTGCGATACTAATGCGGCCGGGTGCTGATACCCGTATTGGGGAAGTTGCTGAAATACGTCCAACGCTGGAAGGAAAGTTCGAGCAGGTACTTGAACTGGACTCCCCCGGTAACATCGAAGGTGGGGATATTTTGATAACATCGAAAGAAATTCTGGTTGGGCGGTCGGCTCGAACCAATGCCGCAGGTATCGCGGCATTGACTAAATTGACGGCAAAATTCGGATATCCCGTTCGCGAAGTTTTTACACCAGCCGATGTCCTACATTTCAAAACCGACTGTTCGTTGCTCGACGAAGAAACTATTCTGGCGACTCCACGGCTAGATGCGACAGGCTGTTTTGAAGATTATACAGTAATTCATACCTGTGACGGCGAAGAAGCCTGCGCGAACTCGATTCGATATAATGATCTGATCATCATGCCAGACGGGTTTCCGAAAACGTATCAAAAACTAAAATCAGCGGGTTACGATGTTCGCCAGATTGGTAATTCTGAATGCGCCAAAATCGATGGTGGAATGTCCTGCCTTTCGTTACGCTTTTAGTATTCCGGCAGTCGATTTGTTTCAAACCCTTGACTTATAGTTTAGTTTAACTTTTAGACTCTGGTTAAACTTTGCAGGACAACCAATAAGACTGTCATGAAGGCTATTCAAACCACACAAGCTTCTGAGCAGGATGCGCTCCAATGGCGTGAGCTTACCAACAAAGAATACCTGCCTCGAATCATCACTTTAAGTCTTGCGCTCTGGTTGCATGCGAGTAATTCGATGCTGACCGCAACCACCATGCCAAGCGCGGTCAATGAAATTGGTGGATTACATTTAATCAGCTGGACTTTTGCACTTTATCTGGCGGGATCGATCATATCCGCCGCATCAATGAGCATTATTGTCGGTCGAATCGGGCTGCGCACGGCGATGGTTCGAGCCGCAGTTATCTACACAGTCGGTTGTATCATTGTAGCGCTAGCACCAAGTATGCCAGTCTTGTTAATTGGCAGGGTGTTTCAGGGCCTGGGAGGCGGTTCGATGGTGGCACTGGTATATATCGCCCAAAACCGATTTTTCCCGAATCGACTGGTACCTAAAATTGTTGCGTTGCATTCAATTGTCTGGATATTGGCTGCCTTCAGCGGCCCAGCCATTGGGGGTGCTTTTGCGACCTGGGGGCTCTGGCGCATGGCATTCTGGTTTTTTGCAATCCAGGGCTTACTACTCATTCCCGCTGTGTTTAGCCTGCTAAAAGAACGCGAAAAAATTCTATCGCCCAACAAAGAATCGATTCCGATATTTCGAATACTGTTCCTCACTGCGACTATTTTGTTGTACTCATTATCAGCCGCACACTTCCATCCCATCGGATCGCCGGTTTTAATTGCTTTGGGGTGCATCACTCTGGCACTGTTTATTCAACGCGATGCTTCCGCCAAAAGCTCGAGGATTCTGCCTCCTCAAGTACTCGATCTCAATCACCCGATGTCTAACGGTCTGATCGCTACCTTTATATTAAGTATTTCGATCATGTCATTTTTGGTTTACGGCCCGTTTATACTGATCCAATTTTATAAACTGACGCCGCTTGAAGCCGGATTTGTAGTGCTTTCTGAAACATTTGCCTGGGGTGCTGCGGCTGTTCTGATGTCCGGCGTAAAGCCTTCAACCGAACCTGTTGTCATTCGAATCGGAAGTGCCATGGTTATAGTAGGTCTTGCGGCCCTGTCGATAACCTTCCCCTATTTTCTGCTTGTGCCGACTATATTGGCAGTAATCGTTGGCAACTTTGGCATGGGTATGATGTGGGGATATATCATCAAACGTGTTATCGGTTCTTCGCCCGCCGATCAAAAAGATCGAACTGCCTCGATGCTGCCGATCACGCAACAAACCGGTTTCGCTTTGGGAGCAGCATTGAGCGGATTGATTGCAAATAGCTTTGGTTTAGACAGTGATAGCTCGGGGGAGACGGTAGAAGCTGTAACTTTCTGGCTGTTCGCGGCCTTCATTCCGCTGGTTTTTATAGGTAACTGGTTTTCCTGGCGGTTTGCTTCGCGCGCGATTGAGCAACCTTAGAATTCGAAATTTTAAGTTGCAGACAAGCTTCAAAATTACATATTCTAGTTTCTATGGCTTTTCGACAAATTCCCTCTTATAACTGGCTGCGAGTCTTTGAAGCTGCCGCTCGATTTCAAAGCTTCACGCGGGCAGCCGATAGCCTGGCAATGAGCCCGGCTGCAGTTAGTCAGCAAATCAAATCGTTGGAAATACATCTGTCTCAACCACTTTTTATTCGAGGCCCAAAAAGCGTTTCTTTGACCGATGCCGGAAAGGCGTTTTTACCCGTGGTTCAACAATCGCTTCGCGCTATCGAAACGACGGCAGCAGCCCTTTTTGGCAACCCGGAACAGGAAACCTTATCGGTTAGCAGCAGTCTATTGTTTAACTGCAGCTGGCTCGCGAACCGAATCAAATTTTTTCAAACTGGGCATCCGCATGTCCATGTTCAACTAACCACAGCAGATGATATCCCGGGCTACTCCTGGGGTGAAAAGGACCTCCAAATCACTTATGCCATAGGGCCCGCATACAATCAGGAAGGAGATCGGCTTTTTGGCGAAACTCTGTATCCCGTGGCCCATAAAGACATCGCAAGTCAGATTAAATCGCATAGCGATCTTCTCAACTTTCAGCTCATTGAAATTAACACACATCGAACCAGCTGGTTTCAGGTGCTCTCCGAGGATAACTCCGATCATATCGGTCAAGCCCGATTCTGTTTTGCTGACAACACGGTATTGGCGCTTAGCATGGCTGCCGCAGGATTTGGAATAGCGCTCGCCCGGGCTCCGGCCAGCGACGATTTATGCAACCAATTTGGACTCGTACCTTGTTTGCCGGGCTTTAGTATCAATAGTACCCAGTCTTATTACCTCATTTACAACTCGCTCGATAACCTGAGTCCGGTAGCCCGCAGCTTTCGTAACTGGATTATCGAGCCAGGCGCAGCACTTTGCTAATAAACCTCAAGTAAAGATTTACAAATTATTTTATAAGATACCGTTTAATAGCTGCCCTGTTAAACGTAAAACCAGTACCCGGCCGATCTGGAATATCAATAAACCCCTCACTAATAACCATCTGCTCGTTAAACAATGGTTCCATCCAGGGCATGTGTTCCACTGAGATACAGTTCGGTTCAGCACCGGCAATACAAAGACTATGTTCAGTGAAGATGTGCGTTGAGATAGGCCTGTCATGGCTGGCTGCAATAGCTGCGACTTTTCGCATTTCACTAAGCCCTCCAATGCGCTGTAAATCAGGCATAAGGACATCGACTGCACGCGCATCAAGAATATCACGCATGCCATATCGGGTGTATTCGGTTTCTCCAGCCGCTATGGGCGTATCCAGAGCCAATCTTATTTCAGCGCAACCCTTTAAGTCTGTGTAAATAACCGGTTCTTCGAACCATCCTAAATTAAACGCTTCGAGTGCGCGACCCAGTCGTATGGCCTGTTTGACATTAAGTCCCTGATTGGCATCAACCATTAACTCGATATCAGGACCGATTGCGTTGCGGATCGCGGCAACTCTTTCGACGTCCTCTGCGAGGTTGAGTTTACCAACCCGGGCTTTCATTGAACGAAAGCCGGCTTCAATAAAACCCGCTGCTTCTTCAACACACTCATCAATCGACATTGATAACCAAAGCCCGCCACTGGCATAGGTTTTGATTTTATCGCGGCAGGCTCCAAACAAATGATGCAAAGGTCGCTCTGCAGCTTTACCCACTAAATCCCAGCAGGCGGTATCAATCGCAGTCCATGCAGCGATACTGAAACCCTTATGCCCAATCGGATTCATTTCACCCCACATCGACTGGCCGATTTCAGATAGATAATGTGGATCTTTTCCTTCAACCCGATGTGCAAAACTCAGTAGCATTTCTTCGAGTGCTTTCAGCCTGATCCCATTCAAAGTGAACACGTAACTTTCACCAACCAGTCCCTGGTCGGTTTCCAGTTCCAGCAGTACGCAACCGACGCTACGCATTTGATGAATCGCCGTAGCAATTGGCTTCGC
>JBLIOG010000243.1:0-6238 GCA_047639625.1 Gammaproteobacteria bacterium
ATTTGAAGGCGGTTACCACGGTGGCTTACTTTATTTCAGGGGTGGGGGCATTGCGATTAACGCGCCATTTGATTACCTCGTCGCAGATTACAATGATATCGAAGCTACCCGGGCGTTGATTCGTCAACATCGTGATGAACTGTCCTGTGTACTGGTTGAGCCCATGCAGGGTGCAACCGGTTGCATTCCCGGCAACCCTCAATTTTTACAAATGCTACGCGATGAGTGTGATGAAAATAATGCAATTTTGATTTTTGACGAGGTCATGACATCGCGATTATCGCCGAGCGGCAGGCAGGGGTTGTTGAATATTATTCCGGATATGACAACCCTCGGAAAATATATTGGCGGCGGCATGTCATTTGGTGCTTTTGGCGGCCGTGAAGAAATAATGAACTGGTTTGATCCGCGTCGACCCGACATGATTCCGCATGCTGGAACCTTTAATAACAATACACTGACTATGGCCGCCGGTGCAGCTGCACTTGGACAGGTATTGACCGATGATCGCCTGAACGAATTAAATGATCGTGGAGAGAATCTGCGCAGGAATTTAAATCAACTTACCCGTGAATTGAACCTTAAAATCCAGTTTAGTGGCCTCGGATCATTGATGGCGATGCATGCAACTGATGTTGATATTCACAGTTCCAGGGATATTAGAGACTGTGATGATCGAGTCATTGAATTGATATTCCTCGATCTGTTAGAGCGCGGTTACTATATCGCCCGTCGAGGTTTTATAGCCCTGATGTTACCGCACACCGATCAGGATCTTGATGGGTTTGTAGGCGCAATGCGTGAGATACTAACCGCGCGGATAACTTTACTGCGATGATCTTACATGCTTGAGTTGCGCCCCAATTGCGAGCTTTGTGATAAAGACCTTTCGGTTGACGCCAACGATGCCTGTATCTGTACTTATGAATGTACCTTTTGCCGTGACTGTGTTGAAAGTAAATTGCTAAACGTCTGTCCGAATTGTGGTGGTGGGTTTGTTAGCCGACCGATTAGACCTTCGAATGACTGGAGGACCGGTGTCAATCGTGATAGCCAACCACCTTCGATTCAACGGGTTCACTGTCGCTATTCAAATAATGAGATTTCTGAATTCGTAAAACCCATATTTGACATACCTCCTGAGAAAAGATAATTGAGGCTGTCGACCCGATGATGCCTGCTACCTTATTACTTATTGATGTACAAGCCGGTCTCGATGATCCTGCCCTTGGGCAACGCAATAAATCTGAAGCGGAATATAATATTGCCCGATTACTGGAAAATTGGCGCAGACGAAACTGGCCGATTGTGCACGTCCAGCATGACTCGACCGAACCGCAATCTAAACTGCGACCTGGTTCGCCGGGAAATTTCATAAAGCAAGAAGCGAAACCGCTTGAAGACGAGATAATATTTGGTAAGTCGGTTAACAGTGCATTTATTGGTACTGGGTTAGAGCAATATTTGAAAGAACATTCGGTTGAAAAACTGGTAGTCGTCGGATTGACGACTGACCATTGTGTTTCTACCTCGGTGCGCATGGCCGAAAATTTAGGATTTTATGTCACGCTCGTTGCAGACGCGACTGCAACTTTTGAAAGGTTTGGTTACAACGGTGTCCACTATAGTGCTGAAGATATCCACCAGGTTAACCTTCTGAGTTTGCAAAATGAATTCTGCAGAATTAAAACCACAGCAGAGTTGCCAGGCAATTAAACATGGATAATTATAAAAAAATTGGCGACACTGACATTAAACCGGTTCATCGCGCGAGCTGTCATTGTGGGGCGGTAGAACTCGAACTGACACTACCGAAAGGTGTTGAAAATCCCCGTCGATGTGACTGTTCCATTTGCCGAAGAAAAGGGGCCATAGTAGCTTCGATATCTTTAAGGAATCTGACCATAGTCAAGGGAGCTGATAAATTATCGCTGTATCAATTTGATACTCGGCAGGCAAAACATTATTTTTGTTCGGTATGCGGTATTTATACCCATCACCAGCGTCGTTCTCATCCCGATCAATATGGCATTAACCTAGCCTGTCTCGAAGGTGTCGATCCCTGTCTAATCGGTGAGATTCCGGTTTTAGATGGGGTTAATCATCCTTCTGACCGGCATCCAAATTCGGCCAGTAAAGCGTGAAAAAATCGTCGGATTCAACCCTGCGCTTTTCGGGTCGGGTTGAACAGTATGCGCGTTATCGACCATCATACCCTGAATCACTAATCGATTTTCTCGTCCAGAAATACTTACTCGGCTCTGATTCAGTCGTTGCCGATGTCGGATCAGGGACCGGTCGGCTCACTCGATTATTGCTTGGCAGGGGTGTAAAGGTTCATGCCGTTGAACCGAATGATGGAATGCGTGAGGAAGCCGAAAAAACGCTGTCTAGCTTTTCAGAATTTTAGAGTGTTAATGGAATGGCTGAACAAACCAGATTAGCCGATAATTCTGTCGATTTGATTACTTCGGCACAGGCCTTTCACTGGTTCGATCGTAATAAGGCACGGCAAGAGTTCGAAAGGCTTTTAAATAATCAGGGCTGGGTTGCGTTGATCTGGAATCAACGAAAAATCGAAACCCCATTCCAGCGTGATTATGAACACCTTTCGATAACCTGGGCGGAAGATTATGGCAAGGTCAATCACATGAATATTAGTGACGAAGATATTGATGATTTTTTTCAACCTTATCACTGCATCACCCAGGAGTTTGATTATCTGCAAGATTTCGATTTTGAAGCATTGATGGGAAGAATGTTGTCTTCTTCCTACACCCCGCTGCCGGCAAGCGAAGCCTTTACCGGGCTTAAGCAAGCAGCCAGACAACTGATTGATCATTATCAAAGAGATGGGCAGATCAATTTTGAATACCGCTGTCGATTGTTTCTTTGCCAGTTTAACGGAGTCAAAAAAATTGTTTAGCCACCTTAAGGGTGATTTGTTTGGCGGTGTAACAGCCGCAGTTGTAGCCCTGCCTCTGGCCCTCGCTTTTGGAGTGTCTTCTGGGGCGGGTGCACTTGCCGGGCTTTATGGTGCTATTTTCGCGGGCGCTTTAGCGGCGGTATTAGGTGGAACTCGTGTTCAGGTTACCGGCCCAACTGGTCCGATGACCGTTGTTATGGCACTGGTGGTGACACATTTCCATGACAATTTGTCGGCCGCTTTTGCTGTTGTGATTCTCGCCGGTTTTATTCAGGTTTTGTTCGGATTGGCAGGGATTGGCCGATATATCCGCCTGGTGCCTTATCCCGTGGTCTCGGGGTTTATGAGTGGGATTGGGGTCATTATTATTATATTGCAGATTCCAGCCTTATTGGGGCAGAGTGCTGAAGGTTCCATACTGTCGATTTTATCCCAGATTCCACAGCTTTCGACGACGACTAATATTGGGTCGTTAACAATAGGTGTGGCAATCATTTTAATTATGTTTTTTGCGCCTGCAGCGCTGGCCCGAATCATCCCGAAACCTCTAATCGCCCTAATTGCAGGAAGTTTGGTGGTAGGTTTGTTTTCGATACCTGTACCGCTAATTGGAGCCATTCCGACCGGTGTTCCAACCATTATACTTCCTGAATTTAATCTGAGCGATGTAGAAACCATTATCCGATTTGCATTAGTACTGGCCTTCCTTGGATCCATTGATTCCTTATTAACTTCATTGGTCGCCGATAGCATTACTCGCACAGAGCATAACTCGAACCGTGAGCTAATAGGCCAGGGTATCGGCAATATGACCGCCGGTTTTTTTGGGGGCTTACCGAGTGCCGGCGCAACTATGCGTACCCTGGTTAATGTTCGCGCCGGTGGAAAATCGTCGCTTAGCGGTTTGATTCATTCTATTTTACTTCTCGCTGTAGTGTTCGGGTTTGATGAACTTGTCAGTCACATACCACTCGCAGTGCTGGCAGGCATTCTGGTTAAAGTCGGAATCGATATTATCGATTGGCACAGTCTTAGAAGGATGAATAAAATTCCACGAGCAGATTTGGCGATTATGCTGGTCACATTGATCCTGACCATACTTGTCGACTTAATGACGGCCTTCGCAGTCGGGTTTGTCATGGCGTCAGTGATGTTTGTTTCAAAAATGGCTGAGGTGCAAATTAGTAATGCCAAAATATTCACCAAAGCCAGTCAGATTGAATTTGCCAATAAAGAAGAAACAGCCATTCTTGACCAGTTTAATCATTACATTGCGTTGTTACACCTCGAAGGGCCATTGAGTTTTGGGTCGGCTCGTGACATTGCGCGTTTGCTAAATTCCAATACCACGACCGAAATTTTGATACTCGACTTAAGTGATGTTCCATTTATTGATAGTTCTGCCACCACCGTCCTTCATGAGGTCGTTGAACGACTGAATGGGGAAGGTGACACCGTACTGATTTTTGGAGTTCGAGAATCAGTCAGACAGACAATGGTGCAGACCGGTATTTGGGAACAGCTCGGAGAAAAAAATATCTTTGACCACCGGCTTGAAGCACTCGAGCAGGCGCGTCGCTTATTACTACTTTCGTCTAATTCTCAGAAAGCTGGCAAAGCGGGGGACTCCATTAGCCGTTAGTCCGTAATATTTAAAGGTAATGATACTTCCAATTGGCGGTGGATTAGCACGTTCTTTGTCTGAAAATCCGGTGCCGATCTTGAACTGAATACCCTTAACCATTTTAACCACCATAGAACCCATCAAACCGAGGTACTTGCCCTTACCGGGAAGATAGGCAAGGACCGTTGCTTCGGCATCTTCAAATTTTTTCAATTTAAGTAAATCGTCGTTTCGATTGCCGTGATAAAAGGCACCACCTCGATGCAACATTAAACCTTCGCCGCCAGCGTCAACCATTTGATCCAGTTCAGCCATGAGGGTGATCGTATTGGAGTATTTAGTTTGTTCGACCATTTGAATATACGGCACATTAATTTGATTAATAATCCGCTGCATCAATGGTATTCGACGGTCAAATTGAGCCGAACTTTGGGGTAAATCAAAGACCATATACTTAACCGATTTCCAGCCGGGGTGATTATCTACCTTCGATCGAACTATCCCGGATAAAACATCAAAGCTACCGCGTGCAATCCAGAGTTCACCATCAAGGTCCATATCCGGTAAAGGTTCAGTGAACCAGGATGGCGCATTGATAGGGTTACCTTGACGGGAGGTAAATTGTTTGCCGTTCCAGTAACCGCGAACGCCATCATACTTTTCACTGACCCAATAATCAGCGAGATCAATACTTTCGTGATAGACATTAGCGAGTTGGAGTTCGGGCGGGTTTGCCGAAGCTGTTACTGATACCAGTAAGAGGAAAAGCGATATAACTTTATTCATAAAATCATCCTTGATTATAAGTTGTTACTTTTACCGATTATCAGGTTTGCGAGCTACCAATTGTGCACTAGCAAGATATTGTTTTTCTTCAGTGGGCCGAATAGATTCATCATAATGTAAAATCTCCAAATGGCCAGCAGCTACTTTTAATGCATTGGGTGCGACGCGAAAAGCATCATTAGTCGGCCCAATAAGTTGCCCATCGGATTGTAAGTGCTCTTCGCAGATTAAATATCCCCCCAGCGTGAGCTGATGAGCCAGCTGAACAATAAGCGGTAAATTGACATACCAGAGAACAACAATTAAATCGTAACAGTCGTCAAATGGATACGCCTGATCAAGATCACTTTCTATCCAGTTAATCGCCAGGTTTTTCTGATCAGATCTCGCTTTGGCAATTTTTAAACCTTCAGCCGAAATATCGATACCGTCAACTTCGAAACCAGCTTCGGCGATAAACAACGAATTTCGACCTGAGCCGCAGGCGACATCGAGGGCGCGTCCAACTTTAACCTTGGGTAACCAGGCCTCTAGTAAACTGACGGGGTTTGATTTTCGTTGACTATCGGTCGCGTAGCGATGGTTCCACTTATCTCGGTCCAGTTGGCTCAATGTGTGTGCTCAGCAGTTAGTTGCGACGGACGCAAATGGTTAGAAGCAGGAGTGTGTAAATAGTGCCTGCTAAATTTACCAGTGTAAATAAACTTCCTTTACGCAAACAGGGTATATCGCCATGTCATTAAGCTGAGAGGTAGGGTTAGGCCAGGTTCGACCGCCTGGTTGCATCAACTCGGCTCACCATAGGCAGGTTGGAAAGAGTTCAAGAATCCTAACAAATCGGGGCCATTACCCGTTGGGTTTTACGGCGTCCCGGCAACCATGTATTTCGCTTAACTTAATCA
>JBLIOG010000244.1:0-6219 GCA_047639625.1 Gammaproteobacteria bacterium
CGGCCCTAAGAACAGGAAACACAATGCGCGATACCAAAGATCTACGTATTAAAGACGTTAAGGAAATTTTAACGCCAGAAGCGTTAATGGCTGATTTGCCAATGACGGATCAGGCGGCTGAAACCGTTCATAACGCCCGTCAGGAAATTTACGACGTCATGGGTGGCAAAGATGATCGCCTCGTGGTCATTATCGGTCCCTGCTCAATCCATGATACGGATGCCGCTATCGAGTATGCCAATCTTCTCAAGCCGTTGGTCGACGAGCTAAAAGATGATTTATTGATCATTATGCGTGTCTATTTTGAAAAACCTCGAACCACTGTTGGCTGGAAAGGTTTGATCAATGATCCCGATCTGGATAATAGCTTTCATATCAATAAAGGCGTCCGTAAAGCCCGCGAATTGTTATTGACCTTATCAAAGCTTGGCATACCTGCCGGCCATGAATATCTCGATTTAATCAGCCCACAGTATATTTCAGATCTGGTTTCCTGGGGTGCTATTGGCGCTCGTACTACTGAAAGTCAGGGTCATAGAGAGTTGGCCTCGGGTCTTTCCTGTCCGGTTGGGTTTAAAAATGGCACCGATGGTGGCGTTCAAATTGCGATTGACGCGATGGGAGCTGCCGAACATCCTCATTATTTTATGTCGCTTACATTGCAGGGACATTCCGCGATCTTCGCAACTACAGGGAATGAATACACACACGTCATATTAAGAGGCGGAAGTGCTCGACCTAATTACGATAGAGAAAGTGTCAACGAAGCTTCTGAGAAATTAACCGGCAGCAATCGATATGAAAAAGTCATGATCGATTGTAGCCATGCAAACAGCCAGAAAAAACATCGAAAGCAAATCGATGTCTGCCGCGATATTACCCATCAAATGGCCACTGGGCAGGACAATATTTTTGGTTTAATGATCGAGAGCCATCTGGTGGAAGGTCGGCAGGATATTGTCGAAGGAGAGGAATTGACCTATGGTCAAAGTATTACCGATGCCTGCATTGGTTGGAGTGATTCGGAAATGTTGTTACGCGAACTGGCCCAGGCGGTTCGGGATCGGCGAGCAAATCGATAGTCCCACTATCTGAATTTCGTAGTTCTATTAAACAACCTTTGACTGGATACCGGTGACTACCCGATCCAGTCAAAAACTTTTACACTCTGGAAAACGACGCTGGCTTCGATGGTTAAGTCTGATCCTATTGTTGTTGTTAACCGGTTATCTTGGTTATTTAAACTATCTTGTTAATCAACGTTTCGAAGGAACTACCTGGGCGACCCCTTCGCGTGTTTACGCCCGTTCTCTAGAGTTATATTCAGGATTATCAATAAATCCCGGTCGTTTACAGGCCGAGTTAAACAGGGGTTTATATCACCCGGTCAAATTAGTTTCCAAACCAGGGCAATATTCTGTAAGCGGAAAATCAATGACGGTCTTTTTAAGGCAATTTGATTTTCCATCTGCCGTTCAGGAATCTAAAATAATACGCATTGACTGGCAATTGGATCAAGTTTCTGCAATCAGAGGCATTAGTGGCGATCAAGTTATTGAGATTATCCGTGTCCCACCGTTGGTCCTGGGAAGTTATTATCCTGACAGTGACGAAGACAGATCACTACTAAAATTTAACAAAATCCCCACGCGGTTGTTGAAAATTTTGTTACTAATTGAAGATCGTCGTTTTTTTGAACATTGGGGGATCAATCCATCTGCTATCGGAAGAGCCTTTCTAGCCAATATAAAAGCAGGAAAAACCGTTCAAGGTGGAAGTACCTTAACCCAGCAATTAGCGAAGAATCTGTTCCTCAATCGAGAGAAATCCCTGACCCGTAAAATTAACGAAGCGATACTCTCAATCTTGCTTGAAATCAGATTCGACAAACAGACTATCCTGCAGGCCTACGTTAATGAAGTTTATCTGGCACAGCACAATAAAATTGCCATTCATGGATTTGCGCAGGCGAGCCGTCTTTTGTTTGGGCGAACGATCGATCAATTAGACGATGCTGATTTAGCGCTTATTGTCGGCATGGTTAAAGGTCCGAGTCTGTATAACCCAGTGAAGCATTTAAAAAATGCAACTAAACGACGTAATCTCGTTTTGCAGGTAATGAATGAAAATGGATTGCTTGATTTTGATGCCTATACGCTGGCTAAAAATAAACCCATACGAACCAATCAAAACATTCCGGGCATTAATCCTTATCCGGCATTCCTTGACCTGGTTAAACGACAGATAAATCGCCACGTTGAATCTGATAAGGTATCAAACCATGGACTTAGAATATTCACTACCTTCGACCCGATTGTTCAACAAGGACTGGAGAAAGGATTAAAGTCAGGTTTGAAACATCTGGGAAAGGCGGATTTACAATCTGCAGTCATCATTACCGATTATTTAAATGGCGATATTCTTGCAATGACAGGCGATAGCCAGGTTGATTACCCCGGGTTTAATCGAGCCCTTCTCGCGCAACGCTCCATCGGTTCATTGATTAAACCATTATTGCTATATAGTGTTTTAGATAACCGGACTCATCTTGCGAGTATCGTGTCGGATCAAGCTATTTCTATTCGCCAATCAGATGGCAAGATATGGAGCCCACGTAATTACGATCGAAAAACCCATGGCGAAATTACCCTCTACCAGGCCTTCGTTAAATCCTACAATCTACCTTTTGTTCACCTCGGAATAAATGGTGGTTTAAAAGCCCTAGCTAACAATTTGAACCGGTTAAATTTGTTAAAACAAAAAAATATCTATCCTTCACTTCTACTTGGCACCACACCGATGTCTGTTTTTGAAGTCGCACAACTCTATCAGGTAATCGCTAATAATGGTTACTTCACGCCTTTAACCAGTATCCGAGAAATTACAACTGCAGAAAATGTCATCATCAATCAAACACCGATTGTGAGTCATCAGTTATTTGATGCCGAAAAATTGGCTCAGGTCCACCGAGCATTGATCGGGGTAACCGAGGAAGGGACTGCGAAGTATTTGAAAAGTCGAATGCCAGACAAAATTTTAGCAGGCAAGACAGGAACAACCAATGATACACGTGACTCGTGGTTTGTCGGATTTGGACAACAATTAATGGCGATAGTCTGGTTAGGGATGGATCAAAATGAATCAACCGGATTAACGGGATCTTCAGGTGCATTAAGAATCTGGGCCGATATAATGGATCATCAAAATCTACAGTCTTTCTCAATAAGTGCAAATGAAAAACTTAACTGGAAACAGGTAAATCGATTTAACGGTAGCGCAACTCGAAGTGGTTGTAGTGATTCAGTGTTGCTTCCATTTACCAGGCATCACGTGATTGGCCCACAAAAAGGCTGTAACTAAGGCAGGAAAATGAGATCGACGAAAATTTACCAGGGCTGGACACTTCTATTTCTACTGACAATTACGGGTTGTCAGTCTTTATTTAAATCTGAATCCATTCCCTATCAGACAACTGATTCCGCAGAACCACTGCCTACTTCGGGTGCGGTCACCTATTTGCAACAAAAAGCAATGCAGGCGGGTCAGACCCAACGCTATGACCTGGCTATTAGTCATCTTCAACGTGCTATCAAACTAGAGCCACGAAACCCTCAGAACTGGTATTTAATGGCGGACAACTATGCTGCAAAAGGTGAGTTTGAGTCTTGCCGTCAGTTTGTATTGCGTTCCATCAGCTATAGCAAGGCAGATAGTCCGCTAGAGCCCTCAAATCAATCGTTATGGCATCAATGTCTGGGAGAAGGGAATGCCCGCTCTAGCTACTGAACTCACTGTAGACAAAGTTCTGGGTATTAATGGCGTCATAGGCGAGCAGATTGAGAATTTTGTTCCTCGTGAAAGCCAGCTGGCAATGTCCCGGGTGATTGCTGATGCCATTGATCAGGGAAACCACGAAATTATTGAAGCGAGTACGGGTATAGGAAAATCCTTTGCCTACCTGGTACCCGCGTTTTTGAGTGATAAAAAGGTTGTTATCTCGACAGGGACTCGAAACCTACAGGATCAGCTTTTTCAGAAAGATATCCCGGTTATTCGTAAAAGCATTATCTCCGATCGCCAGGTTGCCTTACTGAAAGGGCGGAGTAACTATGCCTGTCGATACCGTATTAGCAAATTTCGGGCTGAAAAGAAATTCCAGTCACGCGAAATAGCAACGATTTTTGATTTGCTGGCCGAATGGGCCGAGTTTAGCCCGACCGGGGATATCAGTGAATTTTCGCAGCTACCTGAAAATGACAGCCTCTGGTTTTTCGCGACCTCTAATGCCGATAATTGCCTCGGTAGTGAATGTCCGGAATACAATAATTGTTGTGTCGTCAATGCGCGTCGAAAAGCGATGGATGCAGACATTCTGGTTATAAATCATCATCTGTACTTTTCTGACCAACGGCTGAGAAGTGAAGGGTTTGGAGAGATTTTACCTGAAGCCGACGTTATCATTTTTGATGAATCGCATCAGTTGCCCGAAGTAGCCAGTCATTTTTTTGGAACGCAGTTAAGTATGCGTCAGTTTGAAGTCTTCTGTACTGATCTGGTTCAGGCCGAGTTAAACGAGGCGCCAGAATCGAATGACCTGAGGAATCAAACCGATGATTTCAAGAAGATTCTGCGTGACTTCAGAATTTGTATTGGTCAATTTCCCGAAAAGGCCGAATGGCAACGTATCCAGAATGCAGCACCCATGCGACAGGCAGTCGATGTATTTAAAGAAGGCATTCAGGCATTGCTGGATGCCATAGAACCTATGGCCATTAGGGGCAAGGAACTTGCCGCCGCATTTAGACGATTGTCAGGTTTTGCAGAAGTATTCGATGATTATCTTAAAAATTCAGACAATACAGTCAGCTGGTACGAATGGAATGATCGAGGTTTTCGTTTGCAGATTTCGCCGGTTGATATTTCCAGTGCTTTTCGTGACCAACTCGATGTTCTGGGCTGTGATTCTTATATATTCACTTCGGCAACCTTGAGCTCGCAGAAGTCCTTTAAATATTATACCGATCGTTTAGGATTAAAGGGTATTGAGAGTCGACAATATGACAGCCCGTTTGATTTCCAGAAACAATCGTTACTCTATTTGCCAACCGATCTGCCAGATCCGTCAGAATCTGCTTATCCGGAACAATTTTCCGAGCTGTGTCTTAAGCTGATCCAACTGACAAAAGGGCATTGTTTCATCCTGTTTACCAGCTATCGTATATTAAGGCTCACAGCCGAATATCTGGGTAAACGCGTTCGCTATCCATTGTTGATCCAGGGCGAGGTTCAGCGCAGTGAATTGATGAATCAGTTTTTAAAGGCCAAAAACCCTGTCTTATTGGGCACCAGTAGTTTCTGGGAAGGCGTTGATGTAAAAGGAGATCAGCTACGCTGTGTCATTATTGACAAACTACCTTTTAAATCACCCCAGGATCCGGTTTATAAAAAACGCTTACAGGTCATTAAGAACAATGGCGGCAATGGATTTGTTGATGTTCAGGTCCCAGAAGCCACGATCAGTTTGCGTCAGGGAGTAGGGCGTCTGATTCGAGACCATCAGGACAAAGGTATTGTCGTGATTTGCGACAATCGATTAAATACCAAATCTTATGGTAAAGGCATCATCGAAAGCCTGCCTAACATGCCACTCAGTCATGATTTCGCCGATGTTCGGTCGTTTGCGAAAGATTCGTTTCCGGAGTAAAAATGAAAATAGTCACTTACAACATTCAATATGGAAAAGGTAAGGATGAGCAGATAGATATCAACCGGATTGTTGATGAAATTGAATCCGCCGATATCATTGCCTTGCAGGAGATTGATCGGTTCTGGCCAAGAACAGGCATGGTTGACCAGGTTGATCAAATAACCAGCCGTTTGAAAGATTATTATTGGGTTTTTGGCGCAGGCGTTGATTTACATGCAGATTCAATAAGTCAGGTAAATCGTGGTGCCAGACGACAATTCGGTAACATGATCCTTAGCCGGAATCCGATCGTTAGTTCCAGGCATCACTTGTTACCAAAATACGGCAGTATCTCCGACCTCAGTATTCAACGCAGTGCCATTGAGGCAACAATACAAGTGGGAAGCCGGTTATTACGTATCTATTCGATTCATCTTACTCACCTGTCGTCAGCAACCCGATTACCTCAGATAAGTAGAATCCTTGAAATTCATGAAAATGCTATAAAAGAGGGTTTCGGCGTATCCGGCAAT
>JBLIOG010000245.1:0-6179 GCA_047639625.1 Gammaproteobacteria bacterium
TCTTCAACGGCGTCAAGCATCTCAAGAGCACTGACAACATCAACCTGACACACCCTGCTGGGTGCTCTCAAGGATACCGGACCACTTATCAGACAAACCTCGGCACCCGCTTTAACGGCGGCCTCGGCGATCGCAAAGCCCATTTTCCCGGAACTGTGATTGCTTAAATATCGAACCGGATCAATCGCTTCACGGGTTGGCCCGGCGGTAATCAAAACTCGGCAGTTCTGCAGGCTACCTGGGCCATAATAGTCGACTAAGTTTTTTGTCAATTCAACCGGTTCAAGCATGCGACCCGGACCTACTTCGCCACAGGCCTGTTCACCCGCATTTGGACCCCAGAGCAGAATTTTTCTTTGCCGCAATTCAATGATATTTTTTTGAGTCGCTTCACTGGCATACATTTGCTGGTTCATGGCCGGTGCAACAGCAATATCTTTATCGCAGGCAAGACAGAGGGTTAATAACATATTGTCTGCATAGCCATTTCGAAACTTTGCCAAAAAATCGGCTGAGGCCGGTGCCACCAATAAAAAATCACACCACCGCGCGAGGTCAATATGATCCATTGCAGATTCAGCATCACCATCAAAAATATCGGTCAACACGCGATGTCCACTCAATGCCTGAAATGTCAGCGGCTGAATAAACTCACAAGCAGCGGGGGTCATTACAACTCTAACCTCAGCCCCTGCCTTAATCAGCAATCGACAAAGTTCGGCTGATTTATAGGCTGCTATACCTCCGGTAATTCCCAAAAGAATTTTTTTATTGAGCAAATCTGTCATATCGATTATTTTAACGGTCCAGGGAATCAGGTAAAGGAATACAAATGTCTATCAAGCATTGGCCCGACAGTGAACGTCCGCGTGAGAAACTCTTACAACGCGGAGCCGCCAGTTTATCAGATGCAGAACTTCTCGCGATATTTCTAAGAACCGGATTACCAGGTCTTTCAGCAGTCGACCTCTCACGGCAGCTACTCGCAAACTTTGGGTCTCTGCGATCATTACTCGCCGCATCAAAGCAAGACTTCTGTCAGCACAAAGGACTCGGTGACGCGAAATTCGCCCAACTTCAGGCCAGCCTTGAAATGGCCAAACGCCATTTATCTGAATCACTAAAACGCGATGATTGCCTGACCAGCCCTGAACAAACCAAGCTTTACCTAAAGCAACAGCTTCGCGATCAACCTCACGAAGTATTCGCCTGCTTAATGCTCGACAATCGAAATCGGGTTATCGCATTCCGCGAATTATTTCGCGGTACCATCGACGGTGCTAGCGTATATCCACGAGAGGTCGTCAAACAGGCACTGGCTGACAATGCAGCCGCTGTCATTTTCGCGCATAATCATCCATCCGGTGTAGCCGAGCCGAGTCAGGCCGATATTCGGATTACCGAGCGACTTAAAAATGCTTTAGCACTGGTCGATATTCGGGTGCTTGACCACGTCATTATTGGTGATGACACACTTTGCTTCTCGGAACGAGGTTTAATTTAACCGTTCTAAAAATCAGTTTCGACCAGGTTTCAAACTTATCTTTGCAACCAACGCTGTAATTCTTCGGCTTCGAGCGGTCGGCTAATGTAATAACCCTGTATGTAATCGCAGTTTAGTTCGCGAAGCAGTTCATGAACTTCGAAGGTCTCAACGCCTTCCGCAACCACTTTAATATCAAGTGCGTGCGCCATGTCGATGGTTGCTTTGACAATTAACTGATCACCAATATTAGTCGCCATATCACGGACAAAACTTTGATCAATTTTCAACTTCTCGACCGGTAACTCACGTAAATAAGTCAAAGAAGCCTGACCTGTCCCGAAATCATCGATCGATATCGACAAACCCATTACACCGATATGAGCCAGAACTTCACTCACTTTATCGATATCCTGCATAATTTGGCCTTCCGTTATTTCCACGGCCAATTGACCTGGCTTGATATTGTACTGTTCAAGTCCTGCTCTTATTCGCCCAGGTAAAGAATCATTGTGCAAGTCCACCATCGATAGATTGATACCGATTACCAGGTCTGCATCTCCCGTTTTTGCGATTAAATGGCAGACCGATTTTATAACCCAATTGGTTAAGGGCATGATTAGCTGGTTTTTTTCAGCCAATTCTATAATTCGACCAATCGAGGTTGAATGATCTCCGGGGTTTTTCCATCGCAACAATGCTTCGAAATAATTGGTACGATGATTTTTTACATCCACAACTGGCTGAAAAACCAGTTTCAATTCATCGCTTTCAATGGCTTTACGCAATGCTTGTATGATCGTAAAACCGTCGCTCTGAGAATCATCACCCGAGTAAAACTGAATTGGCCAATCGTTGTTATCGGCAATTCTCAGCGCATCATTCGCATTTCGGTACAACTCATTAAGATTACCGCCGTGATCTGGATACAGCGCTACTCCTATTTTGAAACCCAATTCAGTTTCCTGACCTTCGACCAGATATCGTTTGGAAATCTTATAAAAGATTTTATCAACCAGACCGCTAATCTGATCTTCGTCAATGGTTTCTATCAACAAAGCAAACAGATCTTGATCAAATTTCGTGATACTGTCAGATTCACGCATCCCAGCCTGTAGCCGATCCGCAATCTGCTTCAATATGACATCCCGAAAATAAAGTGAGTACCGATGTTGATTGTCTACCAGATCAGCCGACTCAATCAGTATCAACGCAAACTTTCTTCCGGAACGACGACCTTCACGAATGGCCTGTATCAATCGATCTTCGAAAATGACTCGATTATCCAGACCGGTTACGCTGTCTTTTTTCGCCATATTCGATAACAACTGAACAGACTTGAATATCTCAGATAAACCCATAAACACGACTTGAGAAGAGTTGTGGTTTTCTGGAGATGCACTACTTCCTGCTCCAGAGAGGACAGCCGACAGTCGATACAACGGTCCAACCCAGGCCAGATAAAAAAACAGATACAACAACAGGACGGCTACCAATAATAAACCAATAGGCAGGCCAACCGCCTTCCAGGATAGACCTGACCATTCGAATGGCTCTTTCGCTAAATACATGACTCCAAGATTCACGCTATTGATCGCAAGCGGCAACGCAAAACCTGCATCTCGATCTTCACCCAATCGAATATCCATGAAATATTTCAAATCGTCATCGCCCACATGCTCTTTGAACTGCACACTAACTAGAGATTCCAATTCTGCGATAAACTGAAAATAATCCATATTCAGACTTAATATCTGTAACTGGCCCTTGATTGTTAATGGACCAGCCATTTCTAAAATTACATATTTGGTTGAGCTACAACCAGTAATAACGGGCATCAGTAACATTGAAGGTTTTGCAGACAAACCATCGCCAAAACAGGATATTTTATCGTCAGCTGGAACGGCAAGGTCAACTTGATCAGTCAGATATATCGAAATAATACCTGGATTTCGCTGATAATAGTCCCGGAGATAAAAAGGGATTGAGCGGTTATCAGGCCGATCCTCCAATAACGAAGCCACCAGATAAAATTGTGACTGTAGCCACAATTTCTGTTTTTCTTCTAATTGCTCAATCTGCAATTTATACAAATTGAGCCTTTGCTTATCTCCAATCAATCGTTGTTCTGCAATAATATTCGACCCAAGCCAGAACGTCAGCAGCAACAAAACTACGGTAAACAAGGCCAAAACAACGATGGTGAATTTTTTAATTTCGAAGGTCATGCCATTTCACAAACCACAACGACCTGAAATATTCAGTGCGTCGGTATGGATTCTGATCATTCTATGTTCAGAATCCGTTTATTTAATCCGTAATAATTTTAAACTCGAGATAGTTAGCTACCTTAATTTATAAACTATTCACATTTATGACACCAGTTCTGTCATTACTATTAATCATGTTAATTCAATATCCAGCCTAACTGAGGATAGTCGATAAACTAAGTAGGCCTACTATACCAAGTTCCACGAGCCTTACCGTTTCGAATTAACAATTCAGGCACTACCCGTTCAGAAAAACGATTTTTAATCATTGGGCTGGATACTGTGGTTATCGGATTTTCCGCATCCCGCATAGTGATACGACTATGTTCATCAACATACTGCATAATTTGCATACATTCGTGTGACAAACCGGAATAGCCTTGACCGGTAGTTTTCGATGCTAAATGATCCTTCTGCCGCTTAAGCGCATTGAGAAAAAATCCGATCCAGGGGAGCCAACCCGGCTTTTCAGTCTTAAGTGTCATTTGTGTACGATGCAAGGATAAATAATAGGAGTCTTTATTTTTTTCAACAATACTTTCAAATGAAGCATAGGGAATATAGTCTTTTTCTCAAATATGGCATCCATTATTGCAATACCCTTTCGATAGGACTATAGCCCCATAAATGGTATTTAAATGGGAATTATATCCTGTCTTTTGAGTTCGCTATGGCAAAGAGAGACATGCACAGGGTCTTATTCCCTAAATAAAAAAAACCCCTACGACGTTTGGAAAAAACTTACTGTTTGCTTCCAGGCGTCGTGGCTTCAATAAGAAAACCATTTGATGCTTCTTACTGGTTCTGTAATAAATGCCGCATGACTGACATTGATTAATACAACTAAGGTAAGGCTCAAAAATATCCAAGCGTGATTGTGCAATATCGCAGTTAGGGCAAATTGCCAGTTTGTGCATGTTGATATAATTCCTTATATAATTATTCGAGTCGTGTTGGAGAATCGATTTAATTCGAATAAAAAATATTCGGCTTAAATCAACTGCATTGCTAGACCGAGATAATCACAAACCGATGCGATCGAACAAGTCCATGACCTTCACTCAAAAGGCCGTAGGATAAAGTTTGAGATAGATCTACAATAAATTATTAAATGACGTTATTTCCATTCCTGACTGATGATGGACCGACCCAATTAAAGATACCACGTAACAACTAAGGCTTTGCTATTACACTGAGACAGCAATTCACCTATTCATCAACTATTTTAATTTTCCGTTTAGAAAAAATTTGATTACAGGTATGAGCGATAAAATAGTGAGATGCCAATCAACAAAATGAATGAAAAGAACGAGTTTCTATAAAGAATCTATCGCTCTGCTTGCGCTTTATAGAGCGAGCTTCTAAGCAAGTGAACGTATATCTTTATACAGAATTTTCATTGCTCGAAACTCGGTTCTGTTAGAGACCTTGGACTTTTCTCATAAATCACAGGTTAAAGCTGAGGAAGTCTTTTATTGGCAACATACCGCCGCCAATAGTTTTCTCGCTGAAACTGATGTGTTGGCTTGGTTGGGCCATGATGCTTCTCCTATATTGAGGCGAGGCAAAATGCCCCGTAACATAGAAGACGGCACGGTGAGTATTTATATCAATGGGCTCAAAGATGGCGCCCGCTACCGCGAGAGCGGTTTAGTCCATTGTCAAATTAGCGGCAGTTCGAGATAGCTAGGAAGAAACGGCTCCATAGTGTAGTAAGCATTCATGATAATGGGGAAGTTTGACATCAAGCGCCCCTGTTGTAGCCCCTCCGATATCTGATTGAACATCCAATAAACTGCTGCATCAAATCGTCATCAATGCCATTCAGCTACAAGTAGTTGTTTTCTTCGTAACGTTCTAGAATACGCTGGCGCCCAAGATATCTGGCTACTCGATGACTGATCGAGTGAGCCAGTATGACCAACTCTTGCCAATTAGGGGCAATTAATTCCTTGAATCGGATCAACATTGTAAATCTTGAAAGTCTATTGTCTGATGTTAGAAACGAGTTTTGTAATTATTAAAATGCTACAGCTAGTGTCGTCTGGTTCGGCTAGATTTCTTCAAAGAACCAGCCCGGGAGTATGCCAGAAGAACCCTTTCAAAGAACTGGCAAGCTGTGCCTGGACAAGAGGGATCGGATCATCAATTAATATCTTCGGGATAGATATAGGTTTGGTCAGAGACGTCATAACGCGAACCTTCGCGACCGAAAGCGGATTGCTTAATACCGGGAAAAATAATTAATCGCCAAGTGACAAAAGACACAACAAGCGACTTCAGTTGAACAGTCGGTACACCGATAATCCGGTGTACTCGAACTGGAAAAATCAGGCCTTAACCAGGTTCAAAAAACGATCGTGTTCCTCTTCGGACATATGGAAAGTAAATTCATCGGATGGATAGGTACCCGCAAGGCTATCGTC
>JBLIOG010000246.1:0-6168 GCA_047639625.1 Gammaproteobacteria bacterium
TAATGATATTGAACGATTCCACTCATCGGGGAAAAAGAATCGTAATAATGTACGAAATAGAATCGAATATCTCATGGAGAAAAAGAGGTTACGTTCAATGATGGATACCAGCGACAGCTATTACGATGACGATTAGCCTCGGTGATCAGTTTTGTCAAAAACTTCCGTTGTATATCAGACAATTGTACTCCGTGATTGCTTAACCGTTATCACGGGGTAACAACTAAAGATCCATAAAAAAGTAACACTCTTTCCGCTATTTCTACACCCGATAATTGAGATTTGAACGGAATCAGTTTCAACACTACCAGTCATTGTTGACTGATCAGAATCCCGTTCCATAAACCCCTGCTAATATTCATTAGCCGAAACTCATCAAGTCTGCGACTATTGGCTTTTACCCACCGGTACAAAAAGCAATG
Source organism: Gammaproteobacteria bacterium (assembly GCA_047639625.1). Taxonomy (GTDB): domain Bacteria; phylum Pseudomonadota; class Gammaproteobacteria. The sequence goes on from JBLIOG010000246.1 coordinate 423, forward strand.
GCCTCAACACACAGCTGGGTTTTCTGGGCATTACTGTCGGCGGTATTCGCGGCACTAACGGCAATCTTCGCCAAAATCGGTATTCAGGATGTCGATTCAGACTTTGCAACTTTTATTCGTACGGTTATCGTTATTGTCACCTTGTTTGCCTTTGTCTGGCTAGCTGGCAAGTGGAGCAATCCCTTCGACCTTTCAACCAAAACCTGGTTTTTCCTGACCCTGTCTGGCCTGGCCACTGGCGCTTCATGGGTATGTTATTTTCGCGCTCTGCAACTAGGTGAAGCATCAAAGGTTGCACCAATCGACAAATTTAGTCTGGTGCTGGTGGCGATCTTTGCTGTTATGTTTCTGGGTGAGCGTCCCTCCATGCGGGACTGGACGGGTATAGGATTAGTGGCAAGTGGGGTTTTGTTACTTGCGTTTAAACGCTGAATTCAGGTTTGCGAACAGTCGCGAGATCGTATTTAAACCAGAACCATCGACTATTTAAGCATTCATTAAGGTTTAACAGATTAAAATGAAATCCCGGCCTCGATAGACTAACTAACTCCTTTTAAAAAGTCTGGACGACAGGTACTTGCCCTCCCCATGAAAAACAGAATTTCGAATGACTACTCCTAAAAATATCATCCACCCTTTGATCCGTCGTGAGATATCACTGACGCCGACACTGCTGGTTTTAATAGTAATCGCTTTTCTTGTTTTGACAGGTAATTTTGCTTTCTATACAAACTGATCGAGATTTATCCCGTCAGTGTGGGCAATGTTTTTTTCCTACTGTCTATTACATTCGTCCACTTCTGTTTTCTTCTTTTGATAACGTCACTCATATGCCTCGTCATTCCGACACGTATTTTTCTAAGCCTTTTGATCCTGATTGCGGCTGTGGTCGGATACTTTTCTGATAATTTGAATATTGTTATAGATACTGAAATGGCGTGGAAAGTAATTTTGATGAAATGTCAGATTTAATGAATTCTGGAGTGATCAAACGATTTGTTCTAATGGGTCTCATTCCGCTTGCTCTGATCTGGATCATACCTTTCCAACGATCAAGGAGATGGAAGGAGTTACGCTATAAATTACAGCTTACCACCATAGCAATAATGGTCATGGTGCTATGTGTTTTGACTCTGGGTGATCACTATGCGAGTTTTTTCCGCGAGCATAAGCCTGTTCGTTATTAAATGAACCCGAGCTACGCAATTTATTCAACGGCGAAATTTATAGGTCGCGAAGTACTGCCATCCAATCAATATTCGTACACACGGATCGCAGAAACATCGGAACGAACAGCTACCGACACCCATCAGGAGTTGATCATTCTGGTGGTAGGCGAAACCGCCAGAGCGGATCATTTTTCGCTGAATGGATTTGAACGTGTGACAAATCCGGCATTGTCTAAAAAGGACCGACTTATCAGCTATCAAGATATCTCGGCCTGTGCTACTTCCACTGCAATTTCAGTGCCCTGCATGTTTGGGCAAAAAGGACATGATGAGTTTGACCACGTACTATCCGGCTATACCGAAAACATTCTCGACATTCTGAATAGTGCCGGGGTTAACATCCTCTGGCGTGATAATAACTCCAGTTCAAAAGGCGTTGCCTCCAGAGTGAGCTATCAAAGTTTCAGATCACCGACCGTAAATCCTGATTGTGATGTTGAGTGTCGAGATGTTGGAATGCTGGATGGTTTACAGAATTATGTTGACCAACATAATGGCGATATCCTCATAGTTTTACACCAGATGGGTAGTCACGGCCCGGCCTATTCAAACGATATCCAATCCATTTTGAAAAATTCACCCCAGCCTGTCAATCGATCGAACTGTCACAATGTACGAGTGAAGAAATCGTTAATGCCTATGACAACACCATCCCCTATACCGATTACTTTCTCTCCAGCGTTATTGATTTTCTGGAGCAAAATACGCCTCGTTACGAAACCAGCATGTTCTATGTTAGCGATCATAGCGAGTCCCTGGGTGAAGGTTGTTTGTATCTCCACGGAATGCCTTAACTGTTTGCGCCGGAAAAACAAACCCAGGTGCCCATTATTGTCTGGAGCGGCGTCTCTTCAGACATCGATCATCAGAAATCGTTAAGCTTAAAAGATCATCCTATTTCGTACGACGCACTGTTCGATGCATTACTCGCACTATTTGAAGTTCAAACTGATTTAAAGTCGGTCACTGAATCTCCACTTATCTACTTAAATGAATCGGATGAATAAATGATCGATTTTTCGGACAGCTTTTTAAATCGTTTTTACGACTCCCTGCTATCGAAAAACTTCATTTGCGTCATAAATCATTATTATCCAACATTCCGCACCATAAAATGCTTCGCGCGGTAGAAATGAAATGCCCCCAGATCAGCGATACAACACTAAAATCAAGCTCGAACACCACCCTGGCTTGAGTGATCAGATCGCACCATTTTAAAGTTGGCCACCCAGATTTGCGGCTTCATTAAGATATATTAAGGGCTCGTGGAGTTTGCTGGGTATTCGGGTGTATGTGCTCGGTATTTCTATACTCTTCTGGATCTACTTTTCTCCGTCGCTTGAACGTTGCAGGGCATTCTCTATCGACTCGATCGCATAAACCTGGCTTCGTAATTTTGATATGATGCTGGTTCTTGCCGGTAGCCTGCATCTCTACTTCACTGGCATCACAAAAATACCAATGTCGGCCCCTGTTCGGCTGCGGCCATGCATCCCATCGAACATTCCGTCTGGTTTAGTGCTGTTTTTGTGCTTTTGTTAATTCCGTCGCATCCGATACATACGATTTTTATTATGCAGCTACAGGCTATCTCGGCGATGACGTCACATTGTGGTTATGAAAACCTTCAGATAGGGGAACGGGTGAAATTCAGGCTGGGTGATTTTTTTCATCAGCTCCATCACCGCTTTTATGACTGAAACTACGGTACGTTTGAAACGCCCTGGGATCAGTGGTTTGAAACATACCATGATGGCACGCCCGAAGGTGACTCGTGGATGAAGCAGCGTCGCCAGTTGTTAACACAATCTAAATCTTAAGTTTTTAAATATCTGCCACCTGAACGTAAAGAGTGGTATTTTCCATTTAACTGGAACATTGAATCCCTGCAAGAATTGAATGACCGAAATGAAAAGCCAGATATTGCTGCTTTAGATTGGCATTTAGATCAGCCGTTTTGGTCTTCTGAAAAGAACAAAGAAATGCTTTTCCGAGGACGGGTAACCATTGACATCAGGACGGAATTTTATCAACCTTCAGATATGATCCCATTTTTCAACCTATAACTCTGGAAGAATAAGCATTTGATCCCAATTACTGGATACACCGACAAACTATCAGGACGACCTGGCGACACCTTGTCCTTCATGGTCAGCAGCGCTAGTGAACAACCGTATGACGTGCAACTGATGCGGATCATTTGCGCTGACCCTAACCCGGATGGGCCAGGAATCATTGAGGAGGAAGTTGAATCTCCAATCAACGGTAGCTATCCGTCCCGTGTACAGGACTTTCATGCTGGATCTTATGCAAAAATTAAGTCTTCTGACGCTATTCTAACGTCGAGTCACTTCACGCTATCAGCAAATATATACCCTACATTACTCGCGGATAAAGAGCAGATCGTTTTAGCGATTGGTAACCTGGCATTATTTATCAATGAACAGGGATGTCTTGCCGGTCGTATTGGTTCTGACGTTATTGCTTTTGATCAACCGCTAAAATCCAATCGATGGTACTGCGACGTTCAAATGTCATATGACGCTCTAAGCGGACACTTATCGGTATCGTATGTTGGCGTTGAGTCAACCCCCAGGATAGCATCAACCACAGTCAATAAAGATAGTTCCCACTTTGAACAGTCAGACTTTATTACCATGGCCGCGGGATTGAAAGAGAATCACCCGGCCGCCCATTTCAATGGAAAAATTGAATCGCCTAAAATAACCGTTAATTCGAACTCAGGGGTTGAATCAGTACTAGCAGCCTGGGACTTTTCACAGTGTATATCTTCCACACAGATTATCGACACTGGCCCCAATAGCCTAAATGGTAATCTAATCAACCTGCCGACCCGAGCAGTAACCGGTTCAAACTGGGACGGTAGCGAAATGTGCTGGCGTCATGCCCCCGATCAATATGCCGCGATTCATTTTCATGACGATGATATTTATGATTTCAACTGGCTCCCTGATTTTTCCTTACTAGTACCTGAGAACCTGCCATCAGGCATTTACGCCGCTCGGATTCGTAGTGGCAAATTCGAAGATTATTTGCCCTTTTTTATCTGTCCGCCTAAAGGCAAGCGAAGTGCTGATTTGTGCGTATTGATTTCCACTTTTACTTACGTCATTTATGGTAATCATGCCCGACCTGATTTTGGTCCTGACTGGGAAAAGAAAACAGCCAACTGGAATGCTTATCCGTGGAACCCCGCACAACATCGAGAATATGGTTTGTCGACCTACAACACCCATTCTGACGGCTCGGGTATTTGCCATGCCAGTCATCGTAGGCCACTTTTAAATCTTCGCCCGGGGTATCTAACCTTCAATTATGGTCGAGGTTCTGGGTTACGACACTTCCAGGCCGATAGTCATTTAATTGCATGGTTACATGCAATGAACACCGACTATGACATCATTACCGATGAGGAATTACACACTGAAGGTGTTACCGCGTTATCGGGTTACAAAGTCGTCACCACTGGAACTCACCCGGAATACCACACCGAACAAACCCTCGATGCCCTGACGCGCTATCGAGATCAGGGTGGCCGCTTCATGTACCTGGGCGGAAATGGATTTTACTGGAGAATTGCCCGACATAAAGATGAGTCCGGCGTGATTGAAATACGCCGGGGTGAAGGTGGCATACGAGCCTGGGCCTCCGAGCCCGGTGAATATTACAACGCCTTCGATGGTGCCTACGGCGGTTTATGGAGACGCAATGCACGACCGCCACAACAACTGGCAGGCATTGGGTTTTCGGCCCAGGGTGAATTTTATGGGTCTTATTATCGTCGGAGAACAGGAACTGATGCACCGCCGTCTGCTACCTGGATCTTTGAAGGAATTGACGAAGATATCCTGGGAGACTTTGGATTGAGTGGTGGAGGAGCGGCGGGCTTTGAGCTCGACCGGGCCGATCATCGATTAGGGTCACCTGATGACATTCAAATTCTGGCGAGCTCAGAAGGCCATAACGATGGCTTTATACTGGTGCCTGAAGAACAACTGACTCATATCACAAATTTACCCGGCGAACCGACCGATAAATTAATCCGAGCTGATATGGTATATTTCCAGGTGCCCGGAGGCGGCGAAGTGTTTGCAACCGGATCAATTACTTTTTGCGGCAGCTTGCCCCACAATAATTTCGACAATAACATTTCCCGTTTACTGAAAAATGTAACCGATCGATTTTTACTTTAGCTTGTTTCGACTCAACAGGAGAAGGTAATGATATCCAAATTCTTCAGCAACATCAGTCTCGAATCACACGTGGCTAATCGGTTTGTTGCTCTTAACAATTCGAATAATCAAACCAGAGGAGGTATTGCCCGCTAAATTGCTCAATTTTCGATGACTCTGCTCCTTAAATTTTTTATTTAAAAAGCATACCCATATTCTCAGCTTTGGCTTCTATGCCGGAAAGGCGAACAGCATCCCACAACGATACCTGATTGCCCGTCAAAACAGGTTTATTGATAATAGCTTCCGCCGCTTCTATCGCGT
>JBLIOG010000247.1:0-6128 GCA_047639625.1 Gammaproteobacteria bacterium
CAACGGATTTTTAGATATTGCCACTCCGCGGCTCACTTAAATAAAGCGCTGTTTACACTGGAGGGTCGGTTAACCCCGGCAGAGATTGATTGTCTAAACGTTCGGCATAATAATGGTCAACTCCTCCCCAAAGAAGCAGCCGCAAAGCTTCAAACTGTACTCACCCTCTGGTTTCAACTCATCAACCGCATGATGTTATCAAGTGGGAAGTCTGCGCCGGAAGCATTTATCTCGCATAAAATCTCCAGAGCCGTCAGGTATTTTGTCGGACCCGGTTCATCCACTAATAAAACCCTACTTATCTGCTTTTCAACTCGAAGTGGAAACCGTCTGACTATTTCAAATGGCGTGTTACTGCAGCACACAGATTCTTCTCGCCACGATTTGCTGATTATTTCCGAGCCTTTGGGTAAAAATTATAATGAGGGAGTCCCGGGGCTCGGTAAAAATTTGATAGCGGTAATCGAATGGTTATCTAAACAGGAATTTATAAGCAATTACCATCAAATTCGTACACTGGGATGCAGTGCAGGAGGTTATGCTGCACTAGTAGCAGCTCACCTTTTGTGGGCTGATATGGCTGTTAGCGTTGGCGGTCGATTTCCTTCCAGGCACAAACATCCCCTAATTTATCTGAACATGATATTTACAATTTGGCGAGTGATGCGTAAAGGGCACTGTCCACATGTTTTGGTTAGTTATTCGAAAGATAAGTCACGAGATCGAAAATTTGCCAAAATCATGGCCCGACTATCTAGCTGTACGCCTGATATTGTGAAAATTGGCGACGAAAAAATCGGGCACAATGTTCTACTTCGACTGGTTGAGCACGGAGAATTAGCGCAATATTTTGCACGCAGTATTCTTTCTGAAACATGAACCGAAGTAGCTTCCTCCAAACATGAAATTTTGGGTATTAAAACTCGAATCGCGAGTAAATTGTCGACCGATCAAAACACTAAATGATCCGATCTGAAAAAGTAAGCCCAGATGCCCTGGTCCATTCAACTTACTTGCTCAGATTTTATGTAATGGTTACTTGCCCAGACTGACGTAAACTAATTTTGCAACAATTTCTGTTAAATCTTATCCATAGCGTCAAACCAAGAGGTTAACATTTCAAACTCTAAGTTTTCTCCGAATGTCACGGCAATAATATTATTGACATCGGCTATGGCTTTCCTTGCTATGGGAGACGCAGCCATCAAAGTTCTGTCTGGAAGTTTATCACAATCCGTGATTCTGATAGTTATTGGCATCGGATTATTCAGTGTTTTTTTCACCATCTCATTCTGGACCAAAGACCAAATTTTTGATCGTCGGGCGTTATATGGGTTTGCTTTGCTCAGGTCAGTGGCTGAAGTATCCGCTGCATTTTTTATGGTACTCGCCTTGTCTACCGTACCCTTTACGATCCTGACGTTAATCATGCAGTCGATGCCCTTGATTGTTACGCTGGGTGCTGTGCTCTTTTTTGGTGAACAAGTTGGCTGGCGACGCTGGATTGCTATCGGCATCGGGTTTATTGGGGTCATTGTGATTCTTCGTCCAGGAACTGAGAGTTTCTCGGCAGAATGGTTATTCGCCGTAATAGCAGCTATCGCCCTGTCTTTCAGAGATCTGGCCTCTCGTGCAGTCCCGAAGTCAGTGTCAACATTACAGATAAGCTGCTGGGGTGGTGGTGCCGTATTTCTGGCAGGTCTATGCCTTCAGGTTTATTCAGATGAGTCAATTCCGACTTTCGACCTGACCGAAGCGTGGTTACTGTTTTTCGTAACGCTATGTTGGGCCTCGGGTGTCTTTGCTGTTTCTTTGGCGATGCGAATTGGCGAACTATCTCTGGTAGCTCCGTTCCGCTACACCCGAATCCCTTTCGGTCTCCTGATCGGCGTCCTGTTTTTTGCAGAAAGCGTTGATATGACAATGCTTACAGGTGCTGCAATCATTGTATTAAGTGGACTCTATGTTTTCAGTAGAGAACAGAAAGGAAAGCACTAATATGCTCTTTCACGGAAAACAGCTTACCCGGTGTTAGAAATAATTCAGGATTCACCACTCGTAACACTCGCAGTCAAATTTTGATTTCGGCGTGTCTCGCGATAAATCATAAAGATAGCAGCGACTATAACAATAGAGGCCCCAAACCAGGTTGCTGCTTCAGGCAATTGGTCGAAGATGAGGAAACCGAACAACGTTGCCCAAAGTAGACGCACATAATCAAGCGACGCCAGTAACGAAGCCTCGCCATGTTTGTAGGCAAAAATATTTAACTTTTGCCCATAATAAGAAACAACCGCAACAATAGTCAGCAAAAGCCATTCTAACTGCGTCAGTTCTTGCCAAAAATAAAGACCCGGAATCATCATAGCAACACCAACACCCAAGGCCCCGTAGCTCATAATTGTGTCAGCAGAATCAGTTCGCGATAAAAGTCTGAGCAAAATCATTACCGCTCCCGCGCCTGCAGCTCCAATCAGCGAAGCCAAACCATATATTGAGAAATTATCAGTGCCCGGTTGCAGCATAATCATCACGCCAATAAAACCCATCATCAGGGCACTCCATCTATATGGGCCAACAGTCTCTGCCAGAAAAAATACTGCGAAAATAGTGACGAAAAAGCTCTTTGCAAAAAAGATAGCTGTGGCGTCCGCTAACGGCATATGAATAATGGCGGTAAACCCAAACAGCATCGCAACTAAAGCAAAGCATAGCCGTAAAAAATGTAACTTGTAATTCGATGTGCGAAGCGAACCCGGAAAGTTTCTCATGATGGCGGGAGCAACCATAATAATCATACCTATTTGACGTACCAATAGAATCTGGGTGATATGCAGCCGCTGCCCAATCAGTTTTATCATCAGGGCCATGAGGGAAAATACGAGCGAGGCTATCATCAGGTATATGATGCCTTTCATGTTATCAGGTAAACGATGGAACCAGTTCAAGCTATGCAGTCTTATTAAAAGATAAATACAGAGACTAGCACCTTTTAATCAAAGGATTAGTATCCAAAGTTTTTGATATCCCACTTTTAAATCAAACCGCCGCAAGTTTTTGTTTATAAAGATGGTTAGTGCTTTGATTCCGGGCCAGTTCGAACTGATAGCCGGGGTTGGGTAAAGCTTGCCTCTAATGACCCATTTACTTCACCATGACTATTACTGAACGTTCTATCAACCGCAAATGATAAACGGGGATTTCGAGACTGTATACGCATGACCCGTGCAATTACCCGTCAACCTGCTTTTAATTTTTGCCGAGGCCCGGAAGTTTTCCATGGACCAAACGTAACTTGCAATAAAGATATAGATGCCTTTTTAAGACCCAATGAAAACAGCGCCTGTCATCCGGTAGGCACTTGTATGATGGGAAAAGACGGTCTGTCTGCCGTCGACCCTGAACTACATGTCTATGGATTTGAAGGACTTCGTGTGGCCGATGCCTCAATCATGCCGACTGTCACCAAAGGCAATATTAATGCCTCGTGCATCATGATAGGAGAACGCGCATCTACCTTCATTCTTGGCCCTTAATAAACACAACCAAGTCTCTGCCTGGGTCTTCCGTTTTAACAATCAAAAATCCGACCTACGAACTACTAGCAATTTCCGACATCATGGAGCTTCAGCTCGCCTAAATAGCGCAAGAGCAAAATAGCCGGTACACAACCCAATTTAGATTTTCGGAGTTAAAGCTAAATTAAACGCTGTCTCCCGGCTTCCCATGAAGATAACGAATTTTCAGCAGGGTAATGTTAGATTTGTATACATCTTCCTTGTCGCGGTCATTCATCCCCCAAAGTAGCTCGAGGCCAATCTATTTAAAGGTTTGATATAGTCAAATAAGCAGTCATTCACATCAGCATTCTCTAGACTCAGGAATCGGCCATGGCGTCGTGGTCCGTGTCAACTTGAGTAACAAGTATGCAATCATCGCCGTGTGTACTTGTATTAATACGGCATTTTCACTGCGTCTAATAAATCGCTTCACTTTCAAGTTTTGTTTGATCCATTTGAAGAAAATTCTGTCTGCTATCGTTGTTTGTAAAGAGCCGCGATATCCGCAGCACTGCTAGTCAAATAATTATGAATAAACACCAATACTTTCAGATCTTCTGCTCGACGAAAAGTAATTCTTCGCAATGCAATCGGGCAACCTTTTTTTGCCTTTTTTGCTGTGAAGTGAATGACTTCATCTACCAGAGTTTCATCCACTACATCGCGGCAGTCGATGACTTCATACACGGCATTGCTTTTCATCCGCCCGACAAAGGTTGAACCTCGTTGATGCGATGCATAATGCCAGACATAGTCATTGTTGACGCGGCCTACAACATAGGTGATGCCGGGCATCACCGATAGTTTTGCGAAAGCCTTACGATCATTCACTTTGGCTACTGTCATTTCAAAATAGATCGGCACTTCTGCAGCAGAGTCATACACGGTATGAAGTTTTATCCCTGCTTTAGTCGACCTAAATTCGGTCCATTGAAACTGATTCAGGTTTAAATCAATCGTGGTGGAATCAATCAAATGCACCATTTCAGCTGTTCCTTTTGAAGGGAGGTTTGAGCGGACTTTTTCCAGTAGGTAAAAGAATGTCTCCTGAAAAACAGCCACTGGCCGATCCCGATTGGCATCCGCCAATGAAGAATGTCGGATAACCCCGGTGCCTAAGTGATAATGATGAGCACGTTTGCTGTTAAATCCATCAACCAAATAACGCAATGATTGTCGTCCTGATAACTGACAGAGCAGCAGTGCCAACATTTGATCCCAGCAGGTCAGTGTCCGTGTTTTACGACCCCCCGGTGACGATCTACTACTGCCCGAAAACGATGGCGAGGTAGAAATCTTAAGAGCTAATGAAAGACGGTGTTATGATGTTGCATGCCTGAATCCTTTGTTGGTAAAAAGCTGCCTCGATAACCGCTATTTTACGGTAAGCCAATGGACTTGGTCATCTCTGACTCTAACTTTTTTTATAAACCGGACAGTAGTGAGCCTTGATACATAATTAGAGCGATTAGGCAGCACATGTAAATCAGGTTTTTTTTCGTAAAATATTTCCAATGGTAATAGCACTTTGTATACCGATGCCAGAGGTCTACTGCAAGCTTGTTAAAAGCCTACTCTAAACGTAACGACATTTCTGGTGTTATTGAGACGCTACCATTTAAGACCTTTGAAAGCGTTTTGTTATGCGTTGAGTTTTATCAACAGATGCCTTTCACAATTACCGTCCTTATTTGGCAACAAGCCAGTGTATTTTTCAAGAGGTTTAATCATTGAACTAATAGTCGTAAGGTTCAATTGACTCCACACTCATGGAGTAGGCTGATTGCACTTCCAGATCATTTGCAACCCCCGATTCATTGAGCTGGCTGTTTGAGCGACTTGTGTAGAGTGTTCCGGTAATCCAGACAGGTTGATAAATACTCTCTAGCTCAGTTTCTGTTTTTAATTTTCCATATATTATTTGATTAGCTGGCGGGGGTGGGGTATGAACACAGGCACCAAAATAGGGTACAAGTAGAAATTCCTTCAGCAACGTATTATTAAACTCAAGTGGCAATACAAAACCGGGGATTTTTACCTGCTTACCATCTAAGGCATCTACTACTGGTGCGGCGTCAAACATCGCCTGAGCCTTTTTTTCAAGACTTAATAGCTCATCATCAGAAAGTGCGTTGTATTGTTCATCGGTCATTTCTTCAAACACTCGGTTTGGATTCCAGTTTGGCGGAATCAGATTTTCCCATCTGATTTTATTTGACTCAGCTGCAAAAATATCGCTCCAGCTTAAACATGAAAGCAGTAGAATTAATATCATGTGTTTAAAAAGAAAAGCTGTATTTTTCAACGTTTAATCCTTTGTTATAGACGGATAGACATGCCATCAGCCAGCGAGTTTCGATAGGCTCTATAAGCAGGCACCAGGCCTAATAGAAAGCTTGTTATCAATAAAATTGAAACCATGCTGAGTTCTCTGATGGTGGGTGGAGTTATGGGTATAAACAACCCGTAGTTTGTTTCTATGATTGGTTGGGCTAACCAGATAGTGGTATATAACAATATCAGCCCCAATAGAATACCTGCTATGGTCAATAAAACTGTTTCGGCTAT
>JBLIOG010000248.1:0-6119 GCA_047639625.1 Gammaproteobacteria bacterium
CTGGCGAACACATGATCCTATCGGACGTTGTTTATGGTGGAACCCACAGAATAACAACAAAAGTAATGAATCGATTTGGAGTGGAATGTAGTTTTGTCGATACTGCAGATGCCAATAATGTCAAAGCGGCCATTCGTGACAATACAAGACTTATATTCACTGAGACTCCGGCAAACCCTACCCTGAAACTGACCGATATTGCGGCAGTCTCTGAAGTTGCCCGGGCTCACGGAATACCGCATGTCGTCGATAATACCTTTTTGACACCTTATTTTCAGCGTCCACTGGAACTCGGAGCTGACATAACTTTACACAGTACAACCAAATTCATGGAAGGCCATAACATTACTGTCGGTGGTTCAATTACAGCAGCGAGTCAGGAGCATATTGATAAAATCATGTTTGTTAGAAACTGTCTCGGTAGCAATATGTCACCGATGGTTGCTTTCTATACATTGCAAGGATGTAAGACCATGAGTACCCGACTGGAAGCTCAATCAGCCAATGCATTAAAGATTGCGAATTTCCTTGAAACCCATCCTATGGTCGAAAGGGTGGCTTATCCTGGTCTTGATTCCTTTCCACAAAAAGCGCTCGCTGATTCGCAGGCTAGCGGACATGGATCGATGCTCTGGTTTGAAGTAAAAGGTGGTGTCGAATCGGGTAAAAAGCTGATGGATGCACTCGAACTCTGGAGCCTGGCCGAAAACCTTGGATCAGTCGAATCTCTGGTGACGCATTCAGTCACTATGACCCATGCTGATATGCCACGTGAAGAACGAATGAAAGCGGGCATTACTGATGGACTTGTTCGGTTGTCAGCCGGCCTTGAATCTTCCGACGATTTAATTGACGATTTGAAACAGGCACTTAATGGATTGTCATAGTTAACTTAAATAATCATTGCTAGCATAGAAACCTTTACCCGCGAATATCTTTCGTTGGTAAAGGTTCGAACCGACGAAAACCTTTAAGGATACGAGCTGATTACACCTTAATTATTAGAACATCAGTCCAAACACTGTTCACCGTTAGGTCGCTATTTATGTAGCCATCGAACAAATTATCGATTGTGACATTATTTTTCATTCATTTTGTGACCGCGATTAATCGCACCCGACAGTTAGGTTGGATTTAGTATCGAATGGCCTGGTCTAAGCGATTACCCAATCAGCTTCATGGTTCGAGAGTTTATTTATCCATCGATGTGGTAGCTTACCCATCTAAATATAACAGGCAGTAACGAGGAAGACCGCATGACGATTTACAATTCCGTTCTCGAAATGATCGGAAATACTCCCATATTAAAACTCAGTAGTTTTGACACAGGACCTTGCGATTTATTCATAAAACTTGAAAGCCAGAACCCTGGTGGATCTATCAAAGATCGAATTGCAGTTTCCATGATTGATGCAGCTGAAGCCGAAGGAAAAATCAAACCCGGTGGAACAATCATTGAGGCCACCGCAGGCAATACCGGGCTGGGACTGGGACTCGTCGCCGCACAAAAAGGCTACAAACTGATCCTTGTTATTCCTGACAAAATGAGCCCCGACAAAATTCGTCATATTCGCGCAATGGGTGTAGATGTTCGTCTAACTCGCTCTGATGTCCAAAAAGGGCATCCTGAATATTATCAAGACTATGCAAAACGTCTCAATGAGGAGACTCCTAATTCATTTTTTATCGACCAATTCTCTAATCCACATAATCCAAAAACTCATATGGTCGACACCGGCCCAGAAATCTTAAGGCAAATGGACGGTGATCTGGACGCGATTATAGTTGGCGTCGGTTCGAGTGGCACGGTCACCGGATTGGGACGGTATTTCAAGGAAAGCGCCCCTAATTGTGAAATGATTGTAGCGGATCCCGAGGGTTCGATTGTTGCCGAAAGAATTAATTCTGGCATTATGACTGAGGCCGGTTCCTGGCTGGTGGAAGGCATTGGTGAAGATTTTGTACCCGAGATTTGTGATATTAGTCTGGTAACAAAGGCTTATACCATTAGTGATCGAGAGGCATTTAAGGTCCAGCGCGACCTGCTCGAACGCGAAGGTGTTATCGCAGGTTCTTCGACGGGTACCTTGTTAGCGGCTGCGCTAAAGTATTGTCAGGAGCAAACAACTGCCAAGCGAGTTCTGACCTTTGCCTGTGATACTGGCAATAAATATTTGAGCAAATCGTTTAATGATTCATGGCTTGCGGATCAAGGTTTACTCGAGCGAACCTCCCATGGTGACTTAAGAGATATTATCGCCAGACCCACTGACAGTGGCGATGTCATCACAGTCACGCCCGATGATAATTTAATCACCACTTATAAAAGAATGCGGATGTTTGACATCTCGCAAATACCCGTTGTAGATCAGGGGAAAATAGTTGGATTAATTGACGAATCTGATATTCTCCTCGGCATTTACGAAGACGACGATAACTTTCAGAAAAAAGTATCTTCTGTCATGGTGACCAGCCTCGAAGTCGTTACACCAGGTGCTGGCATCGATGAAATATTAGCGCTATTCAAAGAAGATAAAATTGCCATTGTCGCCGATGACGATACCTTCTATGGATTGATTACCAAGATCGATCTGATCAATCATCTTCGCAAGACGACACTATAAATTAATGAGCAATGACCGTTCACGGCATGGGTTTTCAACCCGTGCGATTCATGCTGGGCAATCCCCAGACCCAACTACCGGTGCGATTATGACACCGATTTATGCAACGTCTACCTATGTTCAGTCCAGTCCGGGTGAACACCTGGGGTTTGAATATAGCCGAACCCATAATCCAACTCGCCAGGCCTACGAGCGATGCGTAGCAGACCTCGAGAATGGTAAAGAGGGATTTGCATTTGGGTCAGGACTTGGAGCCACCAGCACCCTGCTGGAATTGCTAGATTGTGGATCGCATATTATCGCGATGGAAGATCTTTATGGCGGGACCAATCGCCTTTTTAATAAAGTGCGCCGTAAGACAGCCAATCTGGACTTTTCATATGTCGACTTAACCAATCTCGATAATCTCACTGCCGCTGTTAAACCCAATACAAAAATGATCTGGATCGAAAGCCCGAGTAATCCGACATTGCGACTGGTTGATATTAAGGCGGTCGCTGAATTCGCAAAAGCACATAACATCCTGACTGTTTGTGACAACACTTTTGCAACCCCTATTTTACAAAACCCACTCGACTCTGGATTCGATATTGTTACCCATTCTGCGACCAAATACCTTAACGGGCATTCAGACATGGTTGGCGGAATTGTCGTGGTCGGTGACAACGATGATCTCATTGAAAAAATGCGGTTTTTGCAGAACTCGATCGGATCGGTAGCCGGACCATTTGATAGTTTTCTCGCCCTCCGCGGTCTAAAAACGCTGCCTTTAAGAATGCGACAGCACTGTGAATCGGCTGATAAAATTGCACGCTTTCTTGAAGCCCATGCAAAAGTTGATCGCGTGTTTTACCCAGGTCTTGAGTCACACCCTCAGCACGAATTGGCTAAACGTAATATGCGTGGATACGGCGGGATGGTAAGTGCCCAACTTAAAGGCGGTTTAACGGAAGCCAAACGCTTCCTCAAAAACTGCCATCTATTCGCGTTGGCCGAAAGTCTCGGTGGCGTTGAAAGCCTGATTGAGCATCCTGCGATTATGACCCATGCATCACTGCCTGATGAAATGCGCAAACATCTTAATATCGGTGATTCACTGGTTCGTTTATCAGTCGGTATTGAGGACTGTGATGATTTAATCGACGAGCTCGATCAGGCTTTAGCAACAATTTGAATGAGTCAAAATCAACCTGAGAAAATTTTCCTTCGAAGTTAGCCTGAGTTTTTCGGGCTAACTTTCATCAGGTTCTTTAAATGATTCAACCCCTTCCAGTTTTATTTGGATGGAACTGCTCTGAGAGCTTTGACTTATCCCTGAAAACCGGATTAAATACTTCCGATTTACTGCACTCTTGTCAGGTTTCCTGAGTGACCAAAATAGCCCACAGCGGCGTTAAGACCGTAATTTATATAACTAGAGAAACCGTATGGACATTCAGCGATTGCTCACCAGCCTGAGCTCTAGAATTATTGCGCAACTGGGAGTCGTAATCCTTGTCGTAATATTCCTGATTTGGCATAACTTCGACGTTATTTACCCGTTTTATTTTGAAAATCAACAAACCAACACCGGTATCACGATCAACTCGGCTATAGCCGGTTTATTTCTGTTGGGTATGTCTAATATTGTTTATCATTTAATTCGTTACCGTCGTGAAGAATTATCAGTCGTCGGTTTTGTCAATAATATAGAAGCGTTCAAACCTGATTTAACGGATGGTTTACCTACGAAATCTATCGTCGTAAATCGCTATTCCACTATGAATTCAATTCAGGCTGCCAACGGTGAAATCAACCACAATGCGCTAGCTGCGATGCTAACGGCGGATGAAAGCACCAAATTTGGCCTGATCAGGTTCATAAACAATATATTAATTCTGACAGGCGTATTCGGAACCATCGTATCTTTATCTATAGCGCTGCTCGGTGCTTCCGATTTAATCGATTCATCTGCCGGTAGTCTCGGTGGTATGGGCCTTGTCATTCACGGCATGTCTACCGCACTTTCAACCACCATTACAGCCATCATCAGTTATGTCATATTTGGGTATTTTTATACTCGGCTAGGTGACGCTCAGACCCATTTTCTAAGCGGTGTAGAGCATCTAACCTCGGTCTATTTATTACCCCAATTTGTGAAAAGTAATGATGATATTGTGATTAAGATGGCTGATCTCATTAAATCGGTTGTCCACGCGGCAAACAATCTAAAACACACCCAGGAAATTTACCACGCTTCAGCCATGATGTTGCAGGAAACCATTTCGGATAATAAAGATCATCTGGATAGCCTGGCGAGTAATATGGGTGAGATTAAATTGTTACTAAGGGAAGGATTCCGACTCCCCGCACCGACTCGACAAGAGCAGGAATAAGTAGCCCATCGTGAATCAAGGTTTCGCGCCAATCGGTCAAAGCCAGCTGCACCATGCTGGGGAAAATAGTTTCTGGCCATCGTTTACTGATGTCATGATGGTTATCACCATGATATTTCTGATGGCAACCAGTTTATTGGTAGTACGCAACTGGCAGTTAGTGGCTGAATTGCAAGAGAGTATCGCCGCCGAGCAAATAGCCAGTGAATTGATGGAAACAACAACGCAGGCTAACGCAACACTCGAAGAAAGACTGGCTAATGCCGAACAAACTAATTCAATACTGAGACTTCGACTCCTTAAGAGTTCTGAAGAACTTAGCGCCACTAAAAACACGCTCAACCAACTCGAACTGGGTCTGAGTCGATTCAAAGCTGAAAATGATGACATTCGCGCCGAGATGGATAATCTTCGGGCCGCGCTCAATATCGCAAATCTCGAACTTGACGCCGCTCTGGTCCAAAATCAAAACTTAACTGAAAAATATGCCGAGCAAAACTTCGCCAGTGAACAGGTTGCACTCAAATTACAATCTGATTTGAGTCGGGCTCTAGCAGAAATCGATTCGCTTGCGGCTTCGGGCCAGTCTCAACAGGAAAACATCAGTAATCTGAATCGTGAAAAACGACTACTGGCTGAGGACATTGAGAAATTTAACAGGCAGCTACTGACCTTGAAGGGTGAGTACGAAGTCGTACGATCTAAATACGAAGAACTCATAAAGCCCGCTCGTAGTGCCAAAGGTAAATATATTGCTGAGGTCTTCTATATCAAAAAGGGCGATACTGAAATAATCCGCTACAAACAGCCTGGTGAATCTGATTTCAAAGACCTCAGCCTGCAGGATATTGAAGTCAGACTGGCCGAATTAAAAGCGATCAAAGGTAACGATCTTTACGTGAAAATCATTATCCCTAAAGACAGTGGCCTGACCTACAACGAGGCATGGGGGTTCATGCGTAACCTGTTAGTTAAATTCGATTATTACTATCAATAAGCTAGATTTAAAATGCCGATTTAGAGGTTAAAAAATATAACGTCCCCGTGGCACAATTGGATAGCGCGGCTCCCTCCTAAGGAGCAGGTTAGAGGTTCGAACCCTCTCGGGGACACCATTTTT
>JBLIOG010000249.1:0-6117 GCA_047639625.1 Gammaproteobacteria bacterium
TAAAAATGCACTTTTACCGCGATTGCGGCGTCAGCTCCGTGCTCGAATCCTCATGTACCTTATGTACACTGCGGTTCTCCGCGCGGTGCTTCCTTGCACTCCCAGGAAAATTACTATTTTTAGAGATGCCCTAAATAATATTATTTATATTTTTGATGGTCCGGCGTTTATTTATCAGGTAGCGGAATAATCGCCATGATCAAAAGTTCCCGAGTAGACGCTGTGTTGCTTGCAGCGGGCCGCTCGACACGAATGGGCCCGTCAAACAAACTTCTTCAATCCATCAATGATTTGACCCTGTTGCAATGGGTCTTGAATGTTGCTGTCGACAGCAACATTCGACAAACCCTGGTGGTTACCGGGCATGAGTCGCAGGAAGTTGCCCGTGAAATCAGTGGTTTAATAAACCAGAGTGAATGCAAAGTTATTCATAACCCGGATTATAATCAGGGCATTGGAAACTCTATTGGGGCCGGTATCAGGCATTTGCCCGATAACTCTGAAGGCGTGTTGATTATGCTGGCGGATATGCCTGATATTAAATCATCAACGATAAATCACCTGATCGATTCCTTTTATAAAACAGGGAAGTCTCGAATCTGCGTACCGGTATTTCAGGGGAAAAGAGGTAATCCGGTGCTTTGGCCTGCCCTGCTTTTTTCCGATCTGGCTGGCATCAAGGGCGACCGGGGAGGGCGTACTCTGTTTAAACAATACGAGTCCTGTATTCTTAACTGTGAAGTACCGGACGATTCAATCCATAAGGATATAGATACACCCGAACAACTTACCAGTCGCCAACAATCTAGCAAAAATACCCCAAACCAATAAAAAATAGTGAACCAGAAGGTCTGCAATCAGCCATCGAATGGCTGGAATCCATCGGATGTTAAACTGACTAGTCGATGGCCGGATGAAGTAATCTTATCGATAAAACCCAGATAGCGAAATTGCATGGACCCATCGGTTTACCGATTGGCAGCCAAACCCCGGCAGAAATCGCGATCTCTATTTTGGCCGAAATTACGGCTGTTAGAAATGGAGTAAAATTATGTCTGGTTTAGTATTTCAGGCTATCAATTCAGTCCTTTTTAGTTAAACTTTTCTTGTAGAATTATTAGCCCATCAGAACTCTAAGCCAACGGTTCGAGCATTTTCACCATCATCGCAATCATTTCATTTCCATGTTCCTTCGGCTGCTGTAGATTTTGACGAATCGCCACGCCGTCAAACGTCAGCATAATCATATGGGCAATTGCGGCGACGTTCGTTTTTGAGGTATTTTCCTGACCTACAATCGAGATCAAAATGTCGGTGATTTTATCTTCGGTCCAGTCAAGCAGGTTCGAACTATAGTGATCACCCGGAGTAGCCGTTGCCAGCGCCTGCATCAGTGTTGTTGTCATTCCGTTTTTGTGTTGCGGGATATCCTTCCACAAACCATCAAATAGTCGGGTTAATTTTGAGTTGACAGTTTTCTTACGGCCAACTGATTTTTCCAGTTGTAAAATTTGATCCTTGAACCAGGGTTCATACACAGCGAGGGTTATATCGAGTTTAGATTTGAAATATACATAGAGATTTGAGCGTGATGTGCCAGCCCGACGAGCGATATTGCTGATAGTCGCCTGCAAATAACTTTTTTCAGAAAACTCAATTGCAGCAGACCTGAGTATGGCCTGTCGAACAACTTCGTTTTTTACTCGCATAGTTTGCACGCTAGAATTGAATTTTCGGCGATTATAAACGAACGCTGTTCTTTATTGACAGGAAAAGCTAAGGTTGATTTAATAATCACAATCCACTCTTTTAATCTGAGGACACTAAATGCATTCGGCGATTCGCTCAGCAGAGGTCAATCCGGCTAAATTGACGTTATTGTTCAAGCAGCAGTTTGAACTCTGTAATGTTAAAGCGGGCGAAACTGTAGCCATTGTCTCGGATCTAGGAACTCGCCGTGAATATATTCAGGCTGCATTCGCCGCTGCCGATGAGTTGGGCGCTGACATTTACGAAATGTGCGTCAACATGATTCCAGGCTGGACCAAGGTTGGAGTTCCGACCGTCGGAAAATGCAAAGGTACGCTAGAAGCTCTGCTCGCCTGCGATATGGTTCTTATATTTCATGTACCGTTATTTGCTGCCTGGCTCGGGCAGGTCATGAAAGAGGGAGTTCGCGTGCAAATGGTTATAGATGCGCCTGACGATCTGGAACAATTGATGTCTCCGCCGGGGTTAAAACAGGCCGTACAATATGCGCATGAAGTTTACGACAACACCCGGGAAATTCATGTCACTAGCAAAGCGGGTACCGATTTACGTTTCAACCGTGGCGAATATCCAGTCATGAGCCAATATGGTATGGCTGATGAACCGGGTCGTTTTGACCATTGGGGTGCCGGACATATCCATACTTTTCCTGATGAAGGTAGTGCGCAGGGAATGGTTGTTCTTCAACCCGGTGATATAGTGATTCTGCCCTATTGTCGATATGTCGTTGATCCGGTTCACCTCACGGTCGAGGACGGTCATATTGTCAATATTGAAGGTGGGCTGGATGCTGCTCTAATGCGTGAATGGCTTAAGGATGGCGAAGATTTTGAAGGCGATAAAGATCCCTACGCAGTGTCTCATCTCGGTTGGGGAATGAATCCGCAGGCGCGTTGGGAATCGATAGCCCTGTATGGTGATGGACCTGAAAGAAGTCGGGCTGCCTCGCGAACTTTTCCAGGTAATTTTCTGTTTTCTACTGGTCCTAATTCGCAGGGCGGTGGAAAACGCATAACTCGTGGTCATTATGATGTACCGATGCGAGATTGCAGTATTGCCCTTGACGGTAAAATGGTTGTAGAAGAAGGGCGCCTGGTTGATCCCAAAATGATCGTGCCCCGGGTTCGCCGCTAACCATGTCAACTCGGGAGAATTTTGACTGTGTTTCTTAAGGGTGGATTTGAAGTCAATGCATCCAGAGAAGCCGTCTGGAATCGGATTATTGATCCTGCGATTATGGCAGGTTGTATTCCCGGTTGTGAATCAATCGAACAAATCAATTCTACGGCTTATAAAGCAATTGTCGCGGTTGGCATTGGTGTTATCCGGGCGCGCTTTAATTTAACGGTCGAAATTCTAAAAGAGCTACCCCCAAATGAAGTGTTATCTCGAACTTCCGGTTACGAAGGTTCCCGAGCCAGCACCGTCACCGCCAATAACCGCGTCCAGTTAATTGAATTAGACAGTAACAATACGCGGGTTGAATATCAGTCCGAAATATCATTGTCGGGAAGATTGGGTAAGTTTGGTTTAGGGATCATGCAAAAATACGTCGAAGGCATCGGCAATGAATTTGCCGACTCGTTTCGACTGGCTGTTTCGGGTGAACCGGGAAGCTCTGTTTCTAAAGGCGATCGATCCCATCCCAAAACAACCAAAATGGCTAGTTTCTTAAAACGATTTGGTTTTGGTGAAACCGAAGCTCCAAATGACATTAGGGCTGAAAACAAATCAGATCGGGATGACAATATTGTGGCCTCGCCACTGACCAGGCCATCCAAAAAAAGCGCCGTTCTTCACCCTGAATCGGTCGGCAAAGCGGTGGAACTTTTAGGGCAATATGCCGGAGGGTTTCCGCTCGCTGGAGGTGCAACGCTGATTGCGATGAAAAATGCCGGATTAGTGCAACCTGAAAAATTTATTAGCCTGGAAAAAATAGAATCATTGAGCGGGATATCCTTCAACAGCGATGACAGCATCCGAATTGGTGCTATGACTCGACATTACCAAACAGCCGAATCTGCAATGCTAACAGGCACTTTGGCGGTTGTTCGGCAAGCAGCGGGTTCGATTGCCAATGTGCCGGTTCGTAATATGGGCACTATGGGCGGGGCATTAGCCAACGCTGATCCTGCCGCAGATTATCTGGCTGCACTGGTTTGTGTCGATGCCAGGGTTGAGTTGGAAGGGCCTGATGGTCAACGAACCGTCGAGATAGGTGAATTTTTAGTCGACTGGTACGAAACTGTTTTAAAACCTGCCGAAATAATTACGGCTGTATTATTGCCCCCAGCAAAGCCCGGGTTTTCAAAGTATCGAAAAATTGCCCGGGTTTCCGGAGATTATGCCATAGCCTCCTGTGCAATTTCAGTGGCTGAAAGCGATCAGACACCCACTGTTAATCTCGCTGTTGGCGGATGCGGTCCGTATCCAATTCGTGATAAAAGTGCAGAACAGGACATGAATTCGCAGTGGCATGACCCGGTTCAGGTAGATCGGTTTTCCAGTCAACTCCAATCGCTGGCCGACCCCATTGGTGATGTTCGTGGCAGTGCCGAATATCGACTTAAGCTGATTCCGCGATTGATCAAAGATGCAATTTCAAAAATCCCTGAAATGAGTCGCATCTGATGTCAGATCAAACTACTTTTGAACTTACCATCAATGATAAAAGCCGGACGGCTGATGCGGCTTCGGATGCAACTTTACTGACAGTCCTCCGTGATGCTCTGAACATTAGCAGTCCAAAACGGGGTTGTAACCAGGGTGTCTGTGGATCCTGTACGGTACTTATCGATGGTCGTCCGCAGCGTTCCTGCCTGACCCTGGCCGCAATGTGTGAACATAAATCAGTTCATACGGTCGATGGTTTTATGGATGATGAGATTATGTCTAGCCTACAGAATCATTTTCGTGATTGCGGTGCGGTGCAATGTGGTTTCTGTACGTCCGGCATGTTGATTTCAGCTCAAAACTTATTACAGAACAATTCCAACCCCTCGATTGACGAAATTCAAACAGCGCTCTCTGGCAATATCTGTCGTTGTACCGGATACCGGAAGATCATTGACGGAGTATTGTTGGCGGCCACGGAGCTTCGATCATGAGTCAGGCTACCAGTGATCAAACCAGAGCAAATATGGGCGGTGTCGGCGTATCCGTCGCCAAAATCGACAATCAGGAAAAGGTCTTAGGAAAAGCTGAATACATTGCTGATATGTCACTACCGAATATGGTTCATGGTGCTCTGCTCGGTAGTGTTCATGCGCATGCCATCATCAAAGGCTACGACATTAGTAAAGCGCTCGCCGCGCCGGGTGTGGTTGGTATTGTTACCGGTGACGATCTGGGCGAAGGTCGGATGGGTGCATTCATAAAAGATGAGCATGCTCTGGCCAAATATAAAGTTAGATATCTCGGTGAGCCGGTTGCCGCAGTCGCTGCAGAAACAGAATCACAGGCCCGAGCAGCTGCAAGCCTGATCGAAATTGACTATGAGCCTCTACCTTCAATTTTGTCACCTGAAGCAGGTCTCGCAGATGACGCTTCGATTTTACATCCGGATCTAGATCAGTATTTCAAAGTATTTGATGCCGGCTCGGATCGCAATCTCGCCTCACGAACGGTTTTTAACGAAGGCGATGTTGACGCTGCCTGGGCCGAATGTGATGTGATTGTCGAGCGTGAATATTCGACTCAGGCACAGGCCCATGTTGCGATTGAACCCTGCGGTGCGCTGGCTGAAATGGATGCCAACGGCCGGGTTACCTTGTGGTCGGCGAATCAGTCAGTATTCAGAACGCAGGCGAATGTTTGTGAGTCGCTCGGTTTGCCGATGACAAAACTGCGTTGTCTGACGCCCCGTATCGGCGGCGGGTTCGGTAATAAAATGGAACCGCACGTTCAACCCGCGACGGTTGCTTTGGCGATGAAATGCGGCCGCCCCGTCAAATTGATTCTGTCCCGTGAAGAAGATTTTGAAATCGTTAGAGCGCGGCATCCTTTTCAAATTAAAATGAAAACTGGCGCAAAGCAAGACGGCACGATTCTCGCCCGGGAATGCCATGTTATTGTAGATTGTGGTGCCTATGCCGACGATAGCCCGGGTGTCATGGGTTACGCTCTGTTGATGTCGAAGGGGCCCTACGACATTAAAAATGTTCGCGCCGAAGGCAAACTGGTTTACACCAATAAACTGAGATTTGGGGCCTTCCGTGGTTTTGGTAATCCACAGGTTACCTTTGCGGGTGAGCAGCAGATCGACGAGATTGCCGATTTGTTGAATATCGATCCTATCGAGTTGCGACGGCGTA
Organism: Gammaproteobacteria bacterium; assembly: GCA_047639625.1. Classification (GTDB taxonomy): domain Bacteria; phylum Pseudomonadota; class Gammaproteobacteria. The sequence continues at coordinate 6,084 of JBLIOG010000249.1, forward strand.
ATCTGGCCAAACAGGGCGAACCCTGGTTTCTCGG
>JBLIOG010000250.1:0-6097 GCA_047639625.1 Gammaproteobacteria bacterium
TAGTCAGGGCAAAATTACCCAAACAAAATCATCGCTCTTCGCTATTAGAGACCGCTCTTCAGTCGGATAGGTCACAAATTGATAGTTAAGAAGATTCCCTAACTAATCTCATTTATTACCTGAGGCTGTAATAAGAAGAAATATGAAGGACTACTACCAGTTTATTAAATTCTGGATTAGGGATTCTATTCATCAAAACGGATAGCCCGTCGATTCGAACTAATTGCTGGCGTGATCAAAATCGCAACCATCACCAACATCCCCGAAAATATCAGGATCCAACCAATCGATTCGCCATAGACCAGAAACCTGATCACGAACATCGTTGTTAATTCGATGCGGCCGGCCATGGCAGAACGCGTAGGTCCGAGAATCGATGCTAATGTAGAACAAAGGTATTGCGGTATTAGTCCAGTCAGAAAGGCAAGTAAAATCAGGTAGGTCCAAAACTCTGCTCGATCAGGCAGAACAGATTCAATCGGCAGACTTAATACAATGGGTAATAGCCCGATTGATGCACCACCGGTAAAACCGGCAAGGCACTGAAGCGGGGAAAGATTGATGAGCATGTCAGTCAAAACTGCTATTGATAAACCAAATGCGATTGGCGCTACAAAAACGACTGTCAGCGAATGGATTGCATCATTACGGAGCCCTGATGATGCATAGGCAAGAAAAGTGGCCACTAATCTGAGCCCGCAACACATGACTTTCTGCTGGGAACATTTCTAATCAGTAACCAGGAACCAATTAAGGTAAATAACGGATAAGTCATATAGATAACGCTGGCCGAAGCAATTGGTACAACCCTCAATGCCTCAACAAAGCCGGTCCACCCAAGACCCACAAAACCCTCAGCAAGCTCGGCCCACGCTGTCTCGCGGAACAACGGCCCTTTTAATGGTAAAACATAAAAAAATAAAAGCGCTGAAATACCATACCGATATAATGCGATTGCGGGCGAGGCGATACCGCTATCCAGCAACTCCCTGGCAAACCAGAGTACCGTACCGAAACAAATCGCAGTCAGGCAAATAATAATTGTCGTCTGAGTTGTCGATATTGTATCCACGAAGCGAAACCAGTGCTGTGTCATTGAGTTGAGACTCTGCCTAAGAACGTTAGAATGCCGACTGTGAACGTAGAGTGACTTCACCAACGGGTCAAATCCAATTATTGATTACCGTCAATCAATTTTTTTGATTAAGAAATGAACCGGTTTGGGATATGATAAATCACTAGACATTTACACGTTCGGGTAAGAAATATGCAGACCGGCTATGCCACCAATGGGGAAACCAACATTACCTATGAAGTTCTGGGGGAAACCACTGATCCTACTCTTATTGTAATTTCCGGCCTGGGTAGCCAATTGGTCTACTGGACTGATGATCTTTGTGCAGAATTCATGCACCGGGGTTTCCGAGTCATTCGATTCGATAACCGCGATGTTGGACTTTCCAGTAAAACGCCGGGGAATCCCCCTGATATGAAAAATGTCATGGCCGGAAAATTGGCCAATCCGCCTTATACGCTATCAGATATGGCTGCGGATACGGTTGCTGTGCTAGATACTCTTAATATAGGTTCTGCCCATGTTGCAGGTGTTTCTCTAGGTGGAATGATCGCTCAAACCATGGCGATTGAATACCCTCACCGAATTTCTAGCTTAACGTCAATCATGTCAACATCATGGCGAAAGGCTAATATGAAAGAATTAACAGGGAACGACGATGCTGTCTCCGCTTCTCTGACCCTTGATTTAAATAACCCTGATGCCTGGGTCGACTTACAGGTCGAAGGGTATAGAGAAATTAGCGGACCTCATTTTGATGAAGGTTATACGCATGACATTATCGAACGGTCGTTCCAGCGCTGCTATCACCCTGCTGGCTGGCCATATCAAATGGCGGCGGCTATAGCCAGCGGTGACAGGCGCCCGGCATTAAAAAAACTAAATTTACCCACCCTGGTCATTCACGGTGGTGCTGATAATTTGATACCACCTTCGGCAGGAAAAGAAACTGCCGATTCAATTCCCGGAAGTCGATACCTGTATATAGATGATATGGGACACAATCTCTTACCGGCACATTGGCAACCAGTAGCAAATGCTATCGCACAAATTGCCGGCCGGGGAATCTAAGGTCTGATATCTCAATGATAAACTTTCGGTGATCTCCTGTTGGTCAATACTCCGGGTTCTGTTCAGACGTTGATTGATGAGTTCGCTGGATGCGTACGAGAGCGTGTATCGCCTGAAACAATTTGTTCAGAGGTAGACGTCGAGACACAGTCTAGATTAGATTTTTTGAGTTAAAACTAGATTGAAAATTTCCACTTCCAGATTTGCCCGCCTCTTAGTGGCAGTGGTCATTCAGTGCTCATTTGAAATTAGCTCTAGATGCCCTCTGATAGCGGTATTTTAACTCCACCAGGGCCACTCAACGACTAGCCTAATGCGATTGCCCTGCCCATTCATCAAGCTTATTACACAGTACATTGGTGACGGCTCTTAATAGCAGTGTAAAAATACACGAAGTAACGAGCGCTTCGAACATCAAATCAATCTTGACCCGTCCATTAGCGAGCAGCATTAGATAACCCAGCCCTTGTGATGCACCAACCCACTCACCAATAATTGCACCGATGGGTGCATAGACAGTCGCAAGACGGATACCCGACGAGAGTGATGGTAGAGCAGCGGGTAATCTAACCTGAATTAAGGTATTGAACTTAGTCGCCCGCATACTCTGGGCCAGATCGAGAAAACCTTTTGGCGTAGCGCGCAAACCATCCAGAAAACTGGATACAACTGGAAAATAAATAATCAGTACAGCCATAGCAATTTTGGAACCTATCCCGTAGCCAAACCAAAGCGTCAATATTGGGGCCAGTGCAAACACTGGAACGGTTTGACTGATAACAAGAATGGGCATTATATAACGCGTTGCCGTAGCCGACATAATTAGGTACATGGCCGTGACCATGCCCAGTAAAATTCCTAGTATTAGCCCAGCTACAACTTCAATGGCGGTCACCCAGGCGTGCATAGCAAGCAAATCGACATATTTAACGAGCGCTTCGGCCACCGCTAGTGGCCCGGGTAATATGTAACGTGGTACCTCTGTAATCCAGACCACCAACTGCCAGCCGATCAGAATAATCAATACCGATACAGCCAAATCTCTGTTGTTGATTTTTTGCCTGCTAACCGGTGGGTCTGCCTTCATTGCATCCACCAAAAACATCGAATGAGGGCTATCACGATTTCAAGACATTCAGTAATTCTGCATGAGCGGCTAATGTCATGGGGTTTTCTACTTCGCGTGGTGGTAAATTTGGGGGTGTTTGATGGCTATCAATACTGTCATCTGACATTACATAAAGTTGATGTGCGAGACGCACTGCCTCAGCCGGGTCGTGAGTCACTAGTAGTACGGTTTTGCTTTCTAGCATATCGAATGCAAGGCTTTGCATATCGTCTCTGGTACGCGCATCTAATGCTGAAAAAGGTTCATCCAGCCGGACAATCGGTTGATCCTCCATCAGGGTACGTGCCAGTGCGACACGTTGGCGCATACCACCCGATAATTGGTGCGGTCGTTTATGTTCATGAGCACTGAGACCTACCTGGTCAATGAGATGATCAACATTTTTCTGATCACGACTATCTGTATTTTTTTCATGGCGAAGGCGCTGGCCGAGCATGATATTTTGACGAACATTTAACCACGGAAAAAGCAGGTCGGATTGCGCCATATAGGAAACCAAATTGGCAATATTATTGGTTACTATGGAATCGTGACTGGCACGTATTTGTCCGTTAAATTGACCACCAGTTGATAACCCTGCTAGTAATCTTAGCAAGGTCGATTTCCCAACACCCGAAGGGCCTAGAAGGCAAGTCCAACAGCCTTGTTTAAGTTCGAATGAAATGTCTGAAAAAAATACAACGGTGTCGCGATGAAAGCTACCAGTAATACTTAACCCTGAAGATACTGACCCCATACTATTCATCGACACTCTGGCATCAATCCGAGTTGCCCAGCCGAAGACCCATTGACCAAAAACTTACTTCCAGTCGAGTTGCTGTTTTAAAGCGATGGCACAGTACTGACCAACGTGAATTTTGCTCTGGTTGGGCGCCGAGCTTAGCATAAGCTACTTGTTCAATGAGTGATGCGACTGAAACACATATCGGTTTGTAGTCATCTGAATGATAGGTATCGATCCACTCGCGATAGAGTGCTGTAGTGTCGTGGCATTGCGATAGTCGATAACCAATGTCAGCATAACCAAAAACACAAGGCGCTAGTGTTGCTAGTAGATCGAGTAGATCTCCAGACAAGCCGGCATCCATGACGTATCGAGTATAGGCCAGGTTTTCCTGTTCTTCTTTGGCCTGTAACAATTGCACTTCAGTGATACCTTCTCGCGCGCAAATTCTGACATGAAGCTGAATCTCTCCGTTTATCAATGCGTTAACAGTCGCAGCCGCACCGCGCATTTGTTCGGGAGTTTCGGACTTAACAATGGCAAGCGCCCAGGCGCGTGAGAAATGGATCAGAAAAATATAATCCTGAATCAGATAATCAATGAACGCAGACCTCGGTAAGCTGCCATTACCCAGGCCTCGTACGAATTCATGATCGACATAATCTGGCCACGCCGTGCCAGCAGCGTGACGCCAGCCGGCAAATATTTTTGACCTGAAGTCGTCGATGCTTTTATCGATGACTGTCATTTTGTGACATCAATCGCTAGACGACTAACAGGTAATGCCTTACCTTGCAGTAAACCGGCTTCTGCGAAAAATCTTTTCATCGTACGATATCGACCCACGTCAAAAGCAGCAGGACGCAGTGCAAATCGTGGCAACGTATCGACCCAGGCGCGCTTGTTTAATTCGTCCTGAAGTTCTATGGCAGTGCTGGAGAAAACCTCCCAGCTTCGTTTTGGGTGATTGACAATATATTGCGTAGCTTTTTCTGTTGCTGCCAGAAAACGGGCAATTTTTTCCTTATTCATATTGTCTTTATGGGCAACGTAGATGAGTTCATCGTAAGCCGGCAAGCCTTCTTCTTCGACATAAAAACAACGACCTGGGACACCTTCGATATCCATTTGGTTGAGCTCAAAATTGCGATATGCTCCAATCACAGCATCGACTTGTTTCGACATCAGCGATGGTGAAAGCGACCAGTTAACATTGACGAGTTCGATGTCGCTGAAAAGTAGACCATGCTTTTTAAGGATCGCCGTTAAAAGAGCCTCCTCTACACCCGCAACAGAAAAGCCAAATTTCTTGCCCCTTAAATCAGCGATTGATTTAATCGGACCATCTTCTAGTACCAATAACCAGTTTAAAGGGGTCGCAATTAAGGTTCCTACACGGATTAATGGCAGTCCCTGGTGAACTTGAAGATGTAGTTTAGGTTGATATGAAACCGCCAGGTCTGCCTTTCCAGCAGCCACTAGTTTCGGCGGATCTGAAGGGTTGGCCGGTGGAATGATTTCTATCTCTAAGCCTTGTTCGGAAAAGTAACCTTTTTCCTGCGCAATAATAATAGGACCATGGTCAGGGTCGACAAACCAGTCGAGCATGAGGGTCATTTTATCAACTGCAAATGACTGTGAAGAAAATGCAAGGAGAAGCTCAAGGGCTGCGGAAAAAAAGAATTATCCCAAACAAGAATTTCAAAAATCATTAAACTTCGGGCTATGAAGATTACAGTAAAAAATCTAGTGTAACCCCAGAGGTATTTTTTTGTGGAAGTCTACGGCCGAGACTCTTGAAAGATCTGACCGACGTTGTTTCATGGCTAAGGTTGTTAATATTATAGGTCGAGGCGGTCAACGTTTTGCAGAATCTGTATTAGGGTGGAACCGGTGCACCATCAGAAAAGGCCAACGAGAAAGTTCAAATGGCAGCGCTCAGCCGGCGTGCCACGTATCCTGTGGTAGGCCTGGAGCAGAATTTTATTTACCTGAATTGCTTAGCAATATTCAATCCATCGTCGAGCCGACAGGAAAAACTGACCCCACCTTTCGCACCACCCGTATTTACACGCCATTGAGCGCACAACAGGTGCAC
>JBLIOG010000251.1:0-6097 GCA_047639625.1 Gammaproteobacteria bacterium
TGCAAGGATTCTGCCTGATTTTCTTAAACCATGGTCAGGGCCTGATCGACTTCAGTCGGAAGCCTGTCGACCAACCACAATAACCCCAGGTTGTGCAGTAGACCGGCTGCACGGGCTATTGAGGGCTGCAGATCTTTTACGGATGTTGAAACAGTTACTAGCCTGGAAGCGACATCCGCAGTTAATAAGGCACTGCACCAGAAATACTCAGGTTCGAAAGATAAACATTTTATGGAATGAAAGGGGTAGGCTACCGATCCTGTGGGTGAATCAATGCTATAAAATCATCCAGTCCACTCAATTTTGACGTGTTGCCTAGCGCTAACATTTCTACCAGTTGTTCCGAAACAACTATCTTGTCGGTACTCGAATCCCACTCCCAATGACCCTGCTTGCCAATTTGTTCCGCCAGATTAAACAGAGCATTGCTTTTTTGCAGATTTTCTTCATTCGACTTACTTTCAGTAATATCCATGACAGTACCGACATGGCTAACTGCGTTGCCCATGACATCGAGCTGTGGACTGGTGTGGCCCAATACCCATGTCACAGTCCCGTAAGGCTGCAGAAACCGGTATTCGGCCAACCATGGCTGAACGGCACCGACACTCGTCAACCACTGCTCAGTCACCTTTTCTCTATCATCGGGGTGAATTTTAAAGTGCCACAAGGAATCAACCATCTCTTCGATCGGATAGCCCGCGATTTTGGCCAGGGCCTTATTGGCATATCGGGTAATACCATCTTTACCAGAATAGAAAATACCGATGAGCGACTCGTCGGCGGAGTGTCGAATCGTCCCCCTGATATCGCAGTTAGCCGACTATTTGTGGTATCAATAATCACAGAACGAATAATAATTTCATCCTGTTCGTCGATTTCAGCCTTACCTTTCCAGGTGGACCTGAATGGTTTCCCCGTTATCCAGTAACAATTCCATTTCTTGATCATGTACACCGCCTATTTCAATAACATCCTTGACATGCAAATAATAGGTATCTTGATACTCAGGTGCGCTAAAGCGCGGAAAGGCCGTGTTGACCAGGTCGCTCTTCTCAGCCCTCAGCACTTCTAGAGCAGTGTGATTAACCTCCCGTATTATTCCTTTTTGATTGCATATCAAATAACCCACGGGGCACTGTTAAAGAGGTTTTCATATTTCGATTCAGACTCTTTGAGTGCATCATTTTGCATCTCCAGTTCTATCTGATGAGTAAGCAGTTCTTGAACAAGCGCCAGTAGCTCGATTTTAGAAAGGTCGTGGACGTCATCAAATGTCGCATCTCCTGAGACTTTCATATCTGTGTCGATCTAGCTTTTCATGCAGGTTCCCTCTATTACTTAAACCATGCTACGGCTAATGCTATGTAGATTAAGTGCTTCATATCAACTCTTTGCCTGATGGCCTTGCTGGCTTACTGAAAGCCAAGACCCGACTGATAGATCAATCCAGTCTCTGATTTGCGTTGCCAGATCGCCATCGTTATTGAGGCGTGGGGTCGCCCTGGGTCGATCCGAGCACTTATTCGTGATGAATTAGTAGAATGCGCCCGACTCACAAACAGTCTTGAACAAATTGAATCGCATAGTGCCCTTTTTGACACCTCGGAACACAGTCCTCGGTAATTACCTCGCAACGTCACATCCGTTTCTGACAACCGACAATATAGATAACGTTAAAACAATACTTCAGGAAACACAAACAGTCACTGACGGGGTGCTGAACTGGCAGGTTAATCATTAAAATGGTGGATGTATTTCAGAACTTCCGAAATACATCCATATCGTCCATCAGTCTAGAAAGGTTAGCGCCTGATCCAGATCGGCAATTAAATCTTCGATGTCTTCGATACCCGCTGAATATCGGACCATACCTTCGGGTATGCCTGCAGCAGCACGTTCTTCGGCACTACATTCAACATGGCTTGTTGTTACCGGTGGTCCAACAACGGTTTCAACACAACCGAGATTGGCGGCCATATGTGCGTATTTTAATTTAGGTAAAAAGACCTTAATCGCATCTAGCCCGCCTTTTACCGCAAAACTCAACATCCCACCATAACCTCTCATTTGTTTTTGAGCGACATCATGATTTGGATGTGTAGGCAAACCTGGATAATTGACCTGCTCTACTGCAGGATGAATTTGCAAATATTTAGCCACAGCCATTGCATTATCATTTTGGCGCTCAACACGAAGCTTTAACGTTTTCATGCCACGAATAAAACTGTAGGCATCCATAGGAGATAGTGTGGCCCCGTTAATTTCTCGATAATGATAAACCTGTTTCACCAAATTTTTATTACCGCAAATCACACCACCGAGAGCATCTGCATGACCCCCAAGATACTTGGAGGCCGAGTGCAGAACAATATCAGCCCCCAACGCAAGCGGGTTCTGATTTATCGGTGTTGCGAACGTATTGTCTACTACCACCAGGGCACCTACCTTCTTTGCCGCTTTGGCTAGTCGTTCAATATCTATAATTTTTATGGTTGGATTGGTCGGCGTTTCGAGGTAGAGCACGGCACAACCTTTCCCAACTTCAGCTTCAATCTGTTCATAATCAACTGTTTCACAGAGCTTAACATCAATGTTCAGAGGCGGTAAAAAGTCATTGAATATTTTGTTAGTGCCACCATAACTATCTTTAATAGAGACGATCCGGTCACCTGGTTTTAAAAATGTGGCGAGGACGTTACTGATAGCAGCCATACCCGAAGCAAAGCTGGTAGCCGCTTCGGCACCTTCAAGTTCTTTCACTTTGTCTTCAAATGCACGGACCGTAGGATTGGTATTACGCGAATAGATATGGCCTGGTAATTTTTCGAGTGCAACATCCTGCCAGGTATCAATATCTTTATAGGTGTAGGACACGCTATGAACCACCGGGACTTGAGTCGACCGTTCATAGAGTTCATGTTCCTGTTCACCGCCCCAGATACTGAGGGTGGATTGTCCAACTGTAGATTTTGTCATAGAGTAAGCTCCAAAGGCTGTAATGATAAACTGTGAATCAAACTTCACAGATCTTGTTCAAGGCAGCGCTTGGTAAGCCTTTATCTTGATGGCTGTATTTTACACTGTTTCGCGGTGCTTTTACGAGACCAGTTCCTACTTGTTTTAGTAAAGGTGGGAATGAATTATGATCAGCACATCGCCGATGCCTTTTAAAAGCATACAAACAAACCCAAAATTAACTCCGAATTTCATGATAATTAATCGTTTCAATTTTGACTAGTCGGAAATAATTGACACGGGGAGCGTTAGTAATCAGCATGTTACCTTTAAAATCAGGTTCAGCTAATTAAAATTAGAAAACGCTTTACGAATTTTCAAACTCGCGAAGTATTTAAAACTCGAGGTAGAATCTATAATATGGCTTTTCCGAAAATCGCCGGTTCTTGTTGTAAAATGAAAATCAAGGCCGCAATGGTCGTTTTCAGTTTGATGTTTACGATGGCTTTACCACTTCACGCTACCAATCGAGACGACAGTCAATTATCAGAGTCAGAAATTTCCGAGAACCAACTGATCCTCGAAAAGGCAGGGGGATGGGTTGATGATTTTCACTCATTTTTAACCCTGAGTTTTGACACTCCAGCCGTATGGTTTGACGGTTTTTTTGCCAATGAAGACTTTGACGATGAAGTGCAACCCGGCAGCAATATTCGCTGGCAAAATGATTTTTTAAGAGACGAATTCGGTGTTACTGAGACCCAAACTCGAATCCGTGGCAGCTTTAAATTGCCCAAGGCATCTAACAAACTTCGCCTCGTTTTTGAGGGTGACAGTGAAGAATCTGTTTCCGATTTAATCCCTGATGATGCTGCCGACACAGAATCGTCTATCGGCTTGCTATATGAATTTTCCCGTTCATCCAGTTCGAAGACCAGCCTAAAACTCAGTTTATCCCCTTCTGCGACCATAAGGTATAGCTTCCGTTTACCTTTATCAGACTCACTATCTTTCCGCTTTATTCAGGAACTGTTCAGAGACGATATAATTAATGGAGTCAGTAGCCGGCTTGACTTTATCAAAACATTATCCAGTCAATTCGTAATGCGACAATCTAATCGACTCCGTCGTACTGAAGATCAAACTTGGGTTGATATTGGAACCAACCTCGTACTTTTTCAGCATCTTGAACATAAAAATGCGCTTTCCTATGGCGTTTTTTTTAATGGATTAAATGAACCGGATGTATTTGCCGATAACGCGAAGGTAGCGATTCGGTATCGGCAGAGAATCTTTCGTAAATGGCTAAATTATGAAATATCACCAGAAGTCAGCTGGGACCGATTAAGTGCAGTCGAGTCACCTCAAAAAACCAGAGCTATTTTTTTCAGGTTAGAAATCAACTTTAAGGACTTATAAGATCAAGTAATCTGGAACCGCCGACCTGATCTTCAGCGTCATTCATTAGTGAGCTGGATTAATAAAGTCAAAATACCTTGTGGCTCAAAAGCCATTTCTTTGCGTAAATTCCCGGGGACTTTTACTAGCCTCGAGCAATGGGTTTTCGCTCCATCTTGCTTACTGTCTTTCGTTTAACCTGTAAAACAATTCAATAGCAATTCATGAAAATCCTGCGAATAGAGCTGAAGGCATCAAGGATAATAGTGATCGATGATGAACCCATCAGCATCATTAAAAAAATAAGTAATAACCGAGCAATACTCGAACAGGCAATTGCCGACCGAACCCAGGAATTACAGCAAACTCAACACGAAATAATCCGACCTCTCGGTTATGCCGCTGACTATCGAGATACGGATACGGCTAACCATACTCTGCGCGTGGGATGGTATTGCAAGTTACTCGGCCAGGCAATCGGTATGAAAAAAGAGCCGCTGGATATGTTGTTTCAGACAGCGCCCATGCATGATATTGGGAAAATTGGGATTCCAGATAGTAGCGGCTATCCCCGAGGTCTCGCCGGAAAGGATATCCCACTCAATGGTCGGATCGTATCTATTCTATGTGTTTGACGCCTTTGTCAACAGACGTCCCTACAAGCTAGCCTGAAAGCAAAAAGAAGCCCTGGAGTACTTACGGGACTAGATAATTTGACCTCATCCCTCGTCAGCACGACTAGTTCAGATTTTCAAACTGACAGGTACTAGCTAAAATTTATCGAAGATTTGACTAATTGAATCTCTGCAATTTACAGATATTCGCCTGCAATACCCCTGAATTTGATTGATCACTGCATTTGCACTAGATATTTTCAATTTTTGTCTATAATAAATGAATCCATTCCGATGACTAATGGAATCAGCTTTAACCATTGAAAACCTTTGGATTCCCAATTTTTTTATCTCGCCTGCCCTGTAGCGCAAGTCCATTTGGTGTTTGAATGCCCATTTAGAGTCTTATGGCGTAACAGTCATTTGAACTTACCTGCTCGCTCTGTCGATGGCTAGCCAATAAAATCTTCTTAATCTCGACCTCGAGAATCCAATGCTGATAACTCAGCAGGAACTTGATTCTGCTCGCATTATGATTCTCGACGATGAAGCATTAAATGTAGACATTATGGCATCGGTATCGATGCTGAAAAAACACAACCCTTTTTCAGCGGTTTACTCATGCAGACATTTCGGCATCACGAAATTATAGCGGATCTGGATTAAGACTCCTCATTGCTAAGCAGTTGGTAGACCACAGGCACGGTGAGCTAGATTTCCGCAGCGAACCCGGTAAGGGTTCAACTTTCTGGTTCAAACTTGAACTCGACATCGTGAAGATGACTCAATCCCAATCAACGAAAAATAACCCAAAAATGGATCAATCAACTTCTGATCACACCCAGACTAAATCGACCTTAAAAATAGAACCTCCGCAATTTAAAGCCGAAATTCTGCTGGTCAAGGATAATTTAATCAGCCAATTAGTTGCAAAAACAATACTAAAAAAGTTTGGAACAGATACGGTGATTGCCGAAAATGGGATTGAAGCACTGGAACATTCGGATTTCGACCTGTTGCTAATGGATCGATTGGAAGCTACCCGTCAAATACGACAATATTCAGGAACGCATACAAACTCTGATATTCCCGTGGTTGCTTTGACCGTCAATAATACAGAAAGTGAT
>JBLIOG010000252.1:0-6090 GCA_047639625.1 Gammaproteobacteria bacterium
TTCCTGTATCAGGTGTTGTATCTTTGAAGATTTAATTTTTTTTCGTATTTGGTGCAGTGATGTTTCGTCATCAGCTCGAAAAATTCCGCTCGAATTCTGTCCCCATTCAGGTTTGACAAAAACCGGATAACTTCGTGGCAGTTTGACGCCGTCGTCGTAAACCTGTTCCAGGCGCCATTTTTCAGGCACTAGTTGATCGATTTCAATCTTTGAAAAAATTCCTTTATCATCATTGAAAATTTCAGAATTCAATTGGAAGTACTTACAGGGCTTGGTGCCCATCAGAACACAATTCAGCATGTACCTAGGAATCATAAAATAAGATATCCACATTGCCCCTGTTTCCTGGAAGTATGACTATTGAAGAAGTTGTAGGAGCGAATCCAGTTCCGGCTACTCGTTCGCTCTACCGTCATCTATTTTAAGGGAATTGATCACGAACAGAATCACACCACTGACAAGGATCGAAACCGCAGCAAAAAATAGAGAACCGCCATCGGACTTTCCCTGATGCAGAACTTCAATCCCAAGCGGCGTAAATATATGAAAAAATACAGCACCGGACATAACCATGGCAGCCATAATGCCCCCAATTCTATGGATTTTCGCTCGATGTCCACTCGATGAAAAAATACCTGTCTTATTCAGAACCCAGAGCAGTGCGGGCAGCAATAACACGATCGATGTAATGAGTTCGAAGAGGCCGACGCCAATAGCACCAAAACTGGTAAATAGATTACCGATAGCTCGGCCAAGAAAACCTGACATCCAGTCACCTATGGTTCCGAATATATGTTGGGTATCTGGGTGTCCGGTGAACTTGTAAGGAAGTGAAAACAGGAATATTTTGCACATCCACAAAGCCATCACCCAACTAACGACTGCGATAATATTTTTTTTCATTTTATTGCTCTTTAAACTCAACACTCGGCTTATCAATATTTTACTCAATCCCCCAAACAGACAGCATAATTCTTATTTGGTTTCAGAATATTGATTTTAGGTATGGGTACGATTCGGACAATAGTCGGTCTGCGCCAATAATATTCTATTCCCGGTCCTTATTCATTCAACTTTTGCTCTTGTTCCCTCGTCACGTTCTTGACTCAGGTCGAGTTTCCGGTATCAGTTCGAATAGCGTGACTTCGTTCAGTGAGCCAAGACGCATCAATGGTCCCCAGGTGCCGGTACCCGAAGAAACGTAGAGGCTGGAACTACCTTCTACATATAGTCCGGATATACGTGGAAACTGTTGCTTAACCAATAGGTTAAACGGAAAAATCTGTCCATTATGAGTATGTCCCGATAACATCAGGTCGATGCCATGCTCAATCGCAGATTCCCACCCCACTGGACGATGATATAAAAGCACATTGAATTTACTGGTGTCCGGTGCAATATTCGGCAGATGGCAGGCAACCTGATTAACATCATCGGCATCATCAATTCCGGTAAAAGTCAGCTCCTGACTATGAAAGGTTTGCTGGCGAAGCGTAATCATGCCGAGTTGTGCAGCCATATCTATGACCTTGGGGAGATCGGCATATCGCTCGTGATTGCCGATTGAAAACAACGTGGGCGCTTTTAGCGCGCGTATCGATTCAAGCGTTTCGATATCGACTGCACTGCTATCAATCAGATCACCGGTAATTACAATATAATCGGGGTTAAGTGAATTGATTTTGTTCACGATTCTCAACATGAATCCTTTCTGTCTCGAACCAATGTGCACATCACTGATTTGCACAATTCGATAGTTACGATCCAGTTTCGGACTTCGAATGGTTAAATGTTTGACGGACAAATGATGGGAAATAGCAACTGCGAAAAGGATTGATACAAACGCTACAATCACCACCAGGTAAACTGCGGTGACATTCTGCATCGGTAGAAATAACCCGATGAATTCGATCAGCAGGGTAGCGTTGGAGAAGATAAAACTGATGCCCATCCAATGGACTACCAAATACCTGACCTTCATCCTGGGGCCGTTGAATGAGTATCGCACCGCCAGTATGCTTAGTGCCCAGAATATTAGGGCGACGATCCAGGCTAATACCGAGTTTTCAAAATACCAGAAATTTAATCGACCTGCCGGATAAGCAAACACAAACAGACATGCCAGCATAAATATAATGCTAAACCACCTGTTAATAAAGGAATGGCGACTTTCCACCGGTTATTGAATATTCTTACGCAATTTAATTTCCACACTGGGAAAGTTTAAGACTAAAAGAAATCCCGAAATGTTTTAGTTACCGACCAACAACCCAGGCCAGTTTTTATTCCCATCTGCAATGCTTTTGCTGGTATCTACAAGCCACTTTCCCTTAACTTCCCGATTGTAGTTGAGATAAAGCTTGCCATCGACAATGGTCCATTGTTCCGGGTCAATGCCTGCAACCGTATTTTGTGATGCCGCCCATGCACAATAACCACCGTATTGAGGCGCATACTTCTCGGGGTTTGCTTCAAATAGAGTCTTATTTTCAGCAGATTTAAAATGCCATGAAACCCCTGACCAGTTTAACTTGTGCGATTTACTTCCCTCAACGGGTTTTCTTTCTAGAAAATAAGCGACGGGATCATGGCCTTCGATCGCCACATTGCTGTACCAGGGGGTATTAATTGCATCAACTGCGAATACGCTGCCGACAAAAAAACTGAGAGACAGGCCAAAAAACAGTTGTTGTATAGATTTCATTGAAAATCACTTATCCAAATTTAAAGTTCTATAAATACAATACTGAGATCCGAAAGTTCTCAATCACGTGCCTGTGACTTTGTATTGCTTAAAGATTAATGTGCATCAATGAATAGGACCGACAAACTCAGGATTGGTTTAAAATTATTATCAAATTTACAGTTTGTGAGCTCATGGTTTCTCGTAGACATGAGCATCGAAAGTTTTACAAGCTTTGCCTTTGATGGCAACAGGTAATGAACTTAGAATCCTTAACTAATGATCTGAAGCCTTCATACCACCTTTTTCAATTCGAGATGCAATCACATTCTCCATCCAGTCTGGATCCATTTCTGGTACTGAGGTTAACAGTAATTCAGTATATTCATGAAAGGGTGGTGAAAACACTTCGTCTTTATGACCTTGTTCAACAATTTCTCCCCGTAGCATAACCACTACACGGTCAGCAATTGCACTGACTGTCGCGAGGTCATGAGTGATGAACATATAGGCCAGTTGTAGTTCACTTTGTAGTCGATCAAGTAATCGTAAAATACCTTCTGCGACCAGTTGATCCAGTGCGGATGTGACTTCATCGCAAATGATAAATTCGGGGTTTGCGGCTAATGCTCGTGCAATACAAATTCTCTGCTTTTGACCACCTGATAATTCTTCGGGAAAACGATCGAGGTACTGGTTGGGTGATAGTTCGATCATATCCATCAGTTCGTTTAGGCGTTGTTTCTTCGCATTACCTTCGAGTTTTAAATAAAACGAGAGTGGCCGGCCGATAATGTCGCGTATACGTTGATGTGGATTGAGTGCGGTATCGGGCATTTGGTAAATCATTTGTATTTTACGGAGCTGTTCCTGATCCCGATCACGGTAATCAGGTGGTAAGACTTTTCCGTCAAATATGATTTCGCCCTTTTCTGGTTTTAGTAATCCAGTAATCACTCGGGCGGCCGTACTTTTTCCGCTGCCGGATTCACCGACAACTGCAACTGTTTCACCGCGATGAATATCAAAGCTAATGTCTGACAGGACAGGTATGAGAGTTCTCGGATAAGAAGCAGTAATCTGTTTAACTTGAACGAGTGCTTCGGCGTCTTCAGGTTGGCTGAAATGCGCTTTTCGAAAGGTTCTAACAGCCCAGAGCGATTTAGTGTAATCCTCAGTCGGATTTGACAGCATTTCACGAGTTTCCGATTCTTCAACCGATTCACCATATTGCAGTACTTTAATTCGATCTGCCATTTGTGCAACAACTGCTAGATCATGCGTAATATAAATAGCTGCAGTGTTGAATTGTTCGACAATACCTTTGATGGTTGCGAGCACTTCAATTTGAGTAGTTACATCGAGAGCGGTGGTTGGTTCATCGAAGATGATTAGATCAGGACGGCAGGACAGGGCCATTGCGGTCATAGCACGTTGTAGTTGCCCTCCAGAAACCTGATGCGGGTAGCGGAAACCTATTTGATCAGGATCGGGCATTTTGATTTTTGAATAAAGCTCACGTGCATCCTGGTAAGCCTGTTCGCGGGTTCCTATACCGTGCTGTACAACCGTTTCACTAAACTGGTCAATTAATTTATGGGCAGGGTTAAAAGAGGCTGCCGCACTTTGAGCTACGTAGGCAATTCGGGAGCCTCTGAGTTTTCGTTTAGTTTCATCGCTGGCCGTGGCCAGGTCTATGCCGTCAAATATGATGCTGCCACCGTGTATCCGACAACCCGGTTTGGCGTAACCCATGGCTGCGAGACCGATGGTAGACTTACCGGCGCCTGATTCACCGATTAGACCGAGTACTTCTCCACGGTTTAATTCAAAATCGACGCCTTTTACAATTTGATGCCAGCGGTTCTCACTGAAACCCTCGATCTGAAGGTTTTTAACAACGAGTAATTTATTATCAGTGCTCATCTTTTAATCCACTGGTTTTATGCAAAAACCAGTCAACAACAAAGTTGACCCCGATGGTTAATACCGCAATGGCTGCTGCCGGGATTAACGGAGTGTAATCTTCAAAAGTGATCAGGTCAGCGGTATCGCGAACCATTGAACCCCAGTCAGCTGTTGGCGGCTGAATTCCGAGCCCCAGGAAGCTGAGTGCACTGATGGTTAAAAAGACGAAACAAAAACGAATACCGAACTCCGCTGCAAGGGGTGCGGTAATACTGGGCAAGATTTCTCGAACGGTGATCCAGGCGAGTTTCTCTCCGCGTAAACGAGCGGCTTCGACATAGTCCATGACCACGACATTTAGACTCACTGCGCGGGTTATTCGAAAAACTCTGGTCGCATCGAGTAAGCCAATAATGAGAATCAAACTCGTGACTGAAGTCCCGAAAATAGAGAGTAGTAACATCGCAAATATCAAAGCTGGAATGGCCATTAATACATCAACCACACGACTGATTAACTGATCAACAAAGCCACCCATAATGGCTGCGATGATACCGAGTATACCGCCCAGTAGAAAAGCGTAAATAGTTGTAACCAGCGCTATTCCGACTGTGTTACGTGCACCGTAAATAATTCGGGTTAACATGTCACGGCCGAGATTGTCAGTTCCGAAAAAGAACTGGTCATTCGCGATCAGATATTTTTTCCCGACAATTTCTGATTCGCCAAACGGTGCTAAAACCGGTGCAAAAATGGCAACGAATACATAGGTAATGATGATAATCAAACCAAGTTGCGCACTAATAGGTGCCTTAACGACTTCCCTAAGTGCACGCTTAAAACGGGATTCTGATTGATAGCTAGAATCCGGCGGTAGAGTAGTATTAATGTTTTCAGTGGAACTCATTTTGGGTGCAAGAGTCGAGGGTTAGTCACTATCGATAAGACATCGGCGATCATGTTTAACAATACGTAAGTTGTCGCAAAAATCAGGCAACAAGCCTGTACCACTGGCATATCACGGCGCTGAACAGCATCGACCAGTAGTTGACCTAATCCCGGGTAGACAAATACCACTTCGACAATGATAACGCCGACAATCAGGTATGCCAGATTTAACACGATGACATTGACGATAGGTGCCCAGGCATTAGGCAGAGCATGGTGGGTAATGATTCTGAATTTTTTCATGCCTTTCAGTGCGGCCATTTCTATATAGGATTCAGATAAAAGGTTAATCAGTGCTGCACGGGTCATACGCATCATATGTGCTACTGAAACCAGAGTTAGGGTAATTGCCGGTAGCAGCGTTTTTTCGATGCGCTCCAAAAATCCGGTATCGGCCTGAACATTGGAGAGGCTCGGTAGCCAGCCAGTTTTAACCGAAACAAACAAGATTAAGATATAGGCCACAAAAAATTCAGGTGTTGAAATTGATGTCAGAGTCAGAGCGTTGACGGCCCGATCATAAAATGAGTTTCGATACAGGGCCGCTAAAA
>JBLIOG010000253.1:0-6080 GCA_047639625.1 Gammaproteobacteria bacterium
AGACTGACTGGACATTGCCTCCCTCGAAACAACAAAACAGCTCAGAGGCACCCGAAATGCGAAAAGTTAGAAACCACAGAGCCTGTAATAACCCAGCCTTAATGTTTGCACGAGGATTCGAGAAAATGGTTGAACAGAGCACCCATAACAGGTCAAGGTTTGATGAAATAGCAGAAAAGCCTGTAAAACAGTTTGAAGCAAAGTCTGACGGATTTGCAGGCTTCTATGTTGTTTTCTTGCAGCAGTTACTCTTCCTGAAGTAAAGTTAGCGTTAAATCGTAACTTGTTTCAGGACTGGATGATAATTATGAGTATTCTCGAAGAGTTTAAGCAATTGAGTCATAACATATTGCTGAATGGTGAATTCCGTTTAAGTGATTCCACGCAATCCAGATCCGTTATCGATCCGGCCACTGAAAATGTGATTAGTGAGATAGCTGAAACATCGACGGCTGAAGTAGATGCTGCTGTGGAAGCTGCGCAAATTGCCTATAAAAAATGGTGGCGTATCAGTGCGCTGGAACGCGCTGAAATCATGCACGAAATAGCCAATGATTTATTGGCGATGAAACCGCGACTCGCCGAAGCACTCACCAGAGAAATGGGTAAGCCCTATAAAGAATCTGCCGATGAGGTTGACTGGTCGGTATCGGCAATTCGTTATTATGCTGAAATTGGGCGAACCGATATCGGTCGAGTTGTCGGCCCTGCAGTAGCCGGACATCTTAACTACACCTTGAAATTGCCACTCGGTGTTGTGGTTTCAATCCAGCCATTTAATTACCCGATGACTTTGCTTGCCTGGGAAGGTGCCGCGGCATTGGCGAGTGGCAATGCGGTTATTACCAAACCATCCGAATACACTTCGATCACAACATTGATTTTCGCCGAGGCATTTAATCGACATTTACCGCCGGGGCTATTTCAGGTTTTAACCGGAGCCGGAGATACAGGGAAACAATTGGTTGAGCATCCTGGTACGCATATGATTGCGTTCACCGGCAGTATTCCTACGGGTAAAGCGATTGCGGCCAAATGTGGTGAAATGATGAAACCAACATTGATAGAAACCTCCGGTAACGATCCTTTTATCGTCATGCCATCGGCACCGATTGACGTTGTCGCGCGGGGCGCTGCGTTTTCCGCCTATATGAACTGTGGCCAAATTTGTGTTTCGGCAGAACGGTTTTTCGTACATGAAGCCGTCCATGACGAGTTTGTTGAAAAAATGGCTGAACATGCCAAAGCTATTCGAATTGGTAATGGCCTCGACAAGGTCGAAATGGGCCCAATGGTGTCTGAAAAGGAAAGAATCCGGTATGAAGGTGTCCTTGAGCATGCGAAAAGCCAGGGTGCTGAACTGGTTTATGGTGGAGGTCGCCCGGCAGGTTTTGATAAGGGCTGGTTTGTTGATCCCACGATATTGACCGGATGTAACCCTGATATGGATATTCTGAATAACGAGAGCTTTGGACCGGTCGCACCGATTTGTAAAGTAGATAGCTTCGATCAGGCGTTGGAATATGCCAATAATTCTCAATATGGTCTCGGAGCCTGCCTCTACACGATGGATATGCGTGAAAGTATTCGAGCGACCGAAGAACTCGACGGTGGCATGATCTGGATTAATGCGCCGCTACTTGATAATGATGCGGGTCCTTTCGGTGGTACCAAAATGAGCGGCATGGGTCGTCAGCTTGGACCCGAAGGTCTCGAAACTTTTCGCAAGACCAAATTTATCTGGCTTGACCCCAACTGTGGTACCCAGGATTTCTGGTGGTTTCCTTACGCTGATGCGGAAGCGTTTGAAGCGGACCAATAAGGTTACTCAAAACTATTGTTTGGAAAGTCTATAAATACATTAGCCGGACGTTTAAGTCGAATATGAGAGTTATCCCTGTAGGCAGAGCAGCAATCCTTGCGGATGCGACAGCCTGGTCGATATATGGAATCAGCTTATTCGACATATAAGGTAAAAATTAGGGGGCATTCGAATACCCCCCATGGATGATGATTATCATACCGAGATCGAAAATTATCCGGTCTGGGTGATAGAAGAAATAGGCATCATCATCGGTGGTCTTATTATGGATTTCGCGAATGATAAGGCTTTAATTGCGAATATTGCTATTAACCCGAATAATCAGGGGCAGGGAGTCGGTGGTACCTTGATGCGTTTTTCCGATGCGCAAGCAATCGACAAGGGATTTAGTCAAATTCTACTCGCGATTCACAGTCTGTCCGAAGAAAATTTTGAGCGCTGTAAACATCCTGGCTGGATTGAGACGGATAGAAAAGGAAATCGGGTTTTAATGTCAAAAAACCTGGCCTGAAATACTAACTAAGATACTTTTCTGTCCCCAATAGAATTTAATTAAAGGCCATTTAATGATTACAACAAAGCTGACCGAAAAACTCGATCTACAACATCCAATTATTCAGGCACCCATGGCAATAGCCGCTGGCGGCGCGCTTGCGTCTGCAGTCAGTAAAGTGGGAGGCTTAGGGTTAATTGGTGGAGGTTACGGTGACCCAGACTGGATTCGGCAACAGTTTACGATTGCAGACTCGGATGCTATTGGCTGTGGTCTGATTACCTGGGCTCTTGATAAGAATCCAGGATTGCTCGACGATGTATTGGCATATAAGCCAGCTGCTTTATTTTTATCTTTTGGTGATCCGCAGTCTTATGTTCACACCATTAAAAATGCCAGCGTAACGTTGATTTGTCAGGTTCAAACGTTAAAAGATGCAAGGCATGCTTTAGACATTGGTGCTGATGTGATCGTTGCGCAAGGTGCCGAAGCAGGAGGACATGGCGAAAAACGCACGACATTGACACTCGTTCCTGAAGTGGCAGATTTAATCTCTACCCAATTTCCACAAGCTTTATTGTGTGCTGCCGGTGGAATTGCCGATGGTCGTGGCCTGGCCGCTGCTTTAATGCTCGGGGCCGATGGCGTTGTCATAGGCAGTCGATTCTGGGCGACCCAGGAAGCATTGGTACATCCCAATATGCATGACCGAGCGCTGTCTGCAACTGGCGATCAAACTATTCGATCCAGTGTTATGGATATAGCACGCCATTTAGACTGGCCAGAACGTTACACTGCTCGCGTCATTAAAAATTCATTTACTGAAAAATGGCATGATGATGTTGAAGGGTTAAAAGCGGTTGCCGATGAGGAAGCTGCAAGATGGAAGGCGGCCTGGATAAACGGAGAAATGGATATTGCGAATACTTTCGTAGGTGAAGCCGCAGGTCTTATTGCTGATATCTTGCCCGCGGAGGAATGTTTACTATCTATTGTAAACGAAGCTGAGAATTTATTAAAAACGAGGTCAAACTAGGTAACTGAACCCAGGGTATACCCTGGATAGTCAGGTTATTTATGAACTAAACGTAAATTATAACCACCGTTTCAAACGCATAAAGAGCATCAGGCAAATTGCAAGACCTAGCATAGCACCTGTTAAATATAGAAATGCCATCGGATTTTCGATACCGGGCAAACCTGATACATTCATTCCAAATACACCGGTTAGAAAAGAGAGTGGTAAAAATATGGCTGTGACAATCGATAATAAATACATTCGCGCATTTTGTCTTTCTGTTAAACGGTTCTGTAGATCACTCTGCAAAACCTGGGCTCTTTCCCGTGCCAGGTCGATTTCTTCTACATAATGCGTGATTCGATCGGTTTGAAATTGTAGTTCGTGCATTTCAGTGTCGTTGAAAATGTCACGGCTTCGGCAAAGTTCGGTCAGTGCTTCGCGTTGAGGTGACAGGTATCGACGTATCGCCGCTGATTTTGTACGTGTACTGAATAACTGTTGTTGCACGAGATTAATATTGTCATCACTGAGATTGGTTTCAACCTGTGACAGGGCTTCATCAATATCATCAACCACGTCGCCGATTCGATTGGCGATATATTTGATCAACATACAAACGAATTCACGGGTTGTTGCCGGGCCAGTTTTATTCTCGATGGTTTCCCTAAGATCCTCAACAGAGAGGAGTTTTCGGTTCTTACTTCGAGTGGTAATAATGGTGCTATTTGTGAACCAGATTCGTAACGCCACCATATCTTCAGGGTCGGCACCGGGATTGGTGTTCACGCCACGTAAGTTTATCAGTAGGCCGCCATCTAACTTCTGCATTCTCGGGCGTGTATTTGTCGCGTTCATCATTTCAATGACTTGACTAGAAAGGCCTTTCTCTATCATCCAGTCTATCGATTTCTGTTCATTACTAAGCAAATGAATCCAGTCAAAAACAGGGCCGGTTTTATCAAGTTTGGTGAGGTCGACTTGTTGTTGGCCGCCACCCGCTCCATCCAACCGGTAACTCCACAGAAGCCCCTTATGATTTGGAAACTGTTCTATTGAATTTTTATTCATAAAAACTCCTTAGTGATGGTTATTCACGTGATTCTTCTTACCAGGGTATGACAATGAGCCATCGACGTGAATATCGAGCTGAGGAAAAGCGATTTCGATATTGTTCGTTTCGAATAACTCAGTGATCCGAAATCGAATATCACTACGAACCACTCGTAAATCGCGTTCACCAACTGCGTTGATCCAGAAAAAGACGTCAAATATCAGGGCACTGTCAGCAAAGTCCTCAAAGATAACTTTAGCCGCAGGTTCACTAAGCGAAGCTTCATGTTCCCTGGTCGCCTGTAAAATCAGGTCGGATACTAATCGTACTGGCGAACCATAGGCCACGCCCACTCGTATTTTTGTCCGTGATAAGTTATCAATCAGTGTCCAGTTCACCACCGTGGTTTCGAGCAGAGTGCTGTTCGGTACCAGCATGTGAACCCCATCTACCCGTCTAATAATCGTCGACCGAGTATTGATTGATTCGACTGTCCCAAAAGTGCCATCGATTTCCAGGAAATCACCGATGCGGATTGGCTGCTCCCACATCAGAATCCAACCGCTTATAAAATTATTGATAATATTTTGAGCGCCGAAACCAACACCGATCGCGACTGCACCGGAGACAAATGCAAAAGCGGTTAGAGGGACATTGAGAAGGTCGAGCGTAGTAATCACAAGTATGGTTATCGAAAGGGTGTAAAAAATACGGCGAACCAGGTGTACCAGATCGGCTTTGATACTTCGACTGACCAGCCAGTTAGTTATGAGGCGGGCAATCCACCGGATCAGTAAATAACCAAGGCCTAAAACTATTGGGATGATGATAATCTGGCCTAAGGTAATATCCTGGCCAGAAATATGAACGATTACCTGATCGAGCGACATCGGATCCAACCTGAGTAATTTATGTTTAGGATAGTCTTGATCTTTTCTGGTTAAGTCAATCAATACCGGGGAGGAGGTTTTAAAAAACAAACCTGTCGGTAAAAGCGCTATAAGGTTAAAGAATCAATAATGACCTGAACGATAGACACTACCAGTATTAAAGCGGTGGTGCGATTAAAGCCTTTCAAATGATGCGGGTTTCTAAATATCCTCTGAAGACCCACTGCAAAGATTAACCAGGAGCCGGCACCGGGAGTAGAAACAGTGAAAAAGGCACCCGCGACCAAAAGAACCTGAACCAGAAAGTCGCTTTGTATCGAGGTGAGAGTTGCCAGCGTACTACTTCCCATAATCCAGGCTTTTGGGTTAATCCACTGGAAAGCAGAAGCCTGCCAGAAGTTCATGAGTTTATTATTGTTGGTGGCGTTTTTTGCCCTATTTGCGGTCGCGACTTTCAAGGCAAGAAACAGCAAATATCCAATTTCAATCCAATTTATCCATTCATGTATAAACGGATAGGTTTCAAATAACAGGCCAAAGCCGAGTCTGATAACCACCAGCATGGCGGGAAATCCTACGCATATCCCAAGGAAGTGCGGGAGCCTCTCGTGTATTCCATAATTAACGCCAGTTGACATGAGTATGACGGCAGCCGTAAATACGAAAATTTACAGTGAATAAAAACGTCAGCTTCGATGCTAGGTGTCTGCCAGTAGTTGAGGGGTTAATAATACCAGTGGAATACTGTTATGAAAATTGCAAAGCAGCATTTTATTTTTAGATAGAGATCAGGCTTGATAGAG
>JBLIOG010000254.1:0-6061 GCA_047639625.1 Gammaproteobacteria bacterium
GCCCGAAGTCGACCGGCCGGGCGATTATATTGATCGTAACTGGCAGGCTGTGACGCGTACCCTTGACCAAAAAGATGATAGTTATCGCCAGTAGGTTGCCGAATTAGTTTTTGGGGTTATCGATAAGGAATCGCGGACCGCCTCCCTGAGTTGCCACTTCATCATTTGCGTTATAAAGACTGCAGCGTTGCATTGAAAGACAGCCGCAACCAATACAGCCGTTAAGCCGGTCGCGCAAATTTTGTAAATCTGAAATTCTTTGATCGAGCTGTTTACTCCAGGTGGCCGACAGGCGGGTCCAGTCTTTACGGGTTGGTGTTCGTTTGGCCGGCAATTTTTCCAGGGCTGCTGATATTTCAGCCAGACTCAATCCCAGATTTTGTGCCACCCGAATGATGGCAATCCTGCGTAACATAGCTCGATGGTAACGTCTTTGATTGCCGGGTCCGCGACTTGATTCGATGAGGCCTTTTGATTCATAAAACCGCAGGGCTGACGCTGCCATTCCACTTCTACTGGCCGCTGCTCCAATGCTCAGAAATATCGTATTTTTCTCCATCAGTGTGAACTCCAGATATTTGAAACTGTATTGTGAAATAATTATTGACTTAAAGTTTACTTTAACTTTTATGCTTTGCAAAAATTAACTAGAAGGATATGGCTATGACTAAAGTTAACGAAATTAGTAAATCGATTGAAGCCGACTGGCATTTGGTCATGCCGGTTGATGATTTAAAATTGCATTCGGCCTTAATGAAGCGAATAAATGGGCGTCAGATTGCTTTATTCAATACACAAGAGGGGTTTCGAGCCTGCGACAATCGTTGCCCTCACGAGGGTTTTCCGTTATCGGAAGGCAGTGTGTCTGGAAAATGTACATTGACCTGTAACTGGCATAACTGGAAGTTTGATTTAGAGAGTGGCGAAAACTTACTGGGTGGTGATCGATTGAGAACCTATCCGTTGGAAGAAAGAAACGGAGTGTTATGGATAGATTTGCAAGACCTGCCTTACCACCAACGATATCAATCAATCGTCAAGAGTTTGCGCGATGCTTACGATGATTACAGCTATGACCGGGTTGCCCGAGAAATTGCGCGACTCATTATACTGGGCGCTGATCCCCTCGATTCTCTGCGCTTATCAGTTTCGTGGTCCTGGCCCAAAATGGAATATGGGTGGACCCACGCTTTTGCTGGAATGGCTGACTGGTTAATTTTGTACGACGAGTTAGTTGACGATGAAGAAGGGCAATTAATCTGTCTGGTCGAAGCCGTGACCCACTGCTCCTATGATTGTTTGCGGGAATCTGATTATGCCTATCCTAAGGGCCATCAGTCATTTGATGAGACACTGTTTCTACATAGTATAGAGATTGAGGATGAAAAAACTGCCATCGCCTGTATCCGTGGCGGGCTACAGGATGGACTTGAGTTTAGCGATTTTGAACCTGCACTTAGCAGGGCTGCTTTGCGTCATTACAATGATTTTGGGCACTCAATAATTTATGTCACTAAAATAAAATCCCTGATTGATCGACTTGGTGACGAGGTGGCAGAAGGACTTTTACTTTCTTTGGTGAGAGGTATTATTTATGCATCGCGCGAGGATAAGATTCCTGAATTTCGTGACTATGACAACCAGATTAAAACATGGGGTCAGTCTGGAGGCGCTAAACCCGAATCAGGGCTTTGGAAAAAGAAAAGTATAAACCGCTCAATGAAAGCAACAGTTGACTGTAGCGATACCGATCCGGAAGAATTGTATGGTTATCTGCTAAAAGCCAATGCTATGAACTTGCTTGGCTTTGATCTGGAACATCAATATAAAACCCATGTTTCGGTATCCGGCAATGTCGGATGGCTCGACTTCACCCATGGAATTACCTTTGCCAGCGCAGTGCGGCAACAATGTATAAAATTCCCTGACCTATGGCCTGCCGGACTTTTACAGATGGCCTGTTTCAATGGACGCAATGCAACTTTTACAGACTTTGAGTCTGATTTATCGGAGTGGTACTCGAAAGATATTCAAAAGCAGATTGCAGGGTTACTGGAGAAAGTGCTGGACCATGGTCAGGCTGAACATATCGTATCGGTCCACTTGCTTAAAACACTACTCTCAGTTCGAGATGAAATTGTGTATTTGAATGAAGAGGATGCCGGCTGTCTTGTTGCTGCAGTTACGAGGTTCATAGAATCACCTTTGAAGCGTCGACAAGTCAGACGAACGGCTTATCAATCGTTGCAGTTTGTAGCTAAGGAATAAGGCAGGGTCAGTTTAACGGCTCTGATTTCGGTTTTTGATTGTCACGGGCTAAGAGTTTGAGCCTGTGATTAGATTAACCCAGACTAATTATTACTACACCATAAAAAGGAGTTGTCATGTCATTTGTGATCGTCGTAACCTGGGTCGCTAAACCCGGCAATGAACAAAAGGTTCAGCAGATTCTACGGCAGATGGGGTCGGCGTCTAGTCAAGAGCCAGGGGTTGTTACCTATACCACTCATGTTAATCCAGGAAACCCCGCTGAGTTCTTTATATACGAAAAATACCACGATGAAGCAGGGCTCGAGGCTCATCAGGAAACAGACCATTTTAAGGAATTGGTTCTAGAAACAGCAATACCTTTGCTGGAGTCGCGGGTAAGGCGGGAGTTTAGCGACTTTAAGTAAATGGCAGGATGTTCGCCTTTTAGAAACGGGTGTATTCCGGTGTCATAGCACCCGATCAAGTCAAAGTAAATATTTTACCCTGCCGAAAGCCATGCTTATCTAGATCGCTATCGATCTCTAAAAGCCTGGAACGCCGGTGATCGATGCTGGCGCTTGGTGGTCTGAAGCGAATAGAGGCGGAATCTACTATCGAAGCATAAAATTTGGTGTTAGTGAGAATCACAACTTTAAACGGGCCATTTAAAAGATAAACCAAAGTTTTGGGTCAATATTTGCTATCATCCGAGCCGTTTTAAACTAGTCCAGCTTGAATTTCCCCCTTTGATGAAACTTTTAATCCGCCATTCGGATTGTGGCGATGTAGAAGCCAGGTTTTTGGCTCTATTTGAATCATCTAATATGTAGCTAACTAAGTAATCGGCCAATGTCTAAATGAACATGGCTCTTAATCATGCAAATTTCACAGGAAATATTGATGTCAAAAATTTTCTACACAGGTCGCGACGCAAATAAAGAAGACACTAAAAATAGTGAATTTACCGCTAAACGTTCAGTTAAACCCGGTAGCGAGCAGTCCCCATTATCGCTGATCGTTACTAGTGAAGTACGTAAGCTGGAAGTTGAAGCGATTCTGAATGGACATAAGCTTTTTGCCGACGTCAGCGTGGACGAAGAAGGCGAGGAAAATATCAATGAGCTGACGGCTATACTCAATAAGCCTAAACCCGTCGTGCTTGAGAAAACCCCGGGCCGTAATGATCCCTGTTCTTGTGGTAGTGGCAAAAAATTCAAAAAGTGCTGTGGTTAATTAACAAACTCAAGGGTTCTCAGCAATATTACTGAACTGGGTAGAAATCTCGTTGGCCGCTTCGGTGAGTAAATGCGCTTTTCGGCCATCCCAAGAGTCAACCAAGTTTGACAGAAATCCTGATAGCTAGAAGATAAACGTTATTTCCTTTCAGTAATCAAAAATAGGCTCGACTAGAGCCCGCTGGGAAAATCAACAAGAAGCAACCAAAACTCCAGAAGGAAAACATAAGGCCATGATCTGGGCTCACCAAAGGTAGGCGCCATGAGGGGACTGTCAAAAAGGGTGTTCACCAATAGCAGGCACTTTAGGCGACATTGATCCGAAGGCGGCTCGGTAGAAGTCAGTGTGCAATGCGATTTTGCAACCAACCAGGTGGTGCAGAGTATCGCTATAAGCTTCAGATGACTTTAACAATTTGCACAAACGGTGGCTAAATTTTCAGGTACTACAGTAAATAACCGGGAAAAGGATATATTCTGGCCTGGATTTCTCGGATTGATATTGGCAGATAGGTCTTATTATATCTTATCGGACGCATCATGGAGCCTTTGCTGAGTGCCTTTTCAGGATCGGTGACGGACACCGAACTCACCGAAATCATGTGTACTGCGGCACGCCAGCGACAATTTGTTTACGCCTTTGCACAAATGGAGCTGAAGATTAAGGAGTGTTAGAATTTTCGTGCCAATCCTCCAATCTACCGCATAATACTGGAAAACATAAAGGGGAAATTCAATTTTGGAGGGGTTTGAAGCAGATTGAGAGTATTTACCCTGCGGCCTCTGAGTATTCATGGGTGAATTGTTCAGGGGGTTTATTAGTGTAAAAATATTTTACACTCTGGCAGGCAATATTGTAAATAATCTTTACATAAACCTGACTCTTGAATAATGGGTTTAATATAACTTATTGATTTATAAATAAAGTATATTAGAGGATCAATTATTGCAGTTATTTTTGAGTTATGGAAACTTCTGTCTTGAATGAATTCTCAATGGTTAAAATTATGAATATTTGCCGCGCTAGTAGCATTGTTGTTGTACTTATAATGTTTGCAGTGCCACTGTCTGCCGCGCCTTTATTGCAACTATATGTAGAGGGTGCTGAGTATGACTATGATCATGAATCTTGGGTTTTTGAGCCAATCGATGCGAACGACACTATAACGCTCTGGGTAATTGGAAATGTTGATGGCCCAGGGGGTAAAGGCACCATTCACGATGTTAACGTCACCTTTACCTATGCTGATGTAGATACAGTTGTAAATTTTAATTTAACGCCAACTAGGACCGATGGTTTGCTGGGATTTTCAGATTCAAGTACTCCCGTTGACCCTGCATGGGTCCAAACTGTCGATGACGGATCGACGCCAGTAATGGCTGATGGGCATACTTTAGCTCCCCATGATGTTTATGGGGCTGGTTGGGAATGGCAACAATTTGCGTTGGGTGATTTTTCGTCAACAGACTCTCAAATTGAGGATTTCATCGATACGGTTCCAACAGTCGGATCTGCTGACCCACTGGTTGGGCAAATTAACGCTTATGAAATTTCTATAGATGGTGACGTCGAAGATTTTCACATCGATGCTTTTGGTTTTTATGAAAATACAAATGGTGGTGGGAAAACCCAAGTCAAAGCTACCTTTGCACCGTATTCACATGATGCTGGCACCGGTATTAATAGCCCAGTGTCTGAGCCATCAATATTTGCATTGTTTGGCCTGGGGTTTCTGGGATTAGGATTTTGCAGCTTCCGACGTAATCGCAAAGCATCGGTCTAGTACTAGTTAAAATTGATAATCTGGCTTATGAGCTGACTTCTATACCCATAGATTTTTTGATTAGGTAGAAACCTAATCAGGCGAAAATTTCTGGGATAATTAGCGAGGTATCGTGTCTTTGCCGACCCGCGGATGAGGCCGAAGTCCGTCAGACGCCGCCATGCAAACCACGATTTCATCAAGACGCGGCGGGCCGTCAGCAATTATCACAGTCATGGTATCGATATAATCAAAGTTTCAGAGCTCCGTTTTAGTGGTAGGTCGATAGACGTGCCAACTGCAACTATTTCTACATTCTCTGGAATCAAGAATTGACCACTGCCCACTGCGGCACACATGGTTATTTCCAGTTTTTTAATAGATGGCTATAGTTGAAATTCTCGAGTGTCTGATCTGAATCAGACGAAAACAAACCAATGAAAGTAGGGCGCAAAGTATAATTATCCCTGCGAGCACTAAAGGTGCTGCCGGGTTATCTGTTTTGTCACGAGCATATCCAGCGATCACTGGAAATATTCCCATTCCGGCGTAATAGATAGTGAAGAAAACCCCCATTCCTATTGCTCGATTTTCTTTTCTCAATACCTGCGCTGGCAGTGCCATGATCAGACCACCGGCAGGCCCGAAAACGAGGCCTAGCAATATGAATATCAAAAGATAATACGAAGTAAATGGAATCATCCAGGACAAAATCGCAATGGTTATAAACGTTACACCCATCGTAGTAAAAGGGTTTCCGGTTCGTTCGGCAATCCATGCACCCAGTGGCAAAGCAGGTATGATTAACCAACT
>JBLIOG010000255.1:0-6029 GCA_047639625.1 Gammaproteobacteria bacterium
GCTATTTTGACCACGGTGCCTCAAAAGATGGTCCATTAACACCAAAGCTAACATCGCTTCAGCGATCGGTGTCGCACGAATTCCAACACAGGGATCATGCCTGCCTTTGGTTCTAATATCGACCGGATTTCCGTCTACATCAACCGATTTACCCGATAAATGAATACTCGAAGTAGGCTTGAGTGCAATTTTTACAGTGATATCCTGGCCTGAAGTTATCCCACCGAGCGTCCCGCCGGCATTATTAGATAAAAATCCTTCAGGGGTCATTTCATCACGGTGTACTGTGCCTTTCTGTTCCACGCTAGCAAATCCGGCGCCAATTTCGACACCTTTGACCGCATTTATACTCATCATAGCGTGGGCAATTTCAGCATCTATACGATCAAATATTGGTTCACCTAGCCCCGGGGGTACGCCGGTCGCGACAACAGATACAGCAGCTCCGATAGATTCACCCTCTTTACGCAAGGCATCCATATACGCCTCTAACTCAGGCACAAGATCTTCATCGGGACAAAAGAAGGCATTTTCATTAACAATGTCCCAATCATGTTTACGGGGTTTCAGTGGTCCAAGCTGAGATAGATAACCTCGAATTTGTATCCCGCAACTTTGCGCCAGGTATTTTTTTGCAATGGCACCGGCAGCTACACGAATTGCCGTTTCACGGGCCGACGAACGCCCTCCACCCCGATAATCGCGTACACCATATTTTTGTATATAACTGTAATCAGCATGACCTGGCCTGAACTGATTAGCGATATTACCGTAGTCTTTTGAACGTTGATCCTTATTGTGAATCATCAACCCTATCGGAGTGCCGGTTGTTTTACCTTCGAATACACCCGACAAAATTTCGACCAGATCATCCTCTCTGCGTTGAGTCGTGTGTCTTGAAGTGCCCGGCTTACGACGATCCAGATCGGGTTGCATATCTGCCTCGGACAACTCGAGTCCTGGGGGGCATCCATCAACAATACAGCCGATGGCTTTTCCATGGCTTTCGCCGAAGGAAGTCACTACAAATGATCGCCCAAAACTGTTACCTGACATTAAAACGGTTCCGATGAATTGAATTAAGGGATTAGTGTACTATTTAATTAGTATGGAACATTCTACTAAAAAACTCGGCTTCATGTTCACTCTCGGTGGCTGGATTATGGGATTATTATTGCTCACGCTGGGGTTTAGCAATATTTTAGACTTTCAAAGCAATCCCAACCGATCCGTTAGCAGCGCCCAGACCGGTAACGGAACCGAAATTATCTTAAAAAGGAATCGGCAAGGACATTATGTTTTTAACGGATTGGTTAATCAGAAAACGGCGTCATTTCTGGTTGATACCGGTGCCACTATGACCAGCGTTCCCGGTGACCTTGCGGTTAAATTAAACCTCAAACGAGGATATCAGTATGAAATTTCGACAGCGAATGGTAATTCCATAGCCTATGCAACCACGATCGATCAGCTCAATCTAGGGGGTATTGAATTATTCGACGTTCCCGCTAGCCTGGTTCCCGGATTCAAAGGTAACAGCATTCTACTCGGCATGAACGTACTCAAACACATGGAACTCATTCAGCGCGGGGACCAGTTAACCATTCGGCAAACTCACTAGTAGCATTAATTTCATTAGTTTTTTAAAAAAAATTATTTTTTAACACAGAGATGAACTTCTAGATACTCGATATCTCTAAAGCCGGGTAATTGGTAAAAACCATTGCAACGTTCTGCTACTTAATTCTTGAGGATAGATTAATGAATACAGTTAAGAAAATTTCTGGTGTCGCTCTTGCTGCTGCTGCAGCTACCCTGTTCGCAATTGCGCCAATGAGTGCTTCTGCAGGTGAAAAAGCAGGCAAATGCTTTAACGTCAATTCATGCAAAGGCACCAGTGCTTGCGCTACAGCAACAACCAGTTGTGCTGGACAAAACTCCTGCTCAGGTCAGGGTTGGGTTAAGCGCACCAAAACTGACTGTGAAGGTGCTGGCGGAAAATTCGAAGCTTAAGCTGTATACATTCTGTTCGATAAAAATTGCACCGCACATGCCGGTGCATTTTTTTGTCCTAAATTCACATGAAAACAGCAACCCTGACTGCTTTATTCTGCATGACATGTTGTAAAAAATCAGCGACTCTACCCTTCGATCACCAAAACTCTTATAAATGACAAAAAATTTCAATAAACCATATCTTGGATTCGGTCTCGGCCTCCGCGCTGAGCATTATCAGGATATTCTTGAACGTCGGCCTAAGAATATTGACTGGCTCGAAATATTGAGTGAAAACTATATGGTTGAAGGTGGCAAACCCCTATATTTTCTGGATGCCATTCGTGAATATTATCCAATGGTAATGCATGGTGTTTCGATGTCGTTAGGGAGCACGGATCCGATTAATTTTGATTATTTAAAAGATCTTAAAAATCTGATCGATCGCATTCAGCCCGAATGGATCTCCGATCATTTGTGCTGGACGGGGGTCGACCAGAAAAATATGCATGACTTGTTGCCTCTGCCCTATACCGAGACTGCCGTTCAACATGTCGCTGATCATATATCCCGAGTCCAGGATTATCTGGGAAGGCAGATGTTGATTGAAAATCTATCGAGTTATATAACCTATGTCGAAGATTCAATGATGGAATGGGAATTTTTGTCCGCCATTGCTAAACGTGCTGATTGTTTTCTGCTGCTCGACGTCAACAATATTTACGTCAGTAGTTATAATCATAATTTCGATCCCCTCGATTACCTTAACGGCATTCCCGTTGACCGGGTATGGCAACATCATTTAGCCGGGCATACTAATGATGGTAACTTGATCATCGACACTCACGATCAGGACATCATCGATCCGGTCTGGGCACTCTACGAAGAAACCGCGAAACGATTTGGGCCAGTTTCAACTATGATTGAACGCGATGGCAACATTCCCCCACTAGATCAAGTTCTCCAAGAACTGGATCGAGCCAGAGCAATTGCTACTCCACATTATCAATTTACTCAAAATGTCTGATCTACGTTTGTTACAGCAACGATTTCAACAGTATTTGATCGGAAACTCGGATGAGATTGAATCCGATATAGTCAGCACTGCAGATGCACTGGCAAAACATCGGCTTGCAACTTATTATAATGCCTATCGGATCCGGTTAATCGATTGTCTGGCAACCGATTATTCTGCGCTCGATAAGTATCTGGGCCGTGATGCATTCGAAAGTTTAACCCTCGACTACCTCAAACATTATCCGTCTAAACATCCTTCGGTACGTTGGTTTGGAAAATACCTGGCGGAATACTTGAAAACTCAATTTGAAGGTGACGACAGGGAATTGATGGGGGAAATAGCCGACTATGAATGGGCACAAAGTCTGGTATTTGATGCGGCAGATGAATCAAACCTGTTTCGCCTCGAAGACATGGCTCAGGTTCAACCTGAAAGCTGGGGTTCCATTACCCTGGTTTTTAAACCGGCTCACCAGTGGCGAGATTTATACTGGAATGTTCCTGCAATGGTTTCATCATTGGAAAATGATCAACCAACTGAGGCCAACAGAGATGAAGATCCGGTGCGGTGGTTACTCTGGCGACAGCAAATGACAACCCACTGGCGCTCATTAGACGTCCACGAAGCCTGGGCGTTTGAACAGATGTTACTGGGCGCAAATTTTGCAGTAATTTGCGAAGGGTTGGTCGAATGGGTCGATGCAGAACAGGTCGCATTAGCCGCCGCGGGATTTCTCAAACAATGGATTACTGATGAGCTAGTTATTTCGATAGATTATGAACAATCAGTAACTTGATTCAAAACCGATATCAATCCTGGTTTTGCGTACCATAATGAATTCCAATAAATTCAGCCAGCTTCTGTGCCGCAATAGATGCTTTATCTCGGTTGTAGTGCATACCTAACTCAACATCAGCCAATCGATTAAAATAATCGGTACCGGATATTACGACCATTCCTTCGCTCAAGGTATTTCTGGCTAAAGCAGTTACGCCAAGACCGGCCATGACTCCGGCACGAATACCACCATAGTTTTGACTGGTATAGACAATATGCCAGGGTTTTTCGCGGGCATTTAAAGCATTAATCATACGCTGCCTATAAATACAGCCTTCCGGAGCAACAATCAAAGGCACCGGAGAATGGCGATTGGTGCCTGATTCTGGACCGGCGACCCAAACAATTTCTTCGCGCCAATGTTCATTAAAATAATCAGTTTCGGTGCCATCATGCAAAGCCAGAACTGCATCAAAGCGGCCAATCCGCAGGTCTCGTAATAAATTGATCGAAAGGTCACAGGTTACCTGCAGTTCAACCTCCGGATAAGACTGTGCGAAACGATTCAACACGGAAGGAAATTGTTGTGATGCTGCATATTCATTTGGAATACCCAAATGCACTCTTCCCGCCAAATTAGGTGACAGCAGTCTAACCACAGCCTCATCATTTAAAGCCAACATTCGACGTGCGTAATCTAACAGTTGCAGTCCATCCCGACTCAGCGTTAAATTACGACTGTCGCGCTCGTACAAACGAGTTTCCAGCTGTGTTTCTAGCCTTTTAATCTGAAGGCTGATCGCAGGTTGCGATCGACCGAGCTTGTCTGCCGCACGAGAGAAGCTGCCAAGATCGACAATTGTCACAAACGTTCGGAGTAAATCTGTTGGTAGATTCACCTATATTCCCCTCATTCGAGTATTTGCGTTGCTTATACATGAATTAGAACTATAAAATAATAAAATAAAAATATCCGCTAAAATAGCGACCAATAAATCCATTCTGAAGCTGGAGTTTACATGACCCATCTCGATCAAAATCTTAAAACGCTCGATATTAGTACTGACTTTATCCGACGCCACATTGGCCCCGGTTCAGTCGATGAACCGGCAATGCTGGCCGAAATTGGAATGTCGAGTCTGAAGGAATTAATCGACAAAGTTGTTCCACCCTCTATACGCCGTGATCAGCCGCTCGAAGTAAAAAATAGCCAAACAGAGCGCGAAGTACTCGATCGACTATATGAAGTTTCAATTCGAAACCAGATTTATAAATCCTTCATCGGTCAGGGTTATTACAACACGGAAACCCCAACCGTCATCGAGCGTAATCTAATGCGTAATCCAGCCTGGTATACAGCTTATACGCCCTATCAGGCTGAGATCTCACAGGGACGGCTGGAAGCTTTGCTAAACTTTCAAACCATGGTTTCCGACCTCACGGGTATGGAACTGGCGAATGCTTCAATGCTCGACGAAGCGACTGCCGCCGCTGAAGCTATGACCATGTGCCAGCGTCTGGCTAAAAGTAAAGGTAAAGTATTTTATGTCGCCGAAACCTGCCATCCACAAACCATTGAAGTTGTCAGTAATCGTGCTAGTCATCTCGATATTGAAATCGTTGTTGGGAATCCATTTGACGATTTAGCCGCGCACGACATTTTCGGAATATTACTTCAATATCCCTGCTCTACCGGTGAAATTCATGATTATGAAGGTCTGGTAAAATCGATTCACGAACGTCAGGCCCTGGTGGCAGTCGCTGCCGATATTTTGAGCCTTACTTTATTAAAACCACCGGGTGAATTCGATGCTGATATTGTTGTCGGTAACACACAGCGTTTTGGCGTACCACTTGGATACGGCGGACCTCATGCAGCATTTATGGCAACCCGCGATGCTTTCAAACGATCCCTCCCGGGACGCTTAATTGGAGTTTCAGTCGATAGCCAGGGAAAGCCGGCGATGCGGTTGGCATTACAAACCCGCGAGCAACATATACGTCGGGAGAAAGCGACCAGTAATATCTGTACTGCCCAGGCTTTGTTAGCCATCATGGCCAGTATGTACGCGGTTTATCATGGCCCGGCCGAAATCAAACGTATTGCCTCCCGCATCCATCGATTAACGGTCATTCTATGCGAAGGATTAAGGGAGCTTGGCCTAGAAGTTCCGACTCAGCATTATTTCGACACTATCACCGTAAAAACCGGTAACAAAACCGAATTTATAATGGCCGC
>JBLIOG010000256.1:0-6027 GCA_047639625.1 Gammaproteobacteria bacterium
ATCAAACGGTTCTGATTTTCCAAAATTTACCAGGAGTGAAAGTAATGGGCAAAGAACAGAAAAATAAACGCGATACCAAAAAGAAAGCAGTCATGTCACCCAAAGAGAAAAAAGCAGCAAAACAAACAAAAAAAGGTGATAAGAATGTTCTTGGAAATTGATGTTTGAAGTACTGATACCATTAATAAATGTAGGAATGAAAAGGGCCCATTAGATGGCCCTTTTTTTATGTTTTTTGAGCTTTAAGGAACGACACAAACCTATCAATCGTTGCTAGGAGCCTGTCGGACTTAGGATAAATCTACTACGGAAAAGCCATTTCGGCCAAATTTCTCGATCCAATTCGTTGAATAGAACAACTATTCGCCTCATTCGATCAAAAAATTTAACTCAAAATGACTTTCCCTCGCTACGATTACCTAAGTCCGACAGACTCCTAGAGGTTTTTAATGAAAATTTTTTGGCGCTTGTGAAACAAGATTTAAACATTCTTATTGTATAAATCATGACTTAATTCGGCTTCTCACAATCCCTGTTTTACAGTGGTTAATAAATTGGCAAGTAATTTATGGTTGATTATACTTCGGCTTCCTCAGAACAGATTTAAATCGGCAACAAACCATGATTCAATTCATATCAAAGAAACTTTTATTCCTCATCCTGGTATTGGGCATAGTCGGCTGTGCCAGTCTTGAAAAACAAATCGATACTATAAAACCGACTGCCGAAGTGATTGCAACACGATTAATTGATATAAACTTTGAACAGGTAGATCTCGAGTTTGACGTAGCGGTGACGAATGAAAACCCATTCTCGTTTAAAATTGCCGGTGTTGATTACGATTTGCAAATCGCAGGAAAGTCTTTGGTGAGCGGCGTCACCGGTAAGGGTATTAAAATTAAAAAGTCTGCGATCAGTAAAGTCGCGCTTCCAGTCACTCTGAAATTTGACGATCTTAAAAAATTACCTGGAAAAATTTGGGAAAGTGATGAGTTTGTTTATCAATTGCTTGCTAATATTAATGTTAATTTACCCGTCATTGGTAACTACAGTTTTCCCTATGAAATGAAGGGTGAGTTGCCTGTTCCCAAAATACCGAAGGTCAAGCTAAAGAATATCGATGTCAAAAAATTGGGCCTAACCTCTGCTGAGCTTGTTGCTCAGGTAGAAATTGATAATCCAAACAGTTTTAGTCTGGATTTAAGTGATTTTAATTATCAACTGAATATTAATGGGAGAAGTTGGGGTGAAGGCAAAAGCTCTATTTCGAGTTCCATTCCAAAGAAAGGTAAAGGTACTATCGGTATTCCGTTAGAATTGAATTTGTTGAGTATGGGTAAAACTGTCTATGATTTAATATCAGGTGATCAACCCATAGAATACCAGCTAAAGGGTGCGATGACGGTGGATACGGGGCTGGAGTTACTCCGTAATTATCGAATGCCGTTGGACCTCAAAGGCCAGGTTCTGTTTAATTAACCAGGTGATTTCCTGAAAACTTGCAAAGGTTAAAGCGATGCGTTCATACGAAATAATTTCCAGTGGTGGTGTTGATGCGCTGGCGCTGAATGACCGAGCCGTTCCTGAACCGGGCTTATATGAAATTCTGGTAAAAGTTAACGCTTCTTCGGTCAATTATCGGGATCTCTCTACCATTGAAAATTCAGAGGCCCGAGGTATTGATTATCCTCGAATTCCGAACTCAGATGGTGCCGGTGAAGTTATCGCAATGGGTTCTGGTGTTAGTCGCTTCAAAGTAGGCGATCGAATCGCGGGATGTTTTTTCCAGCGATGGTCAAGTGGTGGAATCACGCCCGAAGCTATGGCCAGTGCGATGGGTGGCCCTGTTGATGGAGTACTTGCGGAAAACGTGATATTGCAGGAAGAGGGTGCTGTGTTGCTTCCTTCATACCTGTCTTATGCTGAGGCATCGACGTTACCATGCGCAGGACTTACAGCATGGAATTGTCTGATAGAGCAGGGCGGCCTCAGGGCAGGTAATACAGCTTTGTTTCTAGGAACGGGTGGCGTCTCTATATTTGGTTTACAGATTGCAAAGATGATGGGTGCCCGAGTTATTATTACCTCGTCGAGTGACGAAAAGCTGGAACGAGCAAAAGCTTTAGGTGCAGATGAATGTGTCAACTATCGACAGTATCCGGATTGGGACAAAGAGGTTATGAAGTTAACCGATGGCAAAGGTGTGGATGTGACCATTGAAACCGGCGGTGGTGGAACCCTGGAGAAAACGATAGAAGCAACGCGTGTTGGTGGGTCGATCAGTTTGATCGGTGTTCTAACTGGTGGCGAGATTAATCCAATGGGCATTATGCGTAAATCAATAAAGCTTCAGGGTGTCTATGTCGGCAGTCGACGCATGTTTGACGATATGAATGCGGCTTTAACATTGAATGAGCTACATCCTGTTATCGATCAAAGATTTGAATTCGAAGATGCTCGGTCCGCGTTTCACACGATGCGTTCAGCTCAGCATTTCGGAAAGCTTGTCATCGAAATGTAATGATCTACGATGGTTTTCTATTTGATTATGGCAGCCGTTTAAAGTCATGCTGACGTAATATCAACCGCTAGCTCTGATTCAAAATATGTATGGATTAATGTAGTGACGAATCCATTTTCCAAAGTAAACTTTGATCAGTCAAAACGCTTGTTAACGCAGCATCACTATGTCTGACTTCGACACTTAGGACGTTGTTGTCGGTGTGCCGTGGACTGAACGTACCTTACCCCCGCAAGATTTACCCTTTGACAGGGTTGAATTGGTTTATCAGGCTTTGTATCGATTTCTGGTTTTTGTCAATGATCCTAAACTCAGTTTTGAATACAGGATGTCAGCGGATACTTGCAGCTGTTCTCGGGCATTCCGCAAATGAACGGGTGATGGTGGCCAAATTAATTCTTTTTTGATCGAACTCAGGAGCTAGCGTGCAAACAAATCAAATCGGCTTTATCGGACTTGGGCAGATGGGCGGCTCCATGGCGGCAAACCTGGTGAAAGCAGGTGTCTCACTAAGAGTATTCGATCAAGATAAGGAAGCACTTGACCTTCTTGAAACTCTGGGCGCAATAGCTGACAAAAGTGTCGAAGCGCTCGGCAAGCAATGCGATCTGGTATTCCTCTGTTTGCCCAGCGAAGTTGAGGTTGAAAGTTGCTTGTCTGAAGCGGGTGGGCTGGCAGTTAAAAATAATCAAGTTAAAACAATTATTGATACGACTACGCAAAGTTTTGTGAGCACGCAGGCGTTCGCGAAACTGTGCGATAAACGCGAGATTGCTTATTGTGATTGCCCCGTGTCAGGATTACCCAAACGAGCCATAGACGGCACGTTGACTTTGATGTTCGGCGGTTCTCAACCAGTTTATGCAGAAAATCTTCATTGGTTAGAAGAAATGGGGTCGCAGATATTATATTGCGGTGATGTAGGTTCTGGTCAGATGATGAAAGCGATTAACAATCTGATTTATAATATTAATATCGCTGCTTTTTGTGAAATGTTACCTCTGGCGGTTAAATTCGGTTTGAACCCTGAAACATTGGAAGCGCTCATCACTGGCGGTAGTAGCCGCAGTTTTGCAAGCGAGCATTTCGTGCCTCGAATTCTCGATGGAAAGTTTAACGAT
The DNA here is from genome assembly GCA_047639625.1 of Gammaproteobacteria bacterium. Classification (GTDB taxonomy): domain Bacteria; phylum Pseudomonadota; class Gammaproteobacteria. The sequence goes on from JBLIOG010000256.1 coordinate 3,643, forward strand.
GATTTTCCAATGCAAGCAGCCTATAAAGATATTCTGAATGGCCAGCAGATGGCCTCGCGTTTAAATGTCGAACTACCGATGATGAAGGCGATGACGGGTGTTTATGAAAGTGCTCTGGACGCCGGGTTTGGCGGAGAACCCAAGAGTGCCATGATCAAGGCTTATGAAGAGTTGATTGGGGTCAAGGTCAGACGAACTTAGGTGAGTCGTTAACTTTTTTAGCCTAAAGGGAACTCCTAAAGTTTCTTTTCCTTTTTACCGATGAACTGTGTTGCTATTAATAAAGACGCTGAAACAATAATCATAATTGTGGAAATCGCAGCAATGGTTGGGTCAATAAAATCACGTAACGCAGCGAACATATGCTTCGTCAGCGTCGCATTTACGCCGCCAGAAACAAATATCGAGACGATGACTTCGTCAAATGAAGATAAAAATGACAATAGCGCTGCCACTACGATAGAAAATTTTATTTGCGGTAAAGTAATGACAAAAAAAGCTTTAATGCGTGTCGCGCCAAGGCTTCTGGCAACTCGTTCCTGATCCAGATCATAATTCCGCAATGCTGAGGTGATGATAATCATAACCAGAGGTGCCGCCAGAACACTATGTGCAAGCACCAGGCCGGTTATTGTATTGTTAAGGCCCACCTTTCCGTAGGCATAGAAAGTGCCAATCGCAATGAGTATGACCGGTACTATCATCGGTGTAATGAGGAAGGCAAATAAAGCTCGGGCTGCTCGGTGCCCAGAAACAAACAAAGCATAAGCTGCCATGGTGCCCATCGGCGTTGCAAGTAGCATTGTCAATACACCGACCTTTACTGAGGTAACCGTGGCCCGCATCCATTTGGGTGATTCAAAATAGACATTGTACCAACGCGTCGACCAGGTTTCTGGTGGGAATTCGAGGTACTGAGAAGCCGAGAATGACATCGGTATGACGATGAATGTGGGTATCACCAACAACAGCATGATGATTGTTGCCACAACATAAAGCCAGATTCGGTCGCGATGGATGATTTGGGTATCTGATGCAGGTTTTTGTAGCCAGCTCATATCAATGTTTCCCAAATAGTGCGGCATCGAGTTTCAGTAGCTTTGTCGCGATGACAATAATGATCAAAGTCGCAATCAGCAAAACAACCCCGAGCGCACTCGCCGCACCCCAATTGAACTGGTGTTCGAGTATTGCGGTAATTTGAGTGGCTACCATGATGACACGACCACCTCCGAGAACTGCGGGGGTGACATAAAATCCAAGGCACAACACGAACACAATTAATGACCCGGCTACCATACCCGACAGAGACAATGGAAAATAAATCCTCCAGAAAGCCTGTATCGGCGATGCGCCGAGATTAGCGCCTGCATACATCAGGTCACGTTGAATTTTTCGCATCGAACCGTAAAGCGGTAAAATCAGAAAAGGCAGCATAATATGGGCCATACCAATGAGTGTACCGGTCAGGTTATGTACCAGCTTTACCGGTGTTTCCCATAGGCCAATCGACATCGCAAATTCGTTGAGGATGCCTTTCCTCTGCAAGAGTACAAGCCAGGCATAGGTACGTACCAGCAATGATGTCCAGAAAGGCAGTAACACTGCCAACATGAAAAAACCTGCCAGGCGCGGTGGCAGGTTTGCAAGGAAGTAGGAGAGCGGATATCCGATCAGAATACAGATTAAAGTGGTCAGAATGCTGACTTTAAAAGTGGTTAAAAATACACGTGCGTAGGATTTGTATTCGATCATTTTTTGATAATGCTCGAAAGAGAAATCCCCGGCTTTGCCTATAAATGATAGGTAAAACAACCAGCCCACAGGAATCACGACGATTAACGTAATAGCAATGATTGCGGGTGTCGCCAGACTCAGCAACATGCGTTGTTCCCGAATGCCCTGAATCTTGAGTAGATTCTCGTTCAGACCCTCGGTCGTGTCTTTAGTCGTGGCAGGGGTGCTCATGTATCTCCATCCCCTGGAATTATGATGACATCACGCCGATTCAAACCAAGTGAAACCTGGTCTCCCGGCTGTAGTATATTTTCAGCTGACGAAGAATCAGTACTGAAACGGAAAGCGAGCCTGTGCTTATCACTAATCGACATCAAGGCAAAAGCGGTCTCGCCCTGGAATACGAAGTCACGGACCACACCAGAAAACACGATAGTATGTTCTGAATCGGTAGTTACGTCATCGACTATAGATAACCGTTCGGGACGGATGGCCAGTGACCATTTTTCGGTACTGCCTGTCTTAAAATCGGTTTCTATCAAAAGGTCTTCGAAATAAAGCTTGTCGGTACCATCGTGTCTTAATGGCAACATAGTTGACTCGCCGATAAAATCGGCGACAAACGCATTCGCGGGATGATTATAAATT
>JBLIOG010000257.1:0-6011 GCA_047639625.1 Gammaproteobacteria bacterium
AATGAATTTTTGGTGGCGAGAACCATAATTATCATCGGCTAAGATTTTGGCCACAACGCCAGAGCTTTCGACTTGTATATCACTGATCTTAGCCTGATAAGCCGACAATATTGATTGACTGTCAGCTCCAAATCCATGTGATGCGAAGAGGAAAATTATTATTGATAAAAGTATATATTTCATTGTTCTAACCGGGTTCTTTTCCAATAACGTTTGAGTTGTGGGGGGTTTACGAAGCGCAGCTTAGCAAAATCTCCACACGAAATACTTCGTTATAAATTACTACTCATATCAAAATCATTCACCAGTACTATATATTTTATTAAATTTTCACCGGCCAAACTTTGATACGCATCTCTTAAGGTGAGAAGCGATTTATCTTCATTACCAAGTCGATCCGAAATCTCCGAAAGCATTTTTTCATATACTTTATTATCTATGCCTGCATTCATTGCTTTATAGTGAAATTCATGAGTTACGTCGCCCCAAACATCTTGCAACTTCGTTTGAATTTGAATTTCACATATCATATCTTGCGAGTTAATGACTACTTTGCTGCCATCACGTTGAACACTGTCATAGGCTACGTTAGCTAACAAATGGATTGAGCGATAACCAGAAGGCTTTGGGGGTTTTATATAGTCTTCAACTTCACCTTCTATTTTTAAATGTTTTGACGATGAAATAAGGATTTTTTATGCCCTCACAATCATCGACAAGCCAACACACAACTCTAGCTCCAATTAAATCTTGTATTACTTCAGTTGGGTAATAAAATTGTGGCCAGGAAATTTTATCCATTTTCTTTAAAAAGCTCTTCAGAGTTTTAACACGCGTTGATACCGTTACTGCCTCTGCTGGAAGATTGTTATTTATCGTATAAGCAAGTGCTAACTGAGAAAGCCTAATATGAAGAACAAACACAAAAGCCACCACAATTTCAGAATATCAACGTTTAACTAAAAAGTTTGCCAAACATCTATTTTCAATCCTTCAATTCAGACGCGTTGCAAGCAGTGCCCTGGTGATATTTCAACTGCCATTGATCACCATTGGGTACCCAGATCGATGATCGCCGAGCAAAACGACTTCGGGTGCCTAACTCGTCAACCCATGCTGATCGATACAACAATAAGTATACAGATGGGGCCAGCTTGAAAACCGTGTAATCTTGCGAATGAATGTAACCCTTTGTCATCTTTTCATTTTGCATCATTTCAACAATACTTTTGAAATCATAGCGGGTTCCAGATACGCCAATCTCCTGGAAATCCGAATGAATTAAACGTGATACCTCTACTATATTCTGACGAACTTCGTATTGATGAAGTGCACGTTCCTGTTCAATCAACAAATCCATTTATCGTTAGGTCCTTTAAATTTAAGGTTTGTCGTTACCTTGTTGTTCACGGTTTTGTTCGAACCGTCTAAAACTTTCAGCACTGACAACATTCAACTTTAATGTGCGTATCGAGATAAAAATCTCGAGTAAAAAGCTTAGAAAAGCGAGACTTAAAACTGATAAAGCAACGATGAATAATGAAGCTATAAAAACGGACAAATTGGCTTTCGCTAATGTCCCTGTGAATAATAGAATAATGACAAAACACACCAGTAAGGCACTGGTAGTCGCCAGACTGATCGCGATATGAATTAAGCGGCCTCGACGAATCAAACTCAGCATTTCGGTTTCTAGCCCGAGGCGTTGTTTTTCTGGCAGGAAGTCAGTTTCTGTCGCCTGTAAAGAACGTGATCGATCAAGTGCTCTGCCTAACCGACTGGTTAGGACCGCCAACAACCCCGCGATACCGGCCAATAAAAAAACCGGTGCGACAGAAATCTGGATGACATTCGCGATTGAGGCAATGTCCCATTCAACTAATTCGGCATTCATTCCTGACAACCTTTAGGTTTGGAAAATTTTGCGACTGCAGAACGGCATATTTCGTCACAGAGATCGGAGAATCCGATTCCAGCCGCCCGGGCTGATTGCGGCAACAGACTCATGCGGGTTAAACCAGGAACAGTATTAGCTTCCAGCACCCAGAGGCCTCCATTATTATCCATGCGGAAATCAACTCGGCTGAAGCCTTCGAGTTTCAAGGTTTTGTGCACTTTAAGTCCGAGTTCCTGAATTCGCTGTGCCTGACTATCACTCAAATCTGCGGGAAATATTTCCTGAGCCGCACCAGGCTGATATTTGCTGCTGTAATCAAAAATTTCTGATTTAACAATAATTTCTCCAACCGCCAAAGCTCTGTCGTCTAATACACCAACGGTTAATTCACGACCTCCGATATACCTTTCTATCATCACTTCATCACCGAACTGCCCCGCCTTTTGAATGGCCGCGGCAAGATCAACAGACTGTTTGACCAGTGACAACCCTACGGTTGATCCCTGTGCATTCGGTTTAACTATAACCGGAAAGTCGAATGGGTTCTCAATCTGATTTGATGGCCCGCTGCACATGATCCATTCCGCTGTCGGGATGCCCGCTGCCAGCATTAAACGTTTCGCAATGTCTTTATCCATGGCCAGAGTACTGCCGACACGGCCTGAGCCGGTAAAAGGAATTGAAGCGGTTTCTAACATGGCCTGCACAGATCCATCTTCGCCACTGCCGCCATGCAAGGCTATAAAAACAACGTCCACCTGATCGAGATCACGCTGGTTGAAAAGGTTCAGAGCGGTTGATGATTTGATCTCAGCCAATTCCTGGTGCTCCGGTAGTTTTTCAAGAATCTGGAAATTTTCAAGCTGGTTTACCTGGGCTTCTGATAATAGACCTTTCGCTGTATCGATCCCGAGTACGTCATGCCCTTTTTGCTGTAGCGCCCGGATCACCTGCAATCCACTCGCGATCGAAACATTGCGTTCTTCGCTTGCACCACCGAATACCACTGCAATTTTCAATGTGTTCATTCTCCCAAAATGGATGGATTCGACTGACAAACTTTCCAAAATAAATCAGCACGGTATGAAACCCAAGTTTATGTTGCAGATTTACATGGGGTCAATTGATTCAACGCCTTTTTACATAAATAGTAATGAAATCGCAAAAGAACTCAACACAAAGCCAACGGTCTGATATCTGGCACTTCTGAATTGTCAAAATACCATCGGCGATCGTTAAATCTGCATTGTTTAACTCGAGCAAACAGTTAATCGCTGCTGATAGTTCTGTTATTCTTCCTCTTTTAGAACCATTGATTAACGAAAACGGAGTAACTTTGAACGATACATCTTCAAATCTCGTCGCACTTGTGACCGGAGCCAGTAGCGGAATAGGCAAAGCCATCTGCGAACAATTAATCAAAGAGAATATCAGAGTAATTGCCGCTGCAAGAAATATAGAAAAACTAAATGAATTGGCTGACAACCTCGGTTCTAGACTGCACGCATTTGAATTGGATGTGACCGATGCCAAATCGGTCGAATCTATAACCTCCCGGTTACCCGTCGATTTTCGCGAAATAGATTTACTGATTAATAATGCGGGACACGATGTTGGCGGTCGCCGGTTATTCGATGAAGGCAGCGCCGATGACTGGTGTCATATCATTGAAACGAATGTAAACGGATTGATCCGAGTTACTCACAGTCTTGTTCCCGGTATGCTCAAACGACAGCGTGGGCATGTCATCAATATGGGTTCAATTGCCAGCCTAAAACCTTATGCGACCGGCACAGCCTACGTCACCAGTAAATCGGCTGTTCATGCGTTTAGTGACACATTACGGCTCGATTACGCTGGCAGGGGAATAAAAGTGACTGAAATCATGCCGGGGCTGGTCAAAAGCGGATTCGCCAGTCAACGATTAGGCAGCGATGAAGCCGGACAGGCCTTTTACGACAGTTTTGAAGCCTGCCTGTTACCGGAAGACATTGCGAATACCGTGTTGTACGCAATTAACCAGCCACCACAGGTCGAGATCGCCCAATTGGTTGTGCTCCCTGTCAAAAATGTTAGCCAAAGCACTTAGGAGGATTTATGTCTAAAAGTAAGATTACTGAATTTATGCGTCGTAGTCGCACAGTGGGACGGGTCAACCGACCTTTCGGTGGTTATTTTCGCCAGGCAGATATAGAACTGGATGAAAAAATCATACGTGTGGGTCCGGGCACGGAAGGTGGTGAATATCTTCGCCGTACTTGGCAACCGGTCTGCCTCAGTTCCGAATTGGGTGAACTTCCAATGCGAGTCACCATGCTCGGCGAAAAACTGGTTTTATTTCGAACCACCGCTGGAGGCATTGGGTTACTCGATCTACATTGCAGTCATCGCGGCGCGTCGCTCGAGTACGGTCTGCCTTCCGATGTTGGCATTCAATGCTGCTACCACGGCTGGCATTTCGCCTGTGACGGTCAAATTCTGGATACACCGAATGATCCGGCCAGTAGTTTGAAAAACAGAATGTGTCACCCCGCCTATCCGGTTCACGAATTCAAAGGCATTATTTTTGCCTGGATGGGTCCACCCGATGAAGTACCCGAATTTGCCCTGCTTGATTCTTATGGTATGGATCAAACCGATATGGTGCCCTTCTCGTTGAGCTATCCCTGTAACTGGGTACAACTTCTGGATAACACACAGGACCCTACTCACTCCTGTTTCCTGCATACCCGCGTGAGTGGCGCACAATTTTCTGAATCCTGGGGTGCTTTGCCCGAACTCAACTATATTGAAACACCCCTGGGTATGATCAACGTCAATGTAAGACGCTGGAAAGATAATCTCTGGGTTCGAACCACTGATGTCATGTTACCGAATCTAAACCAAACGGGTGCCTTGTGGCTCAGTGCAGAAGACGAAGAAACTTTTCTGGGGCCAGCACTAACTCGGTGGATGCGACCTATCGATGACGATCATACCCAAATGATCGGTTGGCGATATTTTAATGAAGAATTAGATCGTGAAAAGAACGGTGATGTCAGTCAGGTGGGTCTCGGCAAGATTGATTTTATCGGTCAAACCGAAGATGAACGCAGCTACCCCGAACGTCAAAGAATCCCTGGAGATTACGAAGCCATAGCAGGCCAGGGTGATATCGCAGAAAGCGCCCGATGGAATTTAAATCATGGAGACCGTGGCGTGGTAATGATGCGACGTTTGATTGCAGAAAACATTGATGCACTGAAAACTGGTGAGTCGTTCAAGACCATCGAATCAGCCGATCAGGTCGATGGCCAGGTATCGACCTATACGCGTGACACCGTCATGAATATTCCTGCTAAAACCGACGATGAAAGCAGTCTGATGAAGACCTTTGGTCAGTCAATCAGTGCGCTGGTTTTAGAGGCGGCGACTCAACCAGCGAATAAAGCCAAACAGATGTTCAGCACTAGTTTGGGGTATTTTCTGAAAGACTATCGGTAAAAATAAAAACGCCGCGATAAACGCGGCGTTTTTAATTTAACCTGAATTAAAACTAATCCTGTCCCTGAATTCCCCATTTTTCGTTCAAACTTTTGAAATAACCCGTCTCATGCTTCATACGCATCCAGTTATTTAGAAAGTTCAACCAAACCTGATCATCCTGCGGGGTCATGAAAGAAAGCGGCAAACTATTCGCAACTGTCTGAAATGGAATCACCAGTCTTTCATGCGTTGATGACAATTTACCCGCTTCCAGGATACTTGAAATCGTCACATCAACCCGACCTGCCAGCAGCTCCTGCCAATCTCGTGCAGGCGATTCTACTTCGCGGACTTTGGCATTCGGTAAGTTCTTTTTCACAAAATCACCAAAAGAGGTTCCTAAATTGTAGCCAATGGTAACGCTCGGCTTATTCAGATCTTCCCAGCTGTTGAAACGGTCTGCACGATCGTTTCGCGATAAGGCCAGATAACCGGTTTTACCCCAGGGGATCGTATAGCCAGCTACTTTTGCTCGACCAACAGTCATGGAAGTACCGGTCATAACAATATCGTATTTATCGGCAATTATACCGTTGATCAACGTTTTCCAGTCGGTTGCAACAAACTCAACTTCAACGCCCAGATCGGC
>JBLIOG010000258.1:0-5955 GCA_047639625.1 Gammaproteobacteria bacterium
CAGCAATGGTTTGTGCGTATTGCGGATCGGAAAATTTCAATTCGGTTGGAAAGGTGTAATTTTCAAGCCATTCGAGGAGCTGGGACCCATAACTGGCGATCATCTCTGTTTGTGGATAATGGGCGTGACAATCGATAAACCCGGGCATGATTAACCGCCCCGAATAATCGTACAAGGCACATCCATCGGGTAAATCATCAATCCATTGACTGGCTTCGCCCAGAGCCACAACCCGTCCATGACGTACAATTAACAATCCATCAGGAATGTACTCAAAGGATTTTTCTGAATATTGCGGATTTTCGAGAAAGTGCAGGAAACTGGCTCTTATCGCCAGATCACATTCATAATTGGTCAATTTGGAAGGCACTATAGGACACCTATAGACATTGATTGATAAAAAATACTCCCGATGATTAGAAAAACCACCGGGAGTTAACAGCGAGGAGAACTTCTAATTCGGCAGCTGGCTTACGACGCCTTCGATGTAATAGTTCATATTATTTAACTGGTCGTCAGTCATAGTTTTACCAGCAGCAACGACCTCACGACCGTCCTGAGTGACAACAGGCCCGCTAAACGGATGCAAGTTGCCAGCGGCCATTTGCTTTTCCATGTCTCGGATTATGGCGCGAGTTCCTGCTGGAATGGCAGGGTTTAGCGGTGCCAGTTCAATCATGCCTTCTTTGTAACCACCCCAGGTGCTGGTGGGCTTCCAGTTACCGGCCTGTACCTGTTTAACGGTGTCAGTGTAATACTTACCCCAATGGTGGGTAGCGGCAGTCAAATGGGCATTTTTGCCATATTTAGACATATCAGAGTGATATCCAAAGGCATATTTACCTTTTTCTTCAGCAGCCTGAACGACAGCGACTGAGTCAGTATGATGCGTAATAACATCAGCAGACTGAGACATCAGGGTTATTGAAGCCTGACGCTCTTTACCCGGGTCATACCAGGAATTTACCCAGATAACGCGAAGTTCGGCCTTAGGATTAACACTGCGCGCACCCTTGATGAATGCGTTGATTCCCTGGAGTACCTCAGGAATCGGGAAAGCTGCAACATATCCCAGAACGTTTGACTGGGTCATTTCACCTGCGATAACACCCGTCAGATAACGTGCTTCGTAAAAACGGGCATTATAGATGCCCATATTTTTACCCATTTTGTAGCCGGTAGCGTGTACAAAGGCCGTTTTAGGAAATTGCTTTGAAACCTTCAGCATAAAATTCATGTAACCAAAGCTGGTGGCAAATACAACTTTATCGCCACGTTTTGCCATTTCACGAATAACACGTTCGGCATCGGCACCTTCAGCAACATTCTCGACGTAACTGGTAGTAACACCGGTTGCTTTTTCCATTTCGAGCCGACCCATGTCATGTTGATAGGTCCATCCTGCATCACCAATCGGACTGACATAAACAAACCCAACATTATCGGCAGCAGTGGCAGCGGTGAAGCTGGTTGCAATAATCAGCAGGCAAAGTGCCGTTTGGCTGATAAACTTTTTAGTGAGCGACATATTTCTCCTCCCGGAGTTCTAGTGTTTAAAATTGCCGGTATTCCGGCAGGTTAAAGTTTTCAAATAATAAAGCCTGACACTATTCAACCTGAAGTATTCCGGTTTCTATGCATCAGGACGATACGGCTGTCCCAATGATACCGGAGCATTCAGCCTTACGGTATTTTGATCGCGCGAGATAATAACCAGTACGACAATTGTCGCCAGATACGGCAAGGCTGATAAAAATTGTGACGGTATATTGATGTCGAGTCCAGAGCCTTGAACAAAAAGTTGGGCTACCATAACGCCACCGAACAAATATGCACCGACTAGCACTCTAAATGGCCTCCAGGTTGCAAATACGACGAGGGCGATAGCAATCCAGCCACGACCCGAAACCATACCCTCGACCCATAAAGGTGTGTAGAAGACCGATAAAAACGCCCCACCAATTCCGGCCATAGCGCCACCAAACAACGTTGCCATATAACGAATACGAATTACCGGATAGCCTATAGAATGCGCGGAAGATGGTGATTCACCTACTGCTCTTAATACCAGTCCAGGACGACTACGATATAAAAACCAGACCAGGCCCGCAAATAACACCCATGAAAAATACACCAGCGCCTGATGATCAAACAAAGCGGGCCCAAGTACCGGTATATCCGCTAAAAGAGGAATTCGTAAACTGCCCACCGTTTGCAATATTTCAGATTCATAGGGTTTACCGATAAAAGCGGAAAGACCAACGCCAAAAATCGACAATGCTAATCCACTCGCAACCTGATTACCCATTAATGTGAGTACGACAATTGCAAACAAACCCGACATCAGCATTCCAGCCAGCAACCCTGCGAGTACGCCTAGCCAGGGATTTCCAGTATGATGCGTGATCACAAAAGCTGATACTGCTCCCATTGCCATCATGCCTTCAGCACCCAGATTCAGGACGCCTGATTTTTCAGCCACTAACTGACCGAGTGCTACTATAATTAACGGTGTGCCTGCAACGATGGTGGCAAACAGGATCGAACTCATTAAAGTGCTATCCATGGGTCACCTCCGCAGGTCGAGACGATGTAAATTTTATTCGATAATTAATAAAAACGTCCGACCCAAGCAGGAACATCAACAGCATGCCCTGGAACACATTTGAGATCGACGAAGGCAGATTCATATACTGCTGCGCCTGCTCTCCACCTAGATATAACAAGGCCATTAATAAACTCGCAAAGAATATTCCGATAGGATTGAGACGCGCTACAAACGCAACAATAATAGCTGCAAAACCATAGTTATTTGAAACATGTTCGGTGAGTTGGCCCATTGGCCCTGAGACTTCGGACATCCCGGCTAAACCCGCCATAGCACCGCCACTTAACATCCCTATCCAAATCATTTTCTTGGCTGAAAAACCGGCATATCTGGCGGCATCCGCAGCGTTTCCTGCAACTTTCATCTGAAAGCCTGCAAAACTTCGATACATGAAGATATAACCAACCAACAAAGCACTTAAGGCAAACATGAACGCAATATTGAGTCGTGTTCCTTCAATCAAAATAGGTAGTAGAGCAGACTCTTCAAACATCGGGGATTGTGGGAAATTGAATCCATGTGGATCCATCATCGGCCCGTGAACTAGCCAGGACACCACCAGCTGAGCGACATACACCAGCATTAACGAAACCAGAATTTCGTTGGTGTTAAAGACGGTTTTTAATAAGGCAGGTATCGAGGCCCACAACATACCGCCGATGCAACCGGCAATAACCATTAACACCAAAATATGCCCGCCTTCGCCTTCAAGAAAATGAATCGCAATGGCACTGGCAGCAACGCCACCCATAATATATTGGCCCTCAGCACCGATGTTCCATACATTGGCTCTAAAACCTATGGCAAGCCCGATTGCAACCAGCATGAGCGGGGTTGCTTTGAGCATCAATTCAGATAATCCATAAAGATCGGAAATCGGATTAAAAAAGAATATTTTGAAACCGGTAATCGGATCTTTACCGAGTGCCGAAAAAAGAATGAGCCCACCGATCAGCATTAAGACAATTGCGATCATCGGGGACGCATAAGACATTACTTTTGAAGCTTCCGCTCTGGGTTCAAGTCTAAGCATGATGATCTACCTCCGACGCATTTTCTTCTGGCCACATTCCGCTCATCCAGATGCCTATCTCATCAATATTGGTGTCGGATAATTTCTTTGCCGGCGACAACCGGCCTTCAGCTATCACGGCAATTCGATCAGAGATCTCGAACAATTCTTCGAGCTCTTCAGAAATGACCAGAATGGCTGTGCCCTGGTTCCGCAAGTTGATCAATTCCTGTCGAATAAAAGCAGCGGCCCCAACATCAACCCCCCAGGTTGGTTGGGCCACAACTAATAATTTCGGGGCCATTAAAATTTCGCGACCCATGATAAATTTTTGTAAATTACCACCCGACAATGACCGTGCTTCGGATTGAACACCCCCACATTTGACACTGAATGTATCAATGCAATGTTGCGCATATTGTCGAACCTTCTCAAACTGAATCATGCCATTTTTCAACATGCCTGTTGAATAGGTGGTTAACAGTGCATTGTCAGCTAGAGACATTTGAGGAACTGCCCCTCGACCGAGGCGTTCTTCCGGGACAAAACCCATGCCCAGTTTTCGGCGTTGGCCGGGTAAACTTCTACCAGCCGCAGTGCCACAGACTCGAATAGAATCGGGGTTGTCGATCGGTACTTCACCGGATAGCGCATAAAGTAGTTCCTGTTGACCATTACCCGAGACACCGGCTATGCCGAATATTTCACCCGATCGAAGTTCCAGGTTTATATTGGATAAATTCGTACCAAAAGGATCATCAGAGGGCCAGCTAAGCTGATTTAATTGTAATCGTATATCACCCAACGAAGCGGGTTCGTCATTTTCGGGAATCGGTAAATCTTTACCAATCATCAAACTGGCCATTGAATGCGGCGTTTCTTCAGCAGGAATACAGTGACCAGTAACTCGCCCATCGCGTAAAACAGTCGCGACATGGCATAGCTCCTGGATTTCATCGAGTTTGTGGCTGATATATAAAATACTGCAACCTTCTGCCGCTAACTGACGCAGGGTTTCGAAAAGTATTCGAACGGCCTGTGGTGTCAATACCGATGTCGGTTCATCCATAATGAGTAGTTTCGGATTCTGTAAAAGACAACGAATAATTTCGACGCGCTGGCGTTCACCCACTGACAACGCATGAACCAGGCGATGCGGATCGACCGGTAATCCATATCGGTTCGAAACTTCAGTAATCTGCTCAGCTAGTTCATCAAGCACAGGATTGCCGGGTAAAGCCAATGCGACATTTTCGACGACATTTAAGGTTTCGAATAGCGAGAAATGCTGGAATACCATGCCGATTCCAAGACTGCGTGCATGCGCTGGATCAGCGACTTCAACCGTCTGGTCTTCCCACCTAATTTCACCTGCATCGGGTTTAGATACCCCGTATATCATTTTCATCAGGGTGCTTTTACCGGCGCCATTTTCACCCAGCACAGCGTGAATCTCGCCTTGTTTGACGATTAGAGAAACATCCTCATTAGCTATAACCGAGGGATATATTTTAGTGATCCCTTTTAATTCGAGTCGAATTGGCTGGTTCTTTTCTGGCTGTGACGTCACGATACCCTCTCTACTATCGTTAGTGGTGGCAGATCCAATTGCGCGTTATTTTTATCATCCAAAATCTGAAGCATCCTGGCTGCAACAGAAATAGCAATCGCGGCTGGTTTCTTGCTCGAAATACCCTCAACACCGATTGGGCAAGTCATACGATCTAACTGAGCCGCAGTAAACCCCTTCCTGATCAGCCTTTTTTCGAACGCTTTTCTTTTTGTTAATGATCCTATCAATCCGAACCACACAAAGTCACCCAGTTTCAGAATCTGCTCGGTCAACTTCTGATCGAGCCCATGATCGTGGGTCATGACCAGAAACAAGCTATTGTCAGGGGCTTGATCAATTTCAGCTTCGGCACTGTCCGTTAGTATGGTTTCTACATTGGCTGGCCATACACCATCTAACCACTCTTCCCGACTATCAATCAGTTTGATCGAAATGTCCTGATCCTCCATGACCTTGACGATAGCCCGACCGACATGACCAGCACCAAAAATTAACAGAGTCGATTGGGTCGTTTGTTGTTTTTCGAAATACCATAGGCGTTCATCTGGACCCGCGACTACCAGACAGGATTGTTCGTGACTTTCCAGCAAACGGGTTGCAACTACTTCGATCTGATTTAGTGCTTCGCCCGTCAAACCGGAATCAAGCTGTGTCTTCGACAATAACAGGTAATCTTTTTGGTCAACATTAAATCCGGTAGGAACTGCTCTAATCCAGGATGGATCTGTATCGTAATGACTAACCGCTTTAGATAACCACTCG
>JBLIOG010000259.1:0-5753 GCA_047639625.1 Gammaproteobacteria bacterium
TTCTCGAATTAACCGGCACCCAAACTGGAAGTCAGGCATTACCATTGTGTGGTCAGTCCTTGCTAGCAGCGATTAATGGCAACGAAATATCCCGCCCGGTTTTTATCGAGCATCTCGACGGTGGAACCATTGCGCCTCGATTAGTGGTGCGAAACGTCAACCATAAATATATTTATTCGAGCGCTTACCCGCCACAACTTTACGATTTAGCCGAAGATCCTGAAGAACTGTATAACCTCGCGGGACAAGCCGAATTCGAAGCACTGGAACAGGCAATGTACGGTCTGGATGAAGGCAACTGGGATCTTGAATCTACGGGTCGAGAAATTGCGAAAAATCAAGCGTCACGACGCCTGGTCGATGCAGCACTGAGCCAGGGCAGGGAGGAAATTTGGGATTTTCAACCTCGAGCGCAAACGCATAATACCCACTACGTAAGGCACGGTGATGCCTTTCCAGACGTCGAAAGAAGAGGTTATCTGCCCTACAAAGACAAGTAGGTAAAATATATCGAAACCAACTGAATGGTGCCCGGCAAAAATTTAGTTCATTTCAGCTATCGACCCTTTGCCGTCATTCGGTCATAGCCACTGGGAAAGCGCACTTTTGATATTACCGAGCCAGGGCATAAACCATTAAGGGTTTCTGTCTACCGCGCAAACTTACCTCACCAATCTCTTCCGATCGAACCTTGTCAGCGACTCCGGATTTATGCAGTAACTCTAAAGAAATCAGAAAGTCCCTGCCTTTATCTTTGCAAAGAGATTGTAATCTGGCGGCCGTGTTAATCGTGTCGCCAAAATAAACGATTTCTCTTTTATCATCACCTACTTCGCCTGCGACAATCGGCCCGTCATGCAGTCCGGCTCGAAATTCCGGAACTACCCCATAAGTTTTCCGATAAAATTCCGCTCTGGCCTGAATCAGACTTTGGATATCAAATACGCAGTATATGCAGCTGTCGTTATCATTGGCTTCTCGCAAAGGCCATGTTACTACTACCTCGTCACCGATATATCGATGTGTCTCGCCGCCGTGCTCAGCAATGGGTCGTGAAATATCGAAAAAAAACTGCCCGATTAAGGACTGGACTTTAATATCACCAAGACTCTCAGATAACGTCGTTGAATTGGCCAGATCGAGAAATAGAAAGATTCGATTTTCACTTAATGGACGATGATATCGACCCAGCATAAAATTATTGAAAACCCGCCCACCTATCAGATTTCGAATGCGGAGCACTGAATTTATAAAAAACTAACGCCAGTGAAAACATAAAATCTTGCTGAAATGTTGTGACATTGATCTCGTTGGTATAGGGGTCTGATTCGCCCAATAGTAAAACCGGCACAAACCGTAAATTAATCGCAATGATGCAAGTCCAAACCAGGGTAGATAACAGGGTGAAATTTAATAGCGGTAAAGCTCGCATCCAGTTACCGAATTTACCCTGAATCCAAAGTAGCTCAAATTCAAAAACACTGGCAGTTAGGGTCGCCCCAACAGTCACTCCATGCCTGATTTGTCCCCCTTTGATCTGCGAGTAACCTGCACCGATAAATCCTCCAGCCAGAACGCATATAGCCCATAAAACTGGATTGCTTTTCAGTCGTCGAGAAATCATAAAGTTTGCCACTATTTTGTCGCATAATTTTACTCGCAGATTAAGAAGGCATAAACCCTCTGTTTCCACTACTTTACCAAATTAAGAAAGAGGTTCACGACTCCGTCCAACCATGGAGCATTCGAAATCTGACTGAATCCTCGATGTTGCCTCTCTTCCCGCCGGACACTCCAGTCGAATTCCAGCCACCGGACAATCGACTTCTTTGTCAGCCATAATATCCGCACCTGGCCGACTTTTGCCGATTTAACAGACTAAAGTGAATGGCCGGAATATCGACACTTCTGACCTTCAGGGCAAATAAATTCTAGATTTTCGTAAGTCCTGCTCTGTGAGGCAGCTTTGGTCAAATTAATAATGTGCGACAACATGGGAAATTGACTCTTTACGGCACAACAATTGACCCCTTGAGTGCATATCGCGATCGGATTCATAGCTTCGGTGCGGCTACTCGATTACCCGGCGGAAAAAAATCGGAGAGCTGGGCGTTTCTGCTCCCGATGTTAACCTGACCCCAGCCCGCGAAGAAGCGATCTGTATCGCGGTGAGAAATGCCGCAGATTCGGTATCCGAAACTTTGAAAAAGGTTTAACAGAAAGCTCCTTCGACACTCTCGCCACCTCTGCACAATATCCCGAATAAAAGTCCATAGCCGTCTTCATAAAGGGGGCTCGAAAATATGGATTGAAGGTAACACGCCATCGAACTTTTGCAGTTCGACACGACTGTCGACTGCGGGACCCTGAGACAATCGAGAGGTCCGATGATCGCGTGTTAACACATTAGGGTTACCATGATTATCGCGCTGATGCGCTTCGTTCCTGTCGGGATCAAACCAGGCCCCGGTCCATAAAAAAACGTTACCCATATTAATCGTTTCAGTGATGACTGCACCGGCAAGACAGCTCCCAAGCATATTCGATAATTGCACAATATCGCCTTCTCTAATGCCTCTGGAATTTGCATCCTTGGGATGAATCATAACGGGCTCGCGGCCCTGAATTTTTTTACTCCGACTGTAGGCCCCATTGTCATATTGACTATGTAGTCGGGTCTCTGGTTGCCCGGAAATTAACTGCAATGGATATTTCCCGCCAGAAGACAGCTCGTCTTCCGCATCCGCCTCAAGCCAGCTTGCCTGTCCGGGACAGTCATCATACCCAAACGAATCGATAACCTCTGACCACAATTCAATTTTACCACTGGGTGTTGTTAACGGGTTTTGATGCGGATCGTGCCGAAAAGACGAAAGAAAAACTGCGTGCGGATCTGGATCTTTAAATTGAATGACATCTCCAGCCATGAATAATGCAAAATCCGGCATCTCAATTTTACTTTCCAAAACCGCTTCACACATTTCTGCCCACATCACCTCTAACCATTGATCGGTGGTTCGACCCAGGCTGAAGCCGGATTCAAGTTCAAGCCTCTTTTCTAATTCGCAATAGATTTTATACTCCTCCCGGCTATCACCGACTGGAGATATCGCTGCTGGCATTGGGATAATGGCATTATCCTGTGAACCAGCGCCAAAATCGTTTCTTTCCATCGCCGATGCTACCGGCAAAACAATGTCGGCATGACGAGCCGTTGACGTCCAGTTTATTTCATTGACGATAATCGTATCGGGCTGCCTGAATGCCTGTTGCAAACGATTGAGGTCCTGATGATGATGAAATGGGTTACCACCTGCCCACCAGACCATACGGATATCCGGATATCGTTTCACTTCTCCGTTGTAATCGTATTCGGCTCCAGGATTAAGCAACATATCGGAAATACAGGCGACAGGGATGTATTCATCAATGGGATTATCGCCCTGAGGAAAGGAGGGCCAGCGATAGGGACGGTCATTGGTTCCAATACTGGCATCAGCACCATAACCAATCCCATAGCCTCCGCCGGGTAATCCAATCTGTCCCAGCATCGCTGCCAGAGTTACCGTCATCCACAACGGTTGATCACCAAATTTGGCCCGTTGCAAGCTGGCTGCGGTTGTTATCAACGTTCTCTGTTTGGCCATTTCGCGGGCAAGTTGCCGAATCCGTTTTGCATCTATGCCGCATAATTTTGCAGCCCAGTCAGCATCTCTGACAACACCCCCCGACTGACCCATTAGATAGTCTGCTACTTTTTCAAAGCCAACACAATAACGGTCAAGAAAGGCTTGATCATGAAGGTTTTCAATTAACAGACTGTGAGCTAGACCCAACATCAAGGCAGTATCGGTACCTGGTTTAGGCGGTAACCATTCGGCTTCCAGTTGACCCATTGAGTCCGATTGAATGGGACTTAGATTGATAAACTGAACGCCCGTTTTTTTACATTTCAGCAATTCCTCAGCCACGCAATGACGAGCAACACCACCACCCGATATCTGGGTGTTACGCAAGGGAACGCCGCCAAACATAACAACCAACCGTCCGGATTTAGCAACGGCACTCCAGCGCGTAGCCTGTCGAACATGTTCCCTGAAATTACCGACGATATGTGGCATTAATACCAGTGCTGCGTGGTAACTGTAGTTGCCTTCAGAGCGCACAAAGCCACCGGCACAATTAAGAAACCGCTTCAATTGGCTTTGCGCATGATGAAAGCGACCTGCGCTGGCCCAGCCATAGGATCCTGCGAATATAGACTGATTGCCAAAATTTATTCTTACGCGGTTGATTTCCTTTGCTACCAGATCGAGCGCAGTGTCATAGTCAACTTCTATGAAGATTTCCTCACCACGGGTTTCACGGCGACTACCCGGTCCATTTTCAAGGTAGGACTTTCGAATTGCAGGGCGCAATATACGGGCTCTGCCATAAATACCGTCAACAATATTTTCATTAATACGCGAAGGATCAGGATCGCTCGGATGAGGGAGTACATCTTCAAGATGGCCATCTTTCACGGCCGCTAATCCGGCTCCCCAATGATGCATGGTCGGTCGGGTAAAATTTATGCTCATGGGTTATTTCGAGTCCAGGGATATAATCGCAAATTAACATAACAGTAAAACACTAACCACAGATCGATGGACTGGATTTTAAGCTGCTATTGGTAATCAGCATGCCGTAATCATTCATTTTTCCAGCTTGCTACTGAACCACTGGGAAATAAGGCGGTACATATTCTCCCTGGAGGGCAAGGTTTATGGGATGCAGGCTGCATCATGTTTTTGGTAAGGCCAGACTAATTTGGGTGGATAATAATCGGCGCTATGGGCACAACCATCGGTGGCAGGCCTGATGATTTACCCTTACCAATCAGCACGCTTAAACTGGTGACTTCCGCACCCTTAAAGTCCCGAGTTTATGATGTCGGTTTTACTGCCAGGCAGATATTGCAAGCTCTGTAACCAACGCTTTACAGCCTCGATAGCAAAATATAGAAGTGTCCCTGTATAATTATCAATTCTAAAATAACTTTTTGGGGGAATAATATATGACAACAAAATCCATAGCACTGATTACAGGTGCCGCGCAGGGAATAGGTTATGCCTGTGCTGAGGCATTGGCCGAAGAGGGTCGAAGAATTGTACTTGTTGATATTAACGAGAAAGGAGTTCACGAAGCCGCCGAAAAACTCGGTAATGGTACTGTAGGGTTTGCTTGCGACATGGGGAATCCGACACAGATAAACGCCATGTTTGATCAGGTCGAAGCCGAATTGGGTTCAGTCAGTGTGCTGGTTAACAATGCTGGTATTGCAATGCCGGGTGATTTTCTCGAAACTTCAGTGGAGGACTTTAAAAGGGTCATAGATGTTAATCTAACAGGGTCTTTCCTGGCACTGCAGCGTGCCGCTAAAGGAATGATTGCGAATGATATTGCCGGAGCAATTGTCAATATGTCTTCGATCAATGCCATTGTCGCGATTCCGTCGATAGTGGCATACTGCGCGAGTAAGGGCGGGGTTATGCAAATGACTAAAGCAGCCTCGCTTGCACTCGCAGATCACAATATCCGTGTTAATGCAGTGGGCCCCGGATCGATTGACACTGAAATGCTGGCGGGGGTCAACAAAAACCCTGAAGCAATACAAGGCATTATGATGCGTACGCCACTAAAACGCCTCGGACTAGCCAGTGAAGTTGCCAACGCAGTTGCGTTTCTCGTATCTGACAAAGCCAATTACATCA
>JBLIOG010000260.1:0-5734 GCA_047639625.1 Gammaproteobacteria bacterium
GATTGACGGATTGTTGGTCGACTGGATTAGCCCACTGAATCAGGACGATCTGAAGGGTGTTTTGAATTATAAAAATATGGCTGGGAATCCGTTTTGTTACGATCTCGTTAGTTTGATGCACCATTTATTTTTACATCAAGTGCACCACCGCGGTCAGGTAACGACTTTAATGTCTCAGTTTGGAGTCGGTTTTGGTGATACAGATATTCTTGAGATTCTTCCTATACGATGATTAAATCAACTGCTATAAACGATAAAAATATTGAGATTGTCTGGGCTGATGGTTTAAAAAAACAGATTCCTGGCATCGCTTTCAGGCACTCGCCTGGATTCCCCGGAATTTCCCGACCTGCTGGCGAGCATGGTCGTTTTCCATCTATCGGTAGTGATTTGATTCCTCATGAAGCAAACGTGGTTGAAGAGGGAGAGTTGGTTATTAGCTGGCAACCAGGTGACGTCGAATCACGTCATTCCGTTGACTGGTTAGATCAGTATCATCCTGAACGTAAACGGTCTAGTACTCTGACTCCGAAAGTTAATCTTTGGGATGCGCAAAGCGCATCTGAATTTGTACCACTTAATTTTGAGGACATACTGGATGATGAAAAGACGCGGCTTTTGTTGTTTGAAGAGCTGTTGTTACACGGTGTAGTTCTCATCAGGAACCTACCAGTAGAAATAGATCGCATTTATCAGATTGCAAATTGGTTTGGTATGACACCTGCCAATCCATACTCAAACAATGCTTCTAATCCCGTTGTTTCCGATATTCGGGTTAACCCTGCAGTTGCGGTTGCAACTCACCAGAGCCACTTTCTGGGCCCACATACTGATACCTGTTGGCGTCAGACATTGATCGGAATATTGTTCATGCATTGTCTCAAATCACATGATGATGGTGGGTGTTCGATGTTGGTAGATGGGTTTAAAGTTGCGCAACGGCTGAAGGAAGAATCACCAGAGTCTTTTGACCTTCTTGCAAATCTGGTGCTGGATTTTTCCGCCCCCGTGAGTGAACAGGATGATTGGCGTGTAAAAGGAAGAATAATCTCACTGGCAGCCGATGGTGTTGTCGAAGGTATTCGCTATAACGGCAATTCGATAGGGCAGCTGGACTTACCGGATGACCTCATCGAGCCCGCTTATCGGGCGTTGGAACAGTTCGAACGGATTCTTTATGACCAGAGTCTGTGGTGGCAACTTCTGTTAAAGCCAGGTGATCTATTAATCATCGATAATCATCGTGTATTACACGGACGACAGGCGTTTAATCCGACCAAAGCCGAAAGGCATTTACAATGTTGCAGTGTTGATCGGGATCATTTTCACAATCGTTACCGTGCTTTGGCCAGAAGTTTGGGGTCGAGTAACTGGGATGTCAGGTTAACGGCGGGTGTTATTTAGAGTCTCCCCCCTGGCTCTTTAATGTGGATTAAATGCAGACCTTTGGCTTTTGCCCTGGGGCTTAATTTATGCTCCTGATGTTGTTGTAAATAGAGAGAAATATCATCGAGTGTGATGCGCCCTCTGGCCAGATCAAGCAAAGCACCCATTAGATAGCGAATCATATATTTTAGAAAGCCATCACCTATGATTTTTAAATAATTCATATCGTTTACCAATGGCATGAAATTAGCCTGGTGGACATCACAATATGAAACTTCTCTGAAGCTGGTCACGACAGATCTATCACGGCTACTAAAGTTGTAAAAATCATGTCGACCAACAAATAACTGGCAGGCTTCTCGAAGTAAACCGAGGTTGACGGGTTCGTTAAGGTTGGAAGGAAAATGCAATGCTATATCAGAAGTCGCGACATTATCGACCGGTGAGGTAACAAAATAGTAATGGTATTCCTTACTAACGCTGGCTCTATTAGGCTGAAAACCTTTCGTCGATGGCGCGCATGTTAGAACTCGAATATCAGCGGGCAATTGAGAATTAAGCCCAAGTAAAAGGTGTTCGGGACTGATCTTTATCGGTAGTGAGATTTTCGCTTGTTGGCCCTGCGCGTGAACACCGGCATCGGTGCGACTCGCTGCAGAAATTGTACAGGGTTGATAGTCCGCAATTTTTTTCAGGACATTTAAAATGGTGCCTTCGACGGTCGACCTTGCTTCACGGAAAGTATCCAGAGACTGCGCCTGCCAGCCAAAGTAGTGAGTGCCTTTATAGGCCAGCTTAACGCGAAAATAGTACAAACTAATGGTTGCTCCACATGGGTTTCTTCGGCTATTAAGTAGTTTCGTTGCCTAGTCCAAGAAGCCGAAAAAACTCATCTATCTTTATTTTTATAAAGCCATCATCGCAAGATCCTTGTTTCTCCAACCAATGGAAAGTATTGCCGATTAAAACGATGCTTCCCGAAACAATAAATGTAGAAATAGACACCGCGGATGCAGCAGTCAACACAACCATACAGGCTTCACCAGTGCAGATAAAACCTAAAGAACCATTCGTGTTTTCAACTTTTAATTCAAGTTTCCTGGTCTGTAAAATACAGCTAGATTCTTCGACAGACGCTACCGGTATAAACACACAGGAAGTCAGTGTCAGTAGTGAAATTACCACGATAAGTTGATTAAACAATTAACACCTGATTGTGAGAGACGTAGCGAAGCGTCAAACGATTGCATAGCTTGATCAATTTGAGTAAAACGATATTGATCGTCAATTTTACATTGCTTGTCCAATGCATACATCTTAGCGCTGTTATAATTCAAGTTTAAAGCCCTCATGTGTAGCCTTAAATCCCAGTGATTTGTAAAACCTTAAAGCTTCAGGGCGTTTTTTGTCAGATGTAAGTTGAACAATACTGCAGTTCTACTCCGATGCTCGGTTAACTGCCCAGCTTATAAATTGGGTTCCCAATCCCTGTGCGCGATAATTTTTTGCAATTCTTACACCTTCAATGAGACAGCGCCAAGAGCCTGTGTGTGTGAGATAAGGTATGAAGGTCATCTGCAACATCCCGACCAATTGATCGCTACTTTCAACAACCGTTAACTCATTGTTCGGATCTTGCTCGATACTATGAAAAGCTTCGATATAACTCTGATTCAGGGGAATCGAAACATCTTCCCTGTTCGCTCCCAGGTCATCATCGGCCAGTAGATGAATGAGATTCGAAATATCACCTTCTTTTGCTTTGCGAAACTCTAATTTCATTCGATTCCTCTAATCTGAAGCTGGGCTTTGATACTGGCATAGGCATACCGTAGCTAAAAGACGATTACAGTTGATATTCGGTGCAATGACACGTACTCATCAAAGGGGATTTATTAAATAATTTGCTCACAAGTACTATCCAGCTTGCAATGCAGACGAATTAATATTGTCGCCAGGCATGAGATCAGTTGCCGGAGGGTGGCCAAACTCGCGCTTATACTCCCGGCTGAACTGCGTCGGACTTTCATAGCCTACTTCAAAGGCGGCGGTCGAAACCGAGTGACGGCCTGCAATCAACATCTGTTTCGCTTCAATCATCCGAAGTGCCTTTTGATATTGAAGTGGTGTGGTTCCGGTAATCGACTTGAAGTGCGTATGGAACGAAGTGACCCCCATACCGGCGTGCTTTGCGATCTCCGGGATGGCAAGCGGTCGTTTGAAATTTTCACGAATGACTTTGATCGCTCGGTAGATATTGCTTGCCTGGCTATTTCGCCACATGAGATGGCGCAACATAGAGCCTTGTGGCGCCATTAGAAGTCTGTAGTGAATTTCCTTGAGAATGAGTGGTCCAAGAATTTTCGCATCCTGTGAATTGTTAGCCAGCTTTAGGTAGCGCGCTAGCGTTTCGGAAATGCTGATATCAATTCCACCCAATTCGAATGATCTGGCCTCACCGTCTGTAGGATCGAATGATTCAGTGGATTCATGGAGGCTTCGCAGAATATCAAGATCAATTTTCATTACCAGCGCAATATAGGGGAGCTCTCTACTGGCCGCTGTAATTCGAGCGCTGACTGTCAGATCGTGGCTGATCAGTATCGATTCGTCCGATCCGATTTTTATAGATCGCCCCTGAATAGTGGTTTCTTTTTCTCCTTGTAGAATAAGGCAGATAACAGGTTCGTAGACGACTGACTCAAACTGCGTTGGTGAAAAATGACGAATCAGAATCAGATCAGAAAATGGCGAAAAATATTGTCCTTTAGGTTGGCTATGTGTCTCAAAATAGCATTTTACCAAATTGAGTAAGTTCGAATCTCTCATTATTACCTCTGAATACTCTATTGCTAAAGTGTACTAGTCTTGTACCGGTTGCCAATCGATTATTGCAATCATTTGTAGAATTAGGCATGGATGCTGGACAAATTGGCAGGTATTCGGTTAACGGCACACCTAGAATGTAATTCATGTTAATAAAAGTGCAGTGCATAAAGATGAATCAAGAAATGACATTAAAACTATCTGAATCTGTCGATATGCCAATGATTGGGTTTGGTACTTATTTGTTGTCAGACGAGGATGCCGAAACTTGTGTGTCCAACGCGATCACTGTGGGTTATCGACATATTGACAGCGCTGAAGGTTATGCAAACGAGCAGGGCGTCGGTAAGGCAATTAACAATGCTATTACCAATCAAGAAGTAGAGCGAAAAGATTTATTCGTTACTACCAAATTCTGGCCAGGAAACCCAGCCTGGGGTGATGCGCCTAAAACATTTGAGACCACCATTGAATCCTGTAACGCGAGTCTTGATAGATTGCAGCTAAGCTATATTGATCTTTATTTGATTCATGCCCCATTTGATCGTGAAAATAGACTGGAGCAATGGAGGGCGCTGATTAAGTTGAAACGCCAGGGGAAAGTGTTAGCCATTGGTGTGAGCAATTATCGTGAACCGCATATTGAAGAAATCAGGTCTGCTGGATTGCCTTTACCTGAAGTGAATCAAATTGAGCTTCATCCGTGGTCGCAGAAACCCGAGTTAGTGTCATATCTTAAAAAGCATAGCATCCCGATGATTGCCTATAGTAGCTTACTTCCGTTATCGACCTGGCGAGTTGAAGAAGGGCAGGATAGTGCGAAGACCGAATTAATGAACCAGGATGGTGCGAAACCCAATTCACCGTTTAAAAAAATGGCTGAGAAATACGGCGTATCGGAGGCGCAGATATTATTACGCTGGGGTGTTCAAAATGGCTATGCGGTACTTCCCAAGAGTGTCAGCGAAGAACGCGCGCGGCAGAACCTTGATCTACTTGATTTTGAAATTGACGCACACGATATAGACAAAATAAGGCTGATGGACCGGGGTGAAGGTCTTGCCTGGAGTCATGGCGATCCGTCGCAAGCTGCTTGAACGAGTGATTGGCACGTTGAAGTATGAATTAAAAGTTTATTCTAAAACTATTCAGAGCAGTATTCATTCCATTTTTTTCCAGATGGCACAGAGGTAAATGGAGACATCAAATAGTATGATAGCAAGAATCGAAATACGGTCAAATAGCGTTCAGGTACGAGGCCGTTTACTCACATTTAAAGTAATACCAGGAGAGAGCAATGTTATTTAAACTTAATATCAATGGCCGAACGAGGAGTGTCGAAGCAGAACCTGGCACACCATTGTTATGGGTTATTCGTGACGAATTGAATCTAACTGGCACTAAGTTTGGTTGTGGGGTTGCATCTTGTGGCGCTTGCACAGTCCATTTTAACGGAGCACCTATCCGTTCCTGTTCGTTTCCAGTCGACAGTGCTGCCGATAATGAAATTACCACAATCGAA
>JBLIOG010000261.1:0-5696 GCA_047639625.1 Gammaproteobacteria bacterium
GGTGGCTGACAAGTTAGTAGATGATCGGTGACGATTATTGGATGGGCAAATAGTCATTTAGCAACAATATTTGTGACTACTCAGCGTAATAATTTCAGCCTATAGAACTTACTCGACAAAATCTGGCCATTCTCCTTCAAAAAGCAGATTGAGAAGCAAAAATGTTTTGTTTGCCACAAGTCGATAGATAACCCCTGCGGCGGCATTCATGGTACGGAATAATGACTCCCTATAGGGATTATTACTCACCGATGGACGACTAAAGGACGGCACCACACCCAGTTCATGAAAGGTAGCGAGCATCGTCGCACCTTTCATGGTGCTACCATTGTCGGAATGCAGGATTATCCGTTGACGCTAGATTAATCGCCTATGACGGCGTGCGACCAGACCCCTTACTTTACTTTTATACAAAAAAACGGCGAGTCCAAAAATGGAGTAAGCCTTTGAAGAAAAGGATGGAGAGATTAACGTGGGTGTAACCACCCGGGAAGAAAACTGTAAGGATCGCGTTTAATGACTTCGTTATAAACAATATTATTTGCATCGAGTTTTGATTCGAGTTCACCGGCTTTGCCGACATCAAAAAAATCAGTAGCACCGCCAATAAAATCATCGCCAACAAATATCTGGGGGATGGTTGGCCAGTCATTTTTTGCTTTTAGAACGTCCAGTATTTTACCACCGCGATTATCAGCCTGGTAATCGACGGAATCGAGGTCAACAGTCACATAAGGTATATCACAGGCATTCATCATCTTTCTGACCGACCAGCAAAACTCGCACCATTCAAGAGAAAACATGACGACCTTGCCCTGGTTGTCAGTCAGTACTTTTTCCACTTCAGCCACTGCTTTAGGATCAAGTTCAACACTCGTATGAGGCTCATCAATTTCAACGTTTGTAGAGTCTCTTGATTCAGATTCATCGGGGCTTTGGTCAAAGCGATAACCCGCTGTCGATCGTGAGATTTCAATCTCCTCAGGATTCATTTCTTCAACAATTGAATCAAACAGTGCCGTCGATAAATAACGCTCGCCGGTATCGGGCAACATACACAGAATATTGCTTCCGGCTTCAGCATTTTCAGCCACCGACAGCGCGCCTGCAAAAGTAGCACCTGAACTGGTGCCGACGAAAATACCTTCTTTCTGAGCCAGATCTTTGGCACATTGCATGGCCTCATTACCATTTATGGGTAAAAAACCATCGATATTCTTCGCATCGACTACTGCTTCGGCCAGCCTGGGAATAAAATCTGGTGACCAACCCTGCATCAAATGTGGCCTGAAATTAGGGTGCAACTCAGTCGATCCGTCACTGTTGCGAACCTGACGTATTCCACTAGCAAGCGTTTGCGCATTATCGGGTTCACAAACCATAATTTTGGTGTGAGGACTTTTGGCCTTAAGCGTGCGCGATACTCCGTTCAGTGTTCCACCAGTGCCGAAACCACTGACAAAATAGTCCAATCCAATATCTGCAAAATCATTTAAAATTTCGACCGCTGTGGTTCGAGCGTGGATATCAGCATTGGCTGGATTTTCGAATTGCTTTGATTGCCACCAACCATGTTTCTCTGCCAGTTGCCGTGCTTTTGCAACCATACCTGAACCCATCTCAGACGCCGGCGTCAGGACAACTTTGGCCCCTAGAAAACGCATCAGTCGACGCCGTTCGACACTAAAATTTTCAGCCATCACTACGACCAGCGGATAGCCTTTCTGCGCACAAACCATAGCAAGACCTATGCCGGTATTGCCACTGGTCGCCTCGACAATAGTTTGCCCTGCCGATAGTTCACCACTCTGCTCAGCATCTTCGATAACGCCCAATGCAAGTCGGTCCTTGACTGATCCCATAGGATTAAAGGACTCGACCTTGACGTATAGATTGACGTCCTCGGGCCCCAGATTGTTTATCTTTACTGTCGGCGTATTGCCAATGGTCTTGAGAATACTTGAATATATTCCACTCATTTTATAATGTCTCCTCGGGATAATTCTGATAAGTGTAGCTGTCCGAATTCGAGTACATCGGCTAGCAACTCTTCGGCATGTTGCATTGTAGTACGCGCACCAATAAAACAGGGTCTTATGGCAAAAGCATCATCAACCATTGCCGTGCTCGGAATGCACAACCCTTTGCGAACAACACTTCTATACACTTTGCGGTTAAATTCGTTCAAGTCTTCGATGTCGTCGGATACGAACCGAAAACAGCAAATCGACAAGGTGGGTTCCAGCAACAATTCAAGGTTCGGATGCTGGCGAACTTCGTCCGCGAGCCAACGAGCCATCCCGATATGTCGAACTATTCTTTTTTGCATTCCTTCTCGGCCAATTTCCCTGAGAATCGCCCAGACAACTGCGCCCCGAGAAGGCGCTGATAATTCAACACCCAAATCAAAATAGGGAATTCCAAAATGATCCATTGAGTGCTCAGCCACTTCATCGGTGATCGAACCCTCTAGATAATCTGAGGCACCCTGTGAAAAAGCCCTGTTCAACAGTGACCGATCTCGGACAAACGTAGCTCCAATACCAACGGGAGCACCGAGCCATTTATGTGGATCAACAATAACCGAATCAATTAACTCGAGCCCATCGAATAATTGTTTGACCGAGGGGTCAAGAACTCCGGGCAATCCGTAAGCCCCATCGACATGAAACCAGATCGAATGTTTCCGGGCTAGTTCGCCTATTTCGCGCAGTGGATCGACTGCACCTGTACTGGTAACTCCCGCATTGGCAACAATCGCAACCGGAACCACATCGTCTTGAAGGTGGGTATCAAGCTGCTCGATTAGAGAATCGATGAGCATTCGGCCAGAGGAATCTGCCTCTATGGTAATTATAGCCTTTCGGCCCAGACCCAATACAGCAGCGGCTCGATGAATAGTGTGATGACTGGCATCCGTCGCGAAAATAATGGCCTTTTTATTTATACCATCCTGTGCTGGATCGATACCCAGTTTTTCGAAGGCCTGTTGACGGGCCGCACCGAGTGCAACCAGATTGGCGACTGAACCGCCACTTGAGTACAAACCTTTCATACCCTCAGGCAAATCAAATAATTCGGCCATCCAGTCCAACGACAATTCTTCGAGATAGTTAAATGCTGTCAAACTGAAACGTTGTGGCGCAGCAACGGTTCCTGCTAAAGTTGCCAATACGCCTGCTGAAGTTGCGCCGGTAGTAATATAAGCTGTGCATCCTGCATAAGGAATCTGCGCACCATTCGGGATCAAATATTGATTTATTTCACCAACTAATTGATCAATCCCAATACCTTTATCAGGCAAGGAACTTTCCAGTTTCGCTTTCCATTCCGGTGCCGTCAAAATAGCATCAGGATGTTCAAATTTTAAATACTGATCCAGCGCTTTGCCCATTGCCATTAACTGACGGGTTAAATTTCCAGCTTCTGCCTGATCCTGATATTTCGAATTCTGCTTCATGACTACCTCGATGCGTGATCCTGAAAAAAGGTCTCCAAATAGAAATAATCACTGGTGAATAACTTTCTTACTGAATACATTTGATCATAATTACTGATGCGTCAACCCAAACATCAAAACTCGGATTGAATGATTTTTGCAAATATACGGTCAATTTTTTTAGAGCTCAACATAACAACCACGTTGGATCTGCGAAAAAAGGGTGGAAATGGCAGCCTAACATCCTAGAACTAAAAAGGAAAATATCTAAACGAAGCATTCCTCAATAGATCCATACGTTCTGGATTCAATTATTGCGTACCGATTCTAATGCCGCTCGTCGAGATCGATACAAAAATACTGAATAAAATATGCGCGCATTGAACAATATGTTACTCAAGTGGAAGCTACACGTGCGGAGTTGATCGACCAACCAGAACTAACTCGATCCGCGGAATTCAAAATCAGCAGTTGTAGCTTCAAGGTCATTTCAAGTGTGGTTAACAACAATGATGGTGAGCGAATTGGAACCGTAGGTGAATGGATAGATCGAACTCAGGAAATCAACGTTGAGTCCGAAGTTGCCGGTATTGTGAATGCAGCCAAATCGGCAATTTATCAGAGCGAATCGGCCTGGATGGCAAAAACGGATTCTTCGAAACACTTAGTGTCGGGGGTCAATGATCTGTTGGAAGTTTCTGAAAATGTTGTTAACGACAGTGTCCGTGTGCTCGGAGCCATGTCTCAGGGAAAACTGACTGCAACCGTTGAAGTAGATTATCAGGGCTCTTTCGAACAATTAAAAAATAATGCGAGTGAAACACAGGCCAAATTTAAGACAGTTATTGGAGAAATCAAAAGAGGCGCTAAGACACTTTCCTCAGGAGCCCTTGAAATTTCTGATGGCAATTCAACGCTGAGTCACCGTACGGAACAACGGGCCAGCTTGCTGGACCAAACCGCATCGGGCATGGAGGAATTGACCTCTAGTATCAAAGTTAATGCGGAACAGGCCAAACAGTAGGCAGATGCTGCTCGAGACAAGGCGAAAGATGGGGGTGCTGTCGTTGGTCTGGCCATTGAAGCGATGGTTGGCATCGGCGAGTCGAGCCATCAAATTGCAAGCATAATTACTCTATATTGAAGAAATCGCCTTCCAGACTAATTTGCTGCCCTGAATGCTTCAGTTGTAGTCGCTGAAGTTCGTAATCTTGCAGGGCGCAGTACAACTGCCACGAAGGAAATTAAAGCGCTCATTCAAAACGACGTAACAAAAATCGAAGAAGGTCGGAAACTGGTCAATAAATCGGGTGATATGGCTCAACAAAAATCGGTACTGGTTAAAGAAACTACGACCGCCAGTTTGTCGATGGGTAAAGAGGCGTCCGTATTAAACAACCTGTTGATGTTCTTCCAAATTGAGAGTAACGACGGTTCGACATGCGAGTCGAATGAAGCTTTACGGCGGTAGTCGTGGGCCGCACATTTCTATCGAACATCTAGCGGGATTAAACCTTCAATGGCCTTAAAATCACGGACGGTGTGATCCGAAAAACGATGGGCAATGGTAAAACCTGTGACGGTGTATCTGTCATTGATACAAAACAGGCAAGCAGGGGATAATCTCTAGAGTTTATGTCGGTATTTAAATAAATGGAGATTTGGCTAGTTAGTATAAAATTTCGGGTATTTCCAGCATGCTTGATGTCGAATAAGCGACGGAAGTTCTGAATTATTGGAACCAATAGTTTGGGAACATAGTTTTTATATGTCTCAAACCGGGTGGATTTCTTTAAATCATAATAAACCCAACTCATTCAGATTGATGAGAATTACCAGTCAATGTGGGGCTCCCTTAAACTGACGGTCAGCGACCCAGCATAAAGTTTGAGTAAGTCAAACTCACGCTAAGTCGCTGCCCACCAGCGGTTCCCTTATCGGCTAGGGACCAAAGGAAATATTATCAAAATAGCTTATTGTTTCTCCCGCTCTTGCATTGAAGTCAGGGAATACCACTATCTGGTCTATATCCGAGCTTCCGTATACCGCTACACCCACATAGGCAGAGAAATCAAAGGTTAACTCTTCCCACTCACTAACCACGGTGTTTGCCACTTTAAGCTCTGGTAACGCACCACCATCAGGGACAACTAGCTTGATACCTACATCACTGATTACGGTTTTGTAAACCATGATTTTTACCGTGCTGTTGCTGCTATCCAGTCTAAATGGCCCTATATCGCCATGTCCTGTTTCT
>JBLIOG010000262.1:0-5696 GCA_047639625.1 Gammaproteobacteria bacterium
TGTGTCTTTCCCAGTGAATGCGCAGAACCTGGCCATACCGGGACATTCTGAAACGAATAGCAAACAGGTTGTACCGAAACGTGGCACGAGTATGGTTGATGTGCTAGCCGATTTCGGAGAACCGGAGCAGAGAATTGATCCGATTGGAGAACCCCCAATCAGCGAATGGATTTACGGGAGCTTTCGTGTCTACTTCGAATATCAAACAGTGCTCCATACACTGGACCTGGAAACTATAATCATGCCCCAACAGTTAAACTAATGCGTTATACCGGTGGGGGTATTCTACCGAACCGATAGGAATAGATACCTGACTGCTTGTTTACCGTAGACTCAGTGTACATATTAAGGATCAATAATAACCTAATATTACTATGGCTAATAAAAATCGTTTTATATCTCGGAACAGTTTCATTTTCCAAACACTGGCGTTTTTATTCTTGCTATTGCAGTTGCCTGTATCCGTCGCAAATTTATCGGATAACACCTCATTAATTATATTTAAAAATACGTTAGCTTGTCAGGAAACATCGACAGGTTCGACGGATGATTCGACCGATCAAAGTAAAGAACCGGTCGAAGAAGAAGAACCGGATTGCGATTAATATACAGCTTTTCAAACGTCATTATATTTAATCAGAAATCATACAAATGAAATCTACCCTGGAGGAAATAAAATCATGATCAAGAAGTTAATACTCAACGCCACCTGCGCATTCATTACCCTTGGTGCCATATCCATTGTCCAGGCGGCCGTAAATATAACCCCTGACATCGCTAGCGTAACCATTAAGCACAATGGCCAAAACGTCGATATCATGCGAAATCAGAACCAGAGTAATACGGTTAAACCTTCTTTTGCAAAGACCTCGAGAAAATGTCCACCTTTTTGTATCCAGCCTTCGACACTGGCACCTGGCATCGAAACCATTGGTGAAATAGAAATCATTGATTACATCAAGCGAATGAGTGACGGTGATAACAGTATTCTAGTGATTGATTCGAGAACACCTGACTGGGTCGCAAAAGGTACTATTCCAGGTGCAGTCAATATTCCCTGGACCAGCCTAAATCAGGCAAAAGGCGCAGATCCAATATCCATCGGAGAAATCATGGTAGATCAGTTCAATGCTAAAAATCTGGAAGGGCTCTGGGATTACAGCGACGCTAAAACTCTTGTAATGTTCTGTAATGGAATGTGGTGTGGTCAATCACCCAATAATATTAAAAACCTGCTTAAATTTGGTTACCCTTCCCACAAAATCAAATGGTACCGAGGTGGTATGCAAAGCTGGGAAATACTGGGACTCAATACGGTTAAGCCATAATTTTGCATTAATTCGAACCGGCCACGTCATTCGGTCGAGTATTCCTTATATTTCGGGCCCCAATGGGCCCTCTTTTTCAAGTTAAAATAATAGCACTCACTATAGTCCTTTATTTTAGAATATCTCAAGGTACAATCGCCGGCTTGACTGTAAACCCTCCGGCGAAATGTCCGCAACTCTAATTCCGTTTGATAATAGTACTACTCTGAAAGCTCGATTTGCTGGTCAATTATATGGCTCAAGTCGCAGTCTGTTTTTGAGTGAACAAATTGCAATGCATCGTGGCTTATCGGTTCTGGTGTGTTCCGATATGGCCGAGGTTGATACGCTTCAACGTGAAATTAATTATTTTAGTCACAAAAAACCTCTCAGTATTCGATTCCCGGATTTAGAGACATTACCTTATGACCTTTTCTCGCCACATCAGGACATCATTTCGGAACGTATTAATTGTCTGGCAAAGCTGTCAGCGCTGAAAGAAGGTTTGTTACTTCTGCCAATTAGTACTTTGATGCAGAAAGTAGCTCCGACCGATTACATATCAAAAAGGTCTTTCAGCCTTAAAACTGGAGATTGCGTCGATCCTATCACCCTTCGAAAAAAACTGGTTGAAGACGGCTATAGGGTTGTGTCGCAGGTCGAAGAGCATGGAGAGCTGGCATTTCGTGGTTCAATTCTCGACTTGTTCCCAATGGGTAGTCTTGCACCGTTTCGAGTCGAGTTTTTTGATGATGACGTAGAAAGCATTCGAAGCTTTGATATTGAATCACAACGGTCGAGCGACAAAATCGAAGCAATAAGTCTGTTGCCCGCTCTAGAGTTCCCGCTCGATGAAGTTGGTATCCGAAAATTTCGATACAACTTTCGAGAGCAATTTGAATCCGACCCGAGTCAATGTAGTTTATATAACGATATATCCGATGGTCTGGCAGCACCCGGTATCGAGTATTATCTTCCTCTCTTTTATGATCAACTCGCAAATTTATTTGATTATTTGCCATCAGACACCCGATTTTTTATTGATCAAGCCACAACCGCAGTGGGTGAATCTTTTTACAAACAGATTAATGATCGATATGAAGCCCGCCGTTACGACATCCAAAGACCTATTCTCAAACCTTCGGCACTTTATCTAAGTTTTGACGAAACTCGAAAGCAACTAGAAAGCTTCAACTGTCTGTCATTTAATACCTTCAAATATAGTGACGAAAATGTCAGTCGCATTAATTGTCATACCCAGGCCATTCCACAACTGACCATCCAGAATCAAAGTGAAGACCCAGCGAGTGCATTATTAAAGTTTGTCAATGGAACTCACTTTAAGCGAATTCTATTCAGTGCTGACTCCCCAGGTCGCCGCGAAATTATGAGTGAAGTGCTACAACATCATCAACTCAGGCCCACACAGGTCCACAACTGGGGCGATTTCATTTCGAATGAAACCAGTCGTATTTTTATTGCCGATACACCTTTACAGTCTGGACTCACGCTGGAAGAACCCGGCATTGCTGTTATTACCGAAAGCCAACTGTTTGGTGAACGCGCCAATCAACGAAGAAGGCGAAAATACAAAAAGACTCGTGACTCCGAGTCATCCATTCATAGCCTGGCAGATTTACGCGACGGTGCACCCGTCGTCCACGAAGACCACGGTGTCGGACGATATCGTGGGCTTAAAACATTAACCGTGTCTGGTATTCAAACCGAGTTTCTGTGTATTGAATATGCCAACGAAGACAAACTTTATGTACCCGTATCATCGCTCCACCTGATAAGTCGATATTCCGGGGCTAACGAAGATACTGCGCCGTTGCACCGGCTGGGTAGTGATCATTGGCAAAAAGTCAGGAAAAAAGCTCAGGAAAAAATTCGCGACGTCGCCGTTGAACTTCTTGAAGTACATGCTCGGCGTGAAGCACTTCAGGGTTTTGCCCACGGATTGTCACTGGATGAATATCACCAATTCGCCGGTCAATTTCCATTTGAGGAAACGCCGGATCAGGAAACGACCATTCAATCAGTCATTTCTGATATGCAGTCGACACGTCCGATGGATCGAATCGTCTGCGGTGATGTTGGTTTTGGAAAAACCGAAGTTAGTATGCGGGCTGCTTTTATAGCCGCCAATTCAGGCAAGCAAGTAGCTGTAATGGTGCCGACTACACTCCTCGCCCAACAGCATTTTCAGAATTTCCTTGACCGCTTTGCTGATTGGCCCATCCGAATAGCGTCACTAACGCGCTTCACCAGTGCGAAAGAAGTGACTGGAACATTGTCAGAATTATTGAACGGCCGTGTTGATATTGTTATAGGTACACACAAATTATTATCTGAAAAAATAAAGTACAAGGATCTTGGCCTGGTTATCATCGACGAAGAACATAGATTTGGCGTCCGCCACAAAGAAAAGCTCAAGGCACTTCGGGCCCAGGTTGATCTATTAACTATGACCGCGACGCCTATTCCTCGAACGCTTAATCTGTCTCTTTCGGGGATGAGGGATTTATCAATTATCGCGACACCACCGATCCAGCGCCTGGCCATTAAAACCTTCGTTTCGCAATGGAATAACGAAACTATTGTCGAAGGTTGTCAACGTGAATTAAAACGAGGTGGTCAGGTTTATTTTCTGCATAACGAAGTAAAGACCATAGAAAACATGGCAGAAGATTTGCAGAACCTCGTACCTGATGCCCGTATTGGTATAGTGCATGGTCAAATGAAGGAAAAAGAACTCGAAAATGTCATGCTCGATTTTTACCATCATCGATGTAATTTGCTAGTTTGTACGACCATTATCGAAAGCGGCATCGATGTTCCAACAGCAAACACCATTTTCATTAATCGGGCTGATAAACTGGGACTGGCCCAATTGCATCAGATCCGAGGACGGGTCGGTCGGTCGCATCACAAGGCCTATGCCTATTTAATTGTCCCGCCTGAAAAGTCGATGACCAGCGATGCTCGTAAACGACTGGAAGCAATCGAATCACTCGAAGATTTAGGTGTCGGATTTACTTTAGCCACCCATGATCTCGAAATACGCGGTGCTGGAGAAATTCTCGGAGAAGGTCAAAGTGGGCAAATAACAGAAATCGGATTTACCCTTTATGCCGAATTGCTCGATCGAACGGTAAAATCATTAAAGGCCGGAAATGAGTTTAATCTCGATGAACCCTTAATGCGGGCATCGGAAGTCGACTTTCAAAGCCCTGCGCTGATACCAGAAAACTATATCGCCGATATACATTCGCGACTCGTTGAATACAAAAGAATCGCTTCGGCTGTTAATAATGCGGCGCTCAGAGAACTTCAAGTCGAGTTGATTGATCGATTCGGTATATTACCCGATCCTTTGAAGAATCTGTTTAGAGTTACCAGCATTAAACTGGCAACCAGAGAACTCGGCATCAATAAAATTGTGGTCAGTGAAAGCCAGGGGAAAATGGTCTTTAATGAAAAGCCAAAAGTAGACCCGATGAAAATCATTCAACTGATTCAATCACGTCCCAGTGTATACGGTTTTGATGGTAAACAGACCTTGCGCTTTAGCTGTCAAAGTGATGAACTGGAGTCCCGATTTAAACAAACTGAAACTTTAATTTCCGAGCTATCTCCAACATCGCCATGAAGTTCCTTATATCTCTCTTAATTATTATGGTCCTGTTTACGGCCGTGTCCGCTCAGGATACGACCGCAGAGGCACCTGAACAAAAGTATTATGATATTGAAATTTTGGTTTTCAAGAACATCAAGGGACCTCATAGTCGAGAGTTCAATATTCCGACTAGCTCCCCCTCTGTTCCAGCCCAGGTATTTGATATCTCATCAAGTACAAGTGTCAATGAAGGTCTTGAATGGCAGTATCAGATAGTGCCATCAGATGAATTGCGACTAACCGATACCGTAGCAAAGATAACCGAGTCCAATCGCTACCAATTGCTCATCCACACGGCATGGCGACAACCTGGCATGGATTTGGAAGAAACCATTCCTGTCTGGATTCGAGGTGGACAAATCTTTGGCCCCGAATATTCCTCCATCGACAATCATATCAACCAAATCGAAGACTTTGAGCTCCAGTTTAACATCTCAAATATCGAAAATGAATTTGACAACAATCCGGTAGACATCACGCTCCCCGACGCTCTGGACTTAGATCAGTCGGTAAGCATTGATGCGCAAAAAGTTCTATACGAACTTGAAGGAAAGATAACAGTAGGGTTATCGAGGTATTTACACAGTTACGTAGATCTGGTTTTGCGAAGACCTCGTAGCGGTGCTGACTCAAATCGGACCGCTTCCAGCATTCAACAACTCAAGCTTGCCAATCATCGTAATGATTTGATCCTGCAAAATCATGCCTTG
>JBLIOG010000263.1:0-5686 GCA_047639625.1 Gammaproteobacteria bacterium
TGGGCTTGTCTACCTCACGGCTGACAGAATCTACCACCCGATATATGGCTTCGTGCAGGAAGTAGTCATCACGAAAGGTACTGAAAAAAGCACCACCCGCCACATTCGGGTCTTGCATAAGTGCTTTTAAACAAGCCTTGAAACGTTCCTCGAAACGGTGATGTGAACCCCAGGCATCCAATGGATTTTCGGGCTTGAGGCCGGGATCGAGATGTAGGCTGATTTCGGCTTGAGTGGTCGCCTCAAGTGTCGCAAATTCGAGTCCAAGTTCATGCGCGAGGTCAACCATCATTTCGCGTAACCCACCGGATTCGAATACAGCGGCAAACTCACCTTCGTGAGTAGATTGGCCGTATTGTAGTAGGGTCAAGGTTGCTGAAAGCTCATCAAAGTCCTGCACTTCGATGACACCGTAGCGCTTAAACAATGCCTCGAATGCGGCGTGGTTCCCCGCAATTGCACCGGTGTGGCTAATAGCCATTTTTGCAGAAAGCGGCGTCTTTCCTATTTTCAAGGCAATAATTGGAATTTGTTTTTGCCTGGCTTTAGCAAGAACATTTATGAAAGCTTGTGGATCTCGAACGGTTTCAAGGAACAGGCTGATGACTCGGGTGTCGGGCTGTTCGAGACTCCAGTCAATGTAATCCGCAACAGTGGTTGTCATTTCATTACCACTGGAAACACAGAGGTTAAAACCCAATCGACAGCCATTGTGTGCCAGGGTAGCAAAGGCTGTTCCAGATTGTGCAATATGGCTTATCCCACCGCGATTAATAATCTCAGGTCGTTGAAACATTCCGGCATATAGATTGTGCGGGATGTTGTAAAAACCCATACCGTTCGCACCACAAATCGCAATGCCCGCCACTTTAGCCATCATAGTCAGGCGTTTTAACAGATTAGGTTCTATATCTTTTTCCAATGTTGTAGCGGAAAAAATAGTGGCTGCTTTAGCGCCGTGTTGAATGGCTGCTTCTAGCGATACTTCTAATTTTTCGACCCCGAGTGCAATAATGACGTGATCGACTTTTTTGGGTAGTGCGTCAAGGTTGGCATAACAGGGTTTACCAAGAATTGACGGGTAGCCGGGATTGATCGGGTAAATATCACCCGCGAATTTAGACTGAATAACCATTTCAGCGAGCACTCGGCCTGGGCTGGAATTGCGTTCCGACGCACCGACGAGCGCGACAGAAGCTGGTTTTAGTAAGGAATCAAGTTTATGGCTCATTGAGTACGATCGATATCCGCTATTTAGATGTTATCTATCCGTTTTTCACGCCACGCGATAGCGGCTTTTAATCCCTCATCGCGCAGCACCTGATTGAATTGACGGCGCAATTCAGTTTCCAATGTTTCAATTTTGACCGAGGTGTCTACACCCATTTGTAAGGCTCGCCCAAGTCCCATGATTTCGTAGGTCTGATTAATTGCCTGCTTGGTCATGCGGACTGAGTCAGGATCCATCAAGGCGACTTCACGAGCCAGCGCAATTCCACACTCATAAGCGTCACCTTCACTCACGATTTCATTCACAATTCCGCAAATCAAGGCTTCTTCCGCCGGCATACGATCCTGTCCGGTCAGTAACACTTTTTTGGCGCGTTTCGGATTGGTGTACCAGGGTAGAAGCAATGCAACAATGCTACTGCCGAATCGAAGTTCGGGTTCACCGAATAACGCATTACTTTCACAAACAGTCATGTCACAGGCCAGTGCCAGTTCGAATCCCCCTGCTAATACATAACCATGGACGGCAGCTATAGTGGGTTTTGGGCAATGCCAGAAGCGCATGATAACTTTGAGATCAGTTTCAAGTGCCTGACGCCATTCATCTTCTCCCTGTCGATTGGCTTCGCTGCCTGCCTGGAGATCGAAGCCCGCACAAAAAGCGCGCCCTTTGCCATTGAGGACAATGCTGTAAATTTGATCATCCTGCTCAAGCTGATCGAGCGCCAATCCTAGTTCATGCAGCATTGCACCATTAATGGCATTAAGTTTGTCCGGTCGGTTCAATGTAATAACGCCGACAGGGCCTTCAATGGATAAATTGATTGTTTCGAAGTTCACGGGATTAACAGGCGATTTGTCTGACAAATAGATAAGGGAATTATCGAGCGATTAAATCGCGCTGTAAACGATTTTTAACCGTTGAATGACAAAAATCCAAATTTAGGGGACAACTGCAAGTTTGAGTGGTTTTTCTTATTTGTGTCTGCTTTCAAGTCTGAAGTCAAAGGTAACGCATTTGATTAATGAATGGATTGACCAATCATTAGTGCAGAAATAGACTCGGCATCGACAGGTTTACTGAAAAAATAGCCTTGCATCATTTCACAACCCATACCCTTAATGATCGCTAGCTGTTCTTTCGACTCAATACCTTCGGCGATAATTGTGTGGGACAGCTTTTGACCTATGTCTATCATCGAAGCCACGAGGGTTTGCGCATCCTTGTCTCCGATCAAGTCGTCAACAAAATATTTGTCGATCTTCAGGCAATCCACCGTCAGGTGTTTCAATGAAGCAAACGATGAATAACCGGTTCCAAAATCGTCTATGGCGAGCTGGATTCCCTGCGCTTTTAAATCTTTAAAAATAGACAGGTTTCGTTGATCAGTCTGGATGGCACCTTCGGTTACTTCCAGCTCCAGTTTGGTTGGATCTATGCCTGTTTCATATAGAGTACGTTTAATCAACGAGACAATTTCTTTATCCAGAAAATGAAGAGGTGAAATGTTAACAGCCATTTGTATAGCTGGCAGTCCAGCTTGTTGCCAGGCCACGGCCTGTCGGCAGGCTTTATTTAAAACCCATTCAGTCAAAGGTTTAATCATGCCGATTTTTTCGGCTGTAGCAATAAATTCAATCGGCGAAATTTGACCCAGTAAAGGATGCTTCCAACGCGCCAGAGCTTCAACACCGAAGATCTTTCCGGTTGTGGTGTCGACCTGTGGTTGATAGACGAGTGATAATTCATTATTTTTAATGGCGCTCCGCAGGAATTGTTCAACCTGGAAGCGGTATTCCGCCATTCGGGTCAGTTCCGGATCATAAAAGACGTATTGATTCTTGCCGTTTTCTTTTGCCGCATAGAGAGATATATCGGCTAGATTTATGATTGAAGTTAGACTATCTCCATCTTCAGGAAAGCTAGCGATTCCAATACTGCAAGCGGGAGTATGTTTTCGGCCAAATAGTTCGACAGGCAGGGATACGGCTTCGAGACAACGCTGGGCAAGTTTTGCTGCATATTTGTTGTTGCCATTTTCTATCAGAATACAAAATTCATCACCACTTAGGCGTGCGACAAAGTCGGTGTCATGGCAAGTTTCTTTAAGACACTTTGCAATAATTTGGAGTAGTGAATCGCCTGCATCGTGGCCGTGGCTATCATTGACTGCTTTGAAATTATCGAGATCAAGATACAGGAGTGTAAAACGACTTTTTCGTCCGACGGATGATTGAATGAGTGATTCGAGGTGTTGATAAAAATGCCTTCGGTTGGCCAGTTCCGTCAACTCATCGGTAAAAGCCAGTTCACGGATGCGCTTTTGATTGTGATCGCGTTCCATGACGATTCCGGCCAGTCGGCCGGCAGATTTAAGATCATGTAGTTCTTCATCGTCTGGCAATGCAGGATGGTCGTAATACATTCCAAACGCACCCAGGATGTCACCGTAAGAATTTTTAATGGGTTCAGACCAACAACACCGCATCCCATGCGGTAGCGCAAGATGTTTGAGATTTGCCCATTTACTATCGGTTTCTATGTTTTCAACGATGACTCGTTCTTCGCTGTATGTGGATGCACCGCAAGAACCCACATCGGGTCCAAATTTCAGGCCATGAACGGCATCACAATAGGCCTTCGGCAAACTCGGTGCTCCGCCGTGCAGAAGGATGTTGCCGTGCAATTCCAGTATTGAGCAGCGCATACCCGGATGTCGTTCTTCATACATTAAAGCAATTGCATCATAAATTGATACGGCTGGATAACCTCGTGCAATCATTTCCAGAATATCGGTATGTATCTCATCAAACTTTTCTACACGCTTGCGTTCCGTAATGTTAACGTGAGTGCCGACCAGGCGAACCGGCTTATTGTCACTTTTGCGATTGACGAGAAATGCCCGTGAAAGTACGTAAATTTCGTGGCCATCTTTATGGCGCATTCGCATTTCTACTTCAAAGCATTGGACGCGGTCTTCAATATAATCTTGAACCTTGCCAAGCACCCAGTCTTTATCATCGGGATGAACCATACTAACCCAGGTTTCAATCGTGTCGTCGAGCTGATCAGCGTCATAACCCAGCATGTTTTTCCAGCGTGGAGAATAGTAAACGTCACCCGATTCAAGACACCAGTCCCAGAGTCCGTCATTGGCCCCGCGCATTGCCAACGAAAACCTTTCTTCACTCTTATAGAGTTCTGAGGTGCGCTTGACGGCGGTCAATTTACTAGAGGCCAATTCGAATTGTAATGTCTGGATTTCATCCAGTAGGAGCGAATTGGATTTATCAAAATCCTTCATATGTTTCTCAGGAAATATGCTGTGGTAGCATAGTAGTCAATTTCAAGTTCATCAATAAAGTCTATTGGGAGTCTATATTCTATCAATTATCGGAAAATAGGGTCTGAAAAATTATTGCCCTTTTTATTGGATATGAAGGCTGTATTTTATTTACTAAGGCAGTTTCAGCCTGTACCGTCAGATTATCTGTCGATCAACATTATCCTTTTAAAATATAATGATAAAACCAGCAAAGACATATTTTGACGTCGTAGTTGTCGGGGCCGGATTTTCCGGATTGTATCTATTGCATCAACTACGTGAACTCGGGCTGTCAGTAAAGGTGTTGGAGCGAGGAGCCGGGATCGGCGGAACCTGGTACTGGAATCGATATCCGGGTGCAAGATGCGACATTGAGAGCATGCAGTATTCGTTTCAGTTTTCCGAGGAATTACAACAGGAATGGGTATGGACCGAGCGTTATTCTGCGCAATCAGAAATTTTACGATACGCCGAGCATGTAGCAGACCGATTTAATCTACGTGATGACATTCAGCTCAATACCGATGTTAGATCCACGATATTTGACGAAGACGATAATACCTGGACGACTGATACAGATCAGGGAGACAGCGTCACTTCACGATTTCTGGTATTGGCTACTGGTTGTTTGTCTAAGCCCAATTGGCCAAAACTAGAAGGGTTGGAATCCTTCAGGGGCAATATTTATCACTCAGCTGAATGGCCGCATC
The DNA here is from genome assembly GCA_047639625.1 of Gammaproteobacteria bacterium. Taxonomy (GTDB): domain Bacteria; phylum Pseudomonadota; class Gammaproteobacteria. The sequence goes on from JBLIOG010000263.1 coordinate 5,267, forward strand.
ACCCCATAGACTTTAACGACCGACGGGTCGGTGTCATCGGTAGCGGTTCATCTGCAATCCAGTTAATTCCAGTGGTGGCGGAGCAGGCTGATTCGCTGACCGTATTTCAACGAACCGCTAACTATTCGATACCAGGCCATAACCGGCCACTCGATCCTGCTGTGGTCAAGCAGATAAAGTCCGATTATGCCGGGCTCAGAGCGCGAGCCAAAGAAACGCCTCGTGGGGTTGCCTTTTTAAAACCCCAGAAACTGGCAGCCAATTCGACGCGGGAAGAAATGATCGCCGACTTTGAATGGCGTTGGCAGTATGGTGGTCTAGCTTTCCTCGAGGGTTTTAGCGATCTTGGATTTAATCCTGAATTTAATAAAATCGCTGCTGATTTTGTAAAAAGAAAAATACGTGAAGTTGTAAGTGATG